>JAUNJD010000127.1 GCA_030523205.1 Bacteroides sp.
GCATCATAACATCCCCATGTTTTTACCTATTACATGGGGATGTTTTCGCCTTATCCCTAGTGAACCATATCCTTTCATCCGGTAATCCATCCGCATCGACATCTATATGCCATGACCGAACGATATATACGTTTCACGGAGGCCGAGCGTTCGGTAGAGTGTGGGTATATGCAGTCCGGGCGGAAAGCCGATGCCACGGGCTTTCGTGGCTGTTATCGCGGGCTGTGATGCTTCTCCAAGTCTTGTACAATGGTGCAGTCCATGATGTTGGTATAGACCTGCGTTGTCTTCACACTCTTGTGCCCCAGCAGCTTTTGCACGGTTGTTATGTTCACGCCATTATATATAAGTAAGGTAGCGTTCGTGTGTCGGGCCGTGTGGAAGGAGATTCGCTTCGCAATGCCTGCCAAGCGGGCGATGACAATCAGCTGCTTGTTGATGTTGGAATTGTCCTTCAGGCAGAAGAAACCCTTGAGGTCGGCTTGATACTTATCGAGAATGCCGACTGTCTTTCCGCCGAAGAGCAGATAGAGCGGGAGGCGTACCTCTGTCCCCGTCTTGACGGAGCGGTATATCAGCCATACGTCCTGATTCATCTTGACGATGTTGTCCGGCGCAAGGTTGGTGAAGTCCGAGTAGCGCAAGCCGGCATAGCAGCAGAACAGAAAGGCGTCCAGCGTTTTCCGGTATTTCAAGGCTTGCCCTTCCAGATGCAGGCTTTCCAGTTTGTCCAGTTCCTCGGGAGTGAGGTGTGTATGCTTGTTGGGCACAGTCTTTATCTTGTACTTACGGAAGGCGTACTTCTGCAAATCCATGCGGTCTTTGTTGATGGCAACGTTGATGTGCCGTTTCAGTTGCTTCATGTGTTTGGCTATGGTGTTGGTGTGATAACCCTTCGTCTGCAAGAAGTGTTCGAAGGAAGATACGAAGTCGAAGGTCAAGTCGGCAAACGAAACATCCTTGTCGAACTCCTGAAGCAGCCTCAGCGTAGAAAGGTGGTTGCGCTTGGTGCTTTCCTTTATGGACGAGTTGGCAATCTCCTGCCGGAAAAAAGGAATGAAAAGTTCCTTGTCATCGTTGGCCATAAGTGCCGCTTTCAGCATTTCCAGGCTGACCGGCTTTCCTCGTTTCCACAGTTCCAGCTCCTGCTTCTCAATCGTGGCCATGAAGCCGTAAATCGCTTGGTTCAACGCTTCGGCATTGGGGTGCTTCTTCACCATGAGCCTCTTCGCATCCCATTGTTCGGGCTTCAGATAAACCCTTGTAGAGAAATACTTCTTCTTTCGATTCAAGTTGGCCGCCACTTGCACCAACGCCATGCCATTCTTGTTTAGGCATTTCTTTCGGTTATACACTAGGCTGTAAATAATCTTTTCCATTTTCTCTAAGATTTTAAATTGATACTTTGAATGTTCTTATATCACCCTCGTGCATCATGGTACTGACATCTTTTCCACAATGCCCGACGGGTGATTTTCTACCCCAATTTAAGAAAGAGCCTACACGTATCACGGCAGATAAGAGGTCGTTCGCTGTTAAAAACGCTTGTATATAGCCTGTTTTATTAACGATATTATATTAAAAAACAATATACGTGACATAAAAAGCAACTTATTCACCAAATCATAATGATAGCTTTTGGACATTATTACTTCTTTTTGTATGCTTCCGACCATGTTTTTTAGCACAAAAAAACGTCTTATTGCATAAAAAACGATACCGTCGCAAGTTTTTTTTGAATATATGCATACCATTTACATATTTATTAATATATTTGCATTTTGTTAGAGTAAAGAAACTATTAATGTAAAGTTAAACTTTAAGAGAGAATTTATGAAGAGAAAATTGATGCTGTTATTGGCCTGTCTCGTTGTGGGTATAGGCCTAGCAACTGCCCAGAACAAGAAGATCACAGGTGTTGTGATTTCTGATGAAGATGGACAGCCAGTGATTGGAGCTTCTGTTTTGATTAGTAAAAGGTACACAAGTAGGTGCCATTACCGATATAGACGGCAAGTTTGATTTGACAAACGTACCAAGTTCGGCGAGAACTCTCGTGGTGTCGTTCGTTGGTATGCAGACACAGGAAGTGGCTATTAAGCCACACGTACAGGTGGTTTTGAAGCTCGATTCTGAGGAACTTGATGAAGTAATGGTGGTCGCATACGGTACCGCTAAGAAGTCCTCCTTTACCGGTTCGGCTTCTACTATCGACAACAAAAAGTTGGAGCTTCGTCCTATAACCAACGTGAGCAAAGGTCTGGAAGGTCAGACAACAGGTGTGTTGACTACTTCCGGATCCGGACAGCCGGGTGAGGCTGCTTCCGTCATTATCCGTGGTTATGGCTCCATCAACGCTTCACAAAATCCGTTGTATGTAGTAGATGGTATCCCTTATGGCGGCTCGCTTAGCTCCATCAATCCGTCGGATATCGAATCCATGACTATCTTGAAAGATGCTTCGGCAGGTGCCCTCTATGGTGCACGTGGTGCCAACGGCGTTGTGATGATTACCACCAAGAAAGGTAAGGAAGGTAAGGCGCAGGTTACTTGGCGCTCTACCGCCGGTTGGTCCTCACGTGGTATTGACCGCTATGCTATGACCGATCAAAAAGAATTTGTTCAGTTGAGCTACGAATCGTTGCGCAATGGTTATGTGTTCAATAGTGGTTATTCTTGGGCTGATGCTGAAGCTGCTGCTCGCAGTGCTTTGGGCAGCAACTTGGGTGGTGAACTTTACAACCCGTTCAAGAACTACACTTGGGATACTATCATCGACGCTACTACCGGACAAGTACATGCTGACGCACAAGCCGCATGGAACGAGAACTGGCTGGATGCCCTGCAGAAGGACAACGCTTTCCGTCACGAGCATCAGTTCTCTGTTACCGGTGGTACGGACAAGACCAAGTATATGTTCTCGTTGGGTTATCTGAACGAGGATGGTATTTTGACAACTACCGGATTCCAGCGTTACAGTGCACGCTCTAACATAAGCTCTACGATTACAGACTGGTTTACGGCTTCGTTGAATGCCAACTTGACTCACTCTTTGCAGAACTTCAGCAACTACTCCGGTTCTGCTACTTCCAACGTATGGTATTCTGCACAGTTCGTGTCTCCGTTGTTCCCCATGTATATCAAGGACCTTACCGGAAACAACGTATTGGATGACAACGGTAACCCGCAGCTGGACTACGGTGAAAACGGACGTCCGGGTAGCTATAACGACTACAACCCGCTGGGTGGTCTGGTTGACGACAAGGCTGAACTGAAGAACGACGTTGCCGGTTTGCGTACCGGATTGACATTTGGTTCAGACAACGACAAGTTTGGCGTATTCAAGGGCTTGAAGCTGGCTTTGAACTTTGGTATGGACTACCGCAATCAGTTGCAGATGACTTACATGAATATGTATCATGGTAACCAAGCAGCTGCCGGTGGTTTGCTGAGAAAGTACAACACACGTATGTTGAGCTACACTTTCAACCAACTGTTGACGTGGGATCGCTCATTCGGTCTGCACAGCTTCAATGTATTGGCCGGTCATGAGTTCTATGCTTACAAATACGAATATCTGGAAGCTGGTAAGACCAACTTGGTAGATGGTATCTTGGAACTCCGTCCGGGTACAACGCTGTACTCTGCAGACTCTTATACGGACAATTACCGCATCGAGTCTTGGTTGGGCCGTATCAACTACAACTACGATGAAAAGTATTACTTCGATGCTTCTATCCGTACCGATGGTTCTTCTCGTTTCCAGAAAGACCACCGTTGGGGTACATTCTGGTCGGTAGGTGCCAACTGGCGTATCTCGAAGGAAGCCTTCATGGAAGATGTAGAATGGGTGAACAACCTCTCGTTCAAGGTGAGCTACGGTGAGCAGGGTAACGATAACCTGGGTAGCTACTATGCATGGCAGAGCCTCTACGACTTGTCATACGCTAACGCCAATCAGATTGGTGGTTTGGTATCTTCACTGGAAAACCAAGAAGTGTCTTGGGAAAAGAACGCTAACTTCAACATCGGTATCGAAGCTGCTATGTTCGACAACCGTTTGAGAGTGAATGCCGAATACTACAACAAGAAGACTACCGATATGTTGCTGAACTACCCGATGGCTCTTTCTACCGGTTTCAGCGGTTACAATGCCAACGTAGGTGATATGCGCAACAGTGGTTTTGAACTCGAAATCAAGGGTACTCCTATCCAAACGAAGGACTTTACTTGGAACATCACTTGGATGGGCTCTACTGTAAAGAACAAGGTGTTGAAGCTGACTAGCACTTCGCCCGAAATTATCGATGGTATATATAGTACCAAGGAAGGCAGTCCTATCAATACATTCTACATGGCCAAGTCTGCCGGTGTTGACCCTGCAACCGGTGCACAGCTCTATTGGGTGTATGATACCGATGAAAACGGTAACATCACCAACGAACGTGTCAGCAGCGATTACTCCAAAGCTGCCAACAGCAAGTATTATTTGGGCAGCCGTATTCCTGACCTGTACGGAAGCATCGCTACCGACTTCTCATGGAAGGGCATCGACCTCTCTATCTTGACTACTTACTCCATCGGTGGTAAGGTGTACGATTCGCTGTATGCAGGCTCTATGAACGTGTCTTACTACAACACGAACTGGAACAAGCACGCGATGCGTCGTTGGCAGAAGCCGGGCGACATCACCGATGTTCCCCGTATCGAGGTGGGTGGTGCTTATGCCACGAACGACCGTTTCTTGATAGACGCTTCTTACTTCGCCATCAAGAACATCACATTGGGTTATACATTGCCGAAGTCTTGGATGAGCAAGGTCAACCTGCGTTCTGTACGCATATTCGGCTCAGTAGATAACTTGGCTTTGTTCACTCACCTGCAAGGTATGAACCCGCAGTATAACTTCACCGGTTCTACAAGCTATGTATATGTTCCCAACAAGACTTGGTCGGTGGGCTTCGAGATTAATTTCTAATCAGTTAAAATAATAAGATAAGACAATATGAAAAAAATATTCAATTATATTTTTGCCGGATTGCTGGGCTGCTCCGTGCTTTCGTCTTGTTCGGAAGACTCTCTTGAGACAATCCCTACCGACTCAATGTCCGGCTCCGGATTGTTGTCCACTGCTACTTCGGCGTTGGTTCCCTTGAACGGTATCTACCGCTCTATGTACACTGCCGGATGGTCAACAACGGGTAACACTCACCAATGCTTTGGTATCTCGGCCTACAACATCATGGCTGACGTGATGGGCGAAGACATGATTATGTCTGCTGCGGGTAGTGGTTGGTTCTGGTACGACTGCTTGTACAATGTGAAGTCGCGCTATACTTCCGGTGCTTGGCGTTCGTATGACTTGTGGAATGCCTACTATACCTGGATTTCCAACGCCAACTACATCTTGGCTGCCGAAACAACCATGGGTGGTAGCACCACCGATGTGAACTACGTCATCGGTCAGGCATACGCCATCCGCGCTTACTCTTACTTCATGCTGGCACAAAGCTTTGCACGCACTTACAGCGGACACGAGAGTGATCCCTGCTGTCCTATCTACACCGAACCGACAGTAGCCGGAACAGAAGGTAAGGCACGTTCTACGGTGGCAGAAGTATATGCACAGATTACTTCGGATATCGCGAAAGCTGTGGAGCTGCTGAATGGTACAACTCAGGCACACAAGAGTCACATCAGCCATGCTGTAGCTTTGGGTATTCAGGCACGTATCGCTTTGGTAATGGAAGATTGGTCAACAGCCCAGACGGCTGCCCATGCTGCCATTGAGGCCAGTGGATGCGCGATTACTTCGGTTTCAGCCTTTACAGGCTTGAACGATGCCGATGCAGCCAACGTGATGTGGGGTGCAGAAATCATTTCCGACCAAGCCGGTATGTACGCCAGCTTGTTCACGCACATGGAGGTTGAAGCCGGATATTATGGCGCTAGAGCCTTAAAGCAAATCAACAAGAACCTGTACGCCAAGATGAGTGCTACCGATGAGCGTTTGGCTTGGTGGGACCCCAGCTACTCAGGTAACGGTAATGGTGGCTACCAGCAGGAGAAGTTCAAGTTTGCTGATATGCAGACTTGGACCGGTGACTACATCTGGATGCGTATAGAAGAAATGTATCTGATTGCTGCCGAGGCAGAATGTCGCTTGGGCAATGAAACCAGTGCCAAGGCTGACTTGATGGAACTGATGGCAGTTCGTGATCCGAACTACACTTGCACCAAGACCGGAACTTCTTTGGGCGAGCTGACCAGTGATGAGACAGGTTCGTTGCTCGAAGAAATCCTCATTCAGCGTCGTATCGAGCTGTGGGGTGAGGCCGGACGTATCTACGACATCCGTCGTCTGAAACAAGGCTTCCGCCGTACAACGGCTATGGGATGGCCTACTTCAGCCCTGCTTGCCAACCGTCCGACGGACGACCCCGAATGCTATATGTGGGTATTGACCATCCCTCAGGCTGAGTTCGATGGCAATGTGAACATGAATAGTGCTACGGATCAGAATCCGACAGGTGACTACGAATAATCGATTTACGAACTTTAGAAATTTAGAATCATGAAATATTTGAATAAACTTACTGTCCTGTTCTCTGTCTTGTCGCTGGGCTTGTTCGCATCTTGCGATGAGGACCAAGTGGGGGCGATATATTCAGAGTCGGGAGTGACATTCACTTCCAGCGCCTTGACGAGCGTGGTTGTGTCTCCCAATGACCCTACGTTTACAGTAGATCTTTTCCGTGGTGATACCGGGGAAGCATTGACAGGAACCGTGTCTATGACTGCTACTATTGACGATGCTAACGATACTCCTTTGTCGGGCTGCACTGTTTCAAGCTATTCTTTTGCTGCCGGTGAAGCCACGACAACAGTGACAGTCGATGTTACTCCGTTGGAGATTGGTGTAGAACTGAATGTTACGTTGACTATCGATGGCGAAAATGTGGCCGTAGGTGGTACTGCCTCTACCTCGTTGACCGTAAGCAAGGACTATAGCTGGGTATCGCTGGGTACCGGTACGTTTGCCGATAACTGGGTAGCGAATGGCATGACTTACAATGTTGAAATCTATAAGGCAGATGGTTTTGAACGTTATCGCGTGATGAATCCGTATACTCAGTGTTATACTAACGATGATGGCGAGTGGGGCAACTGGATTTCTTTGGCTTCGGCTCCTGCGTATATCACCTTCTGGACTGCTTCGGATGGAACCATTTCGTTCACTCCGTATGCTTTGGGTCTCAATTATCAAGGCTCTTCTTCTCAGCCTATCTACGTCTATCCGCCGACAGCCTTCAGTGGCCTTTCGGCTGAATATAACAAGTGGGTTAATAGCAAGACTGCACAGTTGGCTCCATACTACTACGTACCTGCTGCAGGTGGTGGTTGGAACAATACAGATGTAGATGGTGTAATTGTTATTACCCTGCCGTAAACGGTCTTAGTTACCAATAGAAAATAAAAGAGGGTGAATCAAAACTTCCCTTTTTGAGAAAATTACCCCTGTTACAGCTATCTGTGGCAGGGGTAAATCTTTATATTTAGGCATAATGTACGCTCTCTTTTTGTTCTATAATATCTCCATCAGTTCCTTTAAGTCCGTAATCTGATAAGTGGGAGTGAAGGAAAGGCAGGTTCGGTTGTTTGTATTGTAATACACTTGGTGCATTCCTACTCCGGCGGCTCCGGCTATGTCGTTATCGGGGTTGTCGCCTATCATCAGCGATTCACGCAACTCAGATTGTGTGGCCGAAAGGGCGAAATGAAAGATTTCGGGACGGGGCTTCAGTATGCCGATATCGTCGGACAGGACTACCTTTTTGAAAAATCCGTCGATGCCTGCCGAATGCATCTTGCGGCATTGCAACTCCTGAAAGCCGTTGGACAGGATGTATAGATTGTATTTGGGAGCCAGATATTCCAGTACCTCGCGGGCATGAGGCATCAGCTTGCTTTTGGTGGGGATGACGGAAAAGAAATCTTCAGAAAAGGCCTTGGCCAATGCTGCATCGCCTGCTCCCACGGCTTCCAGCGGATAGAGGAAGCGTTGGCGGTTCAGTTCGTCCTTGGTCACTTCGCCACGGCCATATTCGTCCCATAACTCCAGATTGCGGTGCTCGTAGAGCGTATAGAAGTGCTCGAAAGAAGAGAAAAAACGGTCGTAATTGTGTTTGTGATACATTTCTTCGAATGTATCGCGGGCGTTCTGCGAGAAGGCCCACAGTGTATCGTCGAGGTCGAAGAAAAGATTTTTGTATGCCATGTGAGGAGAGGGGAAATTGACAAAGGGACGAGGGAATAAGGAAAGACTATTCGAGAAGTCGTGATGTGCTTTCTCTTAGGCACGGATGACCCGAATTCTCACGGAAAAGACTTATTAAAAACAGTGTTTATCCGTGCAATCCGTGCCTAAAATATTACTTTCACGTTCTCTTCGGTCTCGTTAACTTATCCCCTTGTCCCTTACTTAAAGCTTTATTTCACCTGGATAACCAGATACTTGGTTACGCTCCAGAAGTCTGTCGGATTGGTGATTTTCAGCGTCAGCTGCTTCTTGTCGTCCTCTTCCAACGTATAGGAACCCGAAGGATGGGTAGTCAGGATGTCTGCGTCCTTCGAATACAGCTTGATTTCCTTAGTGGTGCGGATGTCAATCTGTGTGAAGTAGTCCTTGTTGATGTCAGCATCCTTCAGCACTTGTCCCTTCTTGAAGAGGCCGGTGTTGGTAAGGATGTTCTGATCTTTCAGTTCCTTCTTGGTGCCGAATACGAACCATGCTGTGTTGAGAGCCTTATCTTGTGCGGCGACGGTTTTCGACTTAGCTTCGTTCTCGGCAGCCAGCTTCTCCTTGTCCGCTGTCAGTCCGCTCACGGCAGCATCCAGCTCTTGTATGCGGATGTTCTTGGAAGCCAGCTCAGCTTGCAGCTCTTCGATGCGTTGCGTCTTGGCTACCAATTCCTGCGTCAGTGATTCGACGGCTCTCTTCAGCTGGGCCGAGTTGTTCTTGCTGTTCTTCAGCATGGCCTGAAGTTTGGCAATCTGCTCCTTGTTCTCCTCCATCTGCTTGCGGATGAACTCGATGTCGGACACAATCTGCTCCTTGGCGTTCATCGAACCTTCGGCTACGGCACTGCGTTGCAGGTCTACACGGTTCTCGGCAGCGTTAATCTGTCGGAATCCTTCGGATATGTCGTTGAAAGTTCCCATCATCTCATCCAGCTCGGCATTGCGCTGAGTCAGTTCCATCAAGAGAGAGTCGTTTTCAGCTCTCAGGTCTTTGTTGCCACCAGAAAAGTTGTTGCACGATGCCAGCATGGCTGTGCACACCATTAATACTGCTAACTTTTTCATACGCTATTACTTTTTTAAGTTTGGTTAATTACGTTTATTTATCGTCTGTTCCTGCTACCACGATGACTATCTCGCCGCGCGGTTCGTTGGCGGTGAAGTGTTCAATCAGTTCGGCAAGGGTTCCGCGTACGGTCTCTTCGTGAATCTTGGAGATTTCGCGCGAGACGGAGGCCTGACGTTCGGCACCAAAGAACTCGGTGAACTGCGTCAATGCCTTCACCAGCCTATGGGGCGATTCATAGAACACCATCGTCCGGTACTCTTCGGCCAAGGCTTTCAGTCGCGTCATGCGGCCTTTCTTCTGCGGAAGGAATCCCTCGAAGCAGAATTTCTCGTTGGGAAGCCCCGATGCCACCAATGCGGGTACAAAGGCTGTGGCACCGGGCAGGCATTGCACCTCAATGCCGTTGCGCACGCATTCGCGCACCACCAAGAAGCCGGGGTCGGATATGCCCGGAGTGCCGGCATCCGATACGAGGGCTACCGTTTCTCCTCCCTTTATCCTGCTGACAACGCTCTCCACAGTCTTATGTTCGTTGAACTTGTGGTGCGACTGCATGGCATTCTTTATCTCGAAATGCTTCAGCAAGATGCCCGAGGTGCGTGTGTCTTCGGCAAGCACCAAGTCGGCCTCCTTCAGGATGCGGATGGCGCGGAAGGTCATGTCTTCCAGGTTGCCGACGGGGGTAGGTACTACATATAGTTTTCCCATAATCGAATCTGTTTTAACTGAAATACTTTTTGAGGAGTTCGATGAAGTCCGTAGTGGCCTCGTTCTCCTCGTCCGGCTGTACTACCGCGATGAACGTCTGCAAGGCTTCGTCCAGCGAGGCGGCGGCACCTATCTGCGCCACGACTTCGTTCATGCGCTGTGCATCTCCCTTGAAGAGTTCGCGCGTGAAGCGGAATGCGTCGTTCAGGCTGATGGCATGGCGCAAGTCAGTGGCGGGCTTGATGCGTTCGCCCAAGATGGAAGTCTGTTGGGGTTGTGCCGGCGGGGTGGGGGTAGGGGCTGGAGTCTCGGCTAGAGGCTTTTCGATGGGGGCAGGCTGCTGTACGGGCGGCGTGGGGAGTGCGTCCGAAGTGTCTTCCAGCCATTCGGTCAGAGCGTTCAGCCGTTCCTGCATTTGCCGGATGTTTCTCTTGGCGACGGTTCGCAAGGCCGGATTGCCGCCGGCAGAGATAGTCTGCATCAGACATTTCAGTTCTTGAATGTCAAGTTCTATATCTGTCAATAGAGTCTCCATATCCTTTCATTGTCTATGTTAACGCCACAAATGTAGAAATAAATAATGAAAAAATCTCGGAAAGCAAACAAAAGTATTATTTTTGCGTTTCAAATATGGTAATAAGTGAAACCTGAAATTGATTCAAAATGGTGCTATTCTCGGAAGATCACGTACAGGAAACCCGACGCAGGGGCAGAATTGAAGTAGTATGCGGCTCGATGTTCTCCGGTAAGACAGAGGAGCTGATACGGCGGTTGAAGCGTGCGAAGTTTGCCCGCCAGCGGGTAGAAATATACAAACCGGCCATCGATACCCGATACTCGGATGCCGATGTGGTGTCGCACGAAGGCCATTCCATCTCGTCCACTCCGATTGATTCGTCGGCCAGCATATTGCTGTTCACCTCGGAAGTCGATGTGGTGGGCATTGACGAAGCACAGTTCTTCGACAACGGCCTGATTGATGTCTGCAATCAGTTGGCCAACAACGGTGTGCGTGTCATCGTGGCAGGCCTTGACATGGATTTCCGTGGGGTGCCGTTTGGCCCCATGCCCGGCCTCTGTGCCATTGCCGACGAGGTGTCGAAGGTTCATGCCATCTGCGTGAAGTGCGGGCAGTTGGCCTCCTTCTCCCACCGCACGGTGAAGAACGACAAACAGGTATTGCTTGGCGAGACGGCTGAGTACGAACCCCTGTGCCGCGAGTGCTACCTGCGGGCTACGGAAGCCGACAAGCTTTAAGCTTTTTGAGTTTATAAGTTTTTG
>JAUNJD010000128.1 GCA_030523205.1 Bacteroides sp.
CGCAGGGCGTTTATGCCCACAATTCTTGTCCTTCTCTTACTAAGAGATCGACAAACTCGCCGCAAAGATATGCTTTTTTCTGAAAATGAACAATTTTACCTATTCCTTTTTTTGAGTTTTGTTTTACTTTTCCTTGATAGCGGTCATTTCCCGCCAAACATCCCTTTTCTGAAACTTCTGAAAGCTACGGGCTTATATATTTTGTCGATCTCTTAGTAAGAGATGAACCGCTTTACATTCTTAACAATTTCCGACTTTTTTCCGTAACATTTAATCTTATTGTTGAAGCTTATTACCCCCTGTGGTAGTGAGCAAGGTGTTTTTTATGCCTTCTGGCTTTATCAAATAAGCAAACAAAAATCCCCTGCCTGCAATGAAATAACAAAATCATTACAGACAGGGGATTGTATGTTGTGTGGGATATAGATACTGCGGCTTAAAACTCAATATCCCATTTCGTGCAGCGCCTGACAAAGTTGGTCGGGACAGGAAGTGGAGCGTGCACCGCAATGCACACCTTCCAGCCGATCGATGACGGACCGAACCGGCATTCCTTTTACAAGCCGGGAAATGCCTTGCAAATTGCCGTTGCAACCGCCCATAAACTTAACGTCTTTCACAACATCGTTCTCTACATCGACCACGATGTTGCTGCTGCACGTACCTTTTGTCTTATAGATGTAGGCCATTCTTTTATTCTTCGCCTTCTTCGGGCTTCATATTGGTATAAACCGTCTGTACGTCATCAAACTCTTCCAGACGCTCTATCATCTTGTTGATGGTTTCACGGTGTTCGCCCTCAACATCCTTCAGGTCGTTGGGGATGTAAGTGAAATCGCCACCGACATCTTCGAAACCGCCTTCTTCGAGGTGCTTCTGGATAGCGGCATAGCTCTTGGGGTCGCCGTAGATGGTGATTGTACCTTCTTCTTCATCTTCTTCGTAGTCTTCGTCGATGTCGTAGTCTATCATTTCGAGGATGAACTCTTCCATGTCCATATCGGCTTTCTTCTTGAAGGTGAACATACACTTGTGGTCGAACAAGAAGGCCAAGGAACCCATAGTACCCAAGTTTCCGCCAAACTTATTGAATACGGAACGGACATCGGCTACGGTACGGGTAGGATTGTCGGTCAGCGTATCGACAAACACAGCCACACCGTGAGGGCCATATCCTTCGTAGGTCATGCTCTTGTAGTCGCTTTGGTCTTTGCCCAATGCATTCTTGATGGCACGTTCGATGTTGTCCTTCGGCATATTCTCGCGCTTACAAGTGGCGATGACCGAGCGCAATGTAGGGTTGTTCTCCGGCTCAGGGCCACCGGCCTTCACGGCGATAGCGATTTGTTTACCCAGTCTTGTAAAGGTCTTAGCCATGTGACCCCATCTTTTCAGTTTTGTAGCTTTTCTATATTCAAATGCTCTTCCCATTATAAGTAATTTTAAATTTTGAATTTTAACTTTAAATTATTGGCATATCATATCCGTATGCCACGAATCCATGCTTTTAACGCAGCTTGGCACCGAGTTTGTTTTGCAGGTTGGCTATCAGTTTGGACATGATTTTATCAATCATCTTGTCGTTCAGCGTCTGACTTTCGTCCTGCAACAGGAAGCTGACGGCGTAGCTCTTCTTGCCGGCTTCGAGGTTCTTGCCTTCATAGACATCGAAGAGGGATACTTCCTTCAGGAGTTTACGCTCCGTTTCGTAAGCAATCTTTTCGATTTCGGCAAACTGTACTTTCTTGTCGAGCAGCAAAGCAAGGTCGCGCTTCACGGCAGGGAATTTGGACAGTTCCGTATAGTTCACCTTGGCATTCTTGATGGCCTTCAGCAGTTCCTTCCAGTTGAGGTCGGCATAATAGACTTCGTTGTCGATGTCGAAAGGCTTCAGCAGCTTCTTCGTCACAACGCCGAAGGTTGCCAAACGCTTGCCACCGTGCGTGTTGACCGAAAGTGCCGTAGCATAGATGTCATCCGTAAGGTTGCCCACTACCAAGTCGCGCATACGCAGTCCGAGGCGAAGCAGGATGTTCTCTACATATGCCTTCAGCTCATAGATGGTGCTGTTTTCATCGGGATGTGCCCAAGAGTTGGACACCTTCTTGCCGGTAAGCCATAAGCCCAAGTGATAGTTCTCGGTATAAGCAGCCAACGGCTTCTCCGGATTCTTCCGTTCGGCATCGAAATAGTAGCAGTTGCCATATTCGAAGAATTTGAGGTCGGCATTCTTGCGGTTGGCATTGCGGGCAATGCTTTCCAAGCCACCGAAAAGCAAAGTCTGACGCATAGCGTTGAGGTCAGCACTCAGCGGATTGAGCAACATCACGAGGTTCTTGGAAGGATAAGCCTCCAAGCCGTCGTAATAGGCGGCACGGGTCAAGGAGTTGTTCAGTATCTCGTTGAAGCCGCAACCCACGAGCTGCTCGGCAATCAGGTTTTGCAGTTTATTGGATTTATCGTGTTCGCCTTTCGTCGTCAGGCTGGACTTCAGGGCGCTCGGAATCTCTACATTATTATATCCGTAAATGCGAAGGATGTCTTCGATGACGTCGCAATCGCGCTGCACATCGACACGGTAAGGAGGAACGTCCAGCGTAAGACCTTCGGGAGTTTCTTCCACAATCTTCATTTCGAGGCTGGTGACGATGCTCTTGATGGTATCGGCAGGAATCACCTTGCCAATCAGCGAATGCACCTTTTCGTAGGAGAGCACTACACGGAAGTCTTTGGCAGGAGCGGCACATACGTCCTTAATCTCGGAAGAGATGGTTCCGCCGGCCAGTTCCTTCACCATCAGGGCAGCCAACTTCAGACAGTAGATAGCCGCATTGGGGTCGATGCCTCTCTCGAAGCGGAAGGAAGCATCCGTATTCAGGCCATGACGACGGGCCGTCTTACGTACCCAAGTAGGATGGAAATAGGCACTCTCCAAGAACACATCTTTCGTGGCCTCCGTAGAGCCGGACTCCAGACCACCGAATACACCGGCGATACACATGGGCGCTTCTTGATTGCAAATCATCAGGTCGTGTTCGCTCAGCTTGCGTTCTACTCCGTCGAGCGTCACGAAGGGAGTACCTTCGGGCATGGTCTTTACGATGACTTCACCACCCTTGATGGTGTCGGCATCGAAGCAGTGAAGCGGATGGCCGAAGGCGTGGACAATGTAGTTGGTAACGTCCACCACATTGTTGATGGGGCGCAGACCGATGATGCGAAGTTTATTCTGCAACCACTCGGGACTTTCCTTCACTGTCACACCCTTCACCGTCACACCGGTATAGCGTGGGCAGGCTTCGCTATTTTCTACCGTCACCTTGATGTCCAAGTCGTGGTTCTCGACGGCAAAGGCATCTACCGAAGGTTTCTTCAGACTAGTCGGCTTGCCATTCTGTATCAAGTAGGCATAGAGGTCGCGGGCCACGCCGTAGTGCGAACAAGCATCGGCACGGTTGGGCGTGATGTCAACTTCCAGCACATAATCGCTCTTGATGTTATAATAATCTTTGGCCGGGGTACCCGGGACGGCTGTTTCGGGCAGCACGATGATGCCGGAATGGTCGGTACCGATTCCTATTTCGTCTTCGGCGCAAATCATGCCGTTGGACTCTACACCACGTAGTTTTGATTTCTTGATGGTGAAGCATTCGTCACCGCTATACAACTTTGTACCCAGTGTGGCGACAACGACTTTCTGTCCGGCAGCCACGTTCGGTGCACCGCATACTATCTGTACGGGGTCGCCCTGTCCCAAATTGACAGTCGTGACGTGCATGTGGTCGGAATTGGGATGAGCCTCACAGGTCAGCACTTCGCCAATGACCAGGCCTTCCAGCCCGCCCTTGATGGTTTGTACTTCTTCTACACTGCCTGTTTCCAAGCCTATGGAAGTCAGTGCCGCAGCTACTTCATCCGGTGTCAAATCGAAATCGACATACTCTTTCAACCAATTATAAGAGATATTCATATTATTATTATTTTATTGTTTTCAAAAGTGACTTGCAAAGGTAATAAGTTTTTTTGGTTGAAGGAGAATTATTGCAAATAAATAAGCGGGATGATTTCAGATTTCTGATTTCGGCCAGACATTTCAGAGGCCGCCCGTTATCGGTTTCGGGTTTCAGTTTCGCGGGTGATTGCAGAGCTTGGCAACATTCCACTCAGTGCATTGCATAAACGCTCCTTCACTTCGTCCGGATTCAGCGCATATCCCAGTTCCTTTTGGAGCGAGGTGACACCTTTATCTATAAACCCACAAGGATGTATGTAGCTGAAATAGCGCAAGTCGGTGTTTACGTTCAGGGCAAGACCATGCATCGTCACGAAATGACTGCTGCGCACGCCGATGGCACATATCTTACGGGCTGCCGGCGTATCGCCATCCAGCCAAACACCGGTGGCCTTCGCTACCCGTCCGGCCTCGACTCCGTAGGTGGCGCAGACTTGGATAACGGCTTCTTCCAACAGATGAACGTACTCCTTCAGACCCAAAGAAAACTCCTCCAAATTCAGGATGGGATAGCATACTTGCTGTCCGGGACCATGATAGGTGATGTCGCCTCCGCGGTCGATGTGATAGAGGGTTGCGCCTATCCGCCGGAGCTGTTCGTCGGACAGCAACATATTCTGCGCCTTGCCGCTGCGCCCCAAGGTATAAACGTGGGGATGTTCGCACAGGATGATGCGGTTGATACACTCCTCTCCTACTTGTTTGGCTCGCACCAAGGCATCGAAACAAGCCGTCTGCCGCTGCCAAGCTTCGGCGTATGGCACCACTTTCCAGTCTTCAAATTCCAGTTTCATGGAAGCAAAGATAAGAGATTTTGCATATAAAGGATTCATTTTTTCGGGTGAAAATGAATAATGAATCGAAGAATGTGTACCTTTGTACTCAACAAAACTCAAAATTGCCATGGAGTTTCCACAAGTAGATTTACCGGTAGATGTCATTGCATGGACAGACGTCACAGAAGATATTCTGAACATCTATAAGCAATCCTGCCGACTCAAAGCGTGTATATTCGCCCTCTGCACAGAAGGGTCTATCACTGTGTCTATCAACCTGATGGATACGGAAATAAAGCAGAATGACTTCGTCGTACTACTGCCGGGTACGATTATTCAGTTCTATGAACAGAAAGAAAAGGTGCGCATCTGTTTCATCGGATTTTCCGGACATTGCCTGAACGGAGTGAACTTGATAAAGGCTACATCGGGCTCGTTCTCGCGCATATTGGAGTGCCCTGTACTGAAGATGGATGATGAAGCGGCTTCTTACTACCGCGAGTTCATGGCACTGATGGCCAAAGTAACCAACGGGACTCATCCCCTAGACACCGTCATGGCACAGAAGCATCTCGACATCTTGCTGTATGGCACCAATATGCTATACAGTCAGTCGGCTCCGCAAACCAAGAGCAACAAGAGCCGGAAGGAGGACATCTGCCGCGGACTGATTCAGCTGGTCATAGAAAACTATACCCACGAAAGGCGGGCGCAGTTCTACGCCGACAAGCTGGGCATCTCGCTGCAACACCTCAGCACCACCGTGAAGCAGGTAACGGGAAGGAATGTGCTGGACATCATAGCCTACGTGGTATTGGTGGACGTGAAGGCTAAGCTGAAATCGACCGACATGACCATTCAGGAGATAGCCTATTCGCTGAACTTCCCCAGTGCTTCGTTCTTCGGAAAATACTTCAAGCGACACATGGGAATGAGCCCGCTGGAGTATAGAAACAGCTAGAGGATAATGGGGAAAGGATACGGAAAAAGCGGATTCATTCATTTCAAATTTAAAATTTTAAATTCAAATGATTGAGAATCCGCTTAATCTTTGTCTAAAAGATTGTATCTTTCAGTTTTGATACATTCTTCTTAGGAATTAATCCTTCTTGTTGTCTTTGTTTTCTTTATTGTCTTTGCTGTTTTGTGAAGACTTGCTATCCTTGCTGTCTTTGTCAGACGTGCAGCAGGCTTTATCGGTAGTGGTCTTACTATCCTTGGTTGATGCCTTGCTGTCCTTGGTTGAAGTGGAAGAAGACTTGCTGCTCTTCTTTGAACTCTTGCTGGAGGTGCTGCTGTTATCGCTGACAATCTCGGCTTCGTAGTTGAACTTCTTGAAGCTTTCCTTCAGCTCTTCGGCGCTGGTCTTGTCGGCATCGTAAGTGACGGTAACTGTCTTGGCGTCCAAGTCGGTAGAGAGTTTCTTCAAGCCCTTTTCGCAACGGATATTTTCTTTCACCTTTTTCTCGCAATTCTCACACACCATCTGTGCAACCTTAAAGATTACCGTACGAAGGTCTGTTGCATTCATTGTTGCAGTACCCATGAACAGGACTGCCAAAGTCATTAAAAATTTTGCTTTCATTGTGTTTTTAAAATTTGATTGTTATTAAAAGTTTCTAGTTACTTAAATTCTTCATTAAGGAGTTAAAGGGAGTTAGAAGCCGATAGAATTCTTCATCAATTTTAAAATTATTCATTGTCAGCTATCCCTTTCAACGAATCTCCCTTATAAACTTCCGTTCCTCCTATAATCTCGGTATCTTATATCTTATTCCGATGTAAGCCTTTGCACCGTGCATAGGTCCCCATACCATGGTTGCGTCGAAGTTGCTTCCCCAAGGGTTGGAGGCATCGATGATGGGATTCTTCTGCTTGAAGTTTGTCAGATTCTCACCACCAATGTAGATGGACCAACAGCGGAAGTAACGAGTGACTTGCGCACTGAGTTGCTCGAACCCGCCATAACGCGATTCCCACGAGGAAGTACCGTCCTCCTGTACGTACGGAGTAGGCATCCGGCCACCGCCATTCATCTGCAAAGTTACATCAAATTGCCATAAGCCCAAAGGGGTCTGATAGGAAAAAGTGACCAATCCCTTGTATTTCCCAGTCAACGGCTTTTCCTTCAGTACGCCGCCGTAGGTGGTCTTTGCATCGGTCCACCGATAAGCCGCCGTAAGCGTAAAGCCTTCGAACAACGGATAGCTGGCATCTACCTGAAACACCTGCGAGTAGGAACGTCCGTCGAGGTTGTAGAACATAACGGCATGGGGATTGGTATCCATATCGACAACCACCTGCTTGCGGAAGTCGGTATAGTAGTATTCGGCATTCAGGTTCAGCGTTTTGCCAAAGAGGGGGATATAGGAAGATGCGCTGATGCCGTAGTTCCACGCTTCGTCTTGGTTCAGGCGGTCGGCAATGCTCATCTGTCGGCTGCTGGCCAGCAGATAGTTGTTCTCGGCCAAGATGTGATTGGTGCGATAGCCCTTGCCAGCCGAAAGACGGATGTTGATGTATTCGTTCGGATTGTACTTCACGTGGAAGCGTGGAGTTACGAAATAGCCATGCTCACTGCTATGGTCGGCACGGATACCTCCCATCAGAATCAGCTTGTCGGCCCAGTTGTAGGTGTATTGCACGTAGGCACCCGGCACGATTTCTTTGGCGAATTGTCCGGTCGGTGCCAGGTCGGCATTGTTTGTCAGGCGGTAGTGCTGGTCGTAGGAGTCGTAATTGAAACTCAGTCCGGACGACAGGGAATGCCCCTTCCACAAGTCGGTCTCAAACAACAGAGAAGCATAGGCATTGTACTGGTCCACATCGTAATTCTTCAGCCCGTAGGTAGCATCCTGACGGTGGAGAGAACCGGAAAGAATCAGCGCCACGTTGGTATTCTTCTCCTTATCGAAGATATAGGCGTTTTTGGTAAAGGCCTCGTAACGCTCGGTCTCAATACCTATTCGGTAGGGATTGTCCACGTGCATACCGCCGTGGCTCACCTGTCCGCTACTGCGGTCTTCGGACAGCACTTTGATGCCGGCTTGGAAAACATAGTGGTCGCCCATATAGGCCCAACGATTCCAAAAGTTGTATTGCTCCACCCGAGGGATGTCGGCAAAACCGTCGCCGTTGCTATCGTGCGCCTTCGTCTCGTTCTCGTAATGTGCCAGCAAAGAGGTGCTCCAACGCTTGGAGAGAGGGACGGTAGCGTCGGCATTGGCCTCGAAACGCCCCGTACTGCTGCCGAAGAGATTGGCTGAGAACCAATCGGCTTCGGCAAACTGAGGTTTCTTGAACTCTACATTGATTTGCCCCGTGATGGCTTCGTATCCATTCTTGACGGAAGCGGTGCCCTTGCTCACCTGTATGCTCTGCATCCACGGTCCGGGCACATAACCCAAGGCGTATGGCGAAGCAGCACCCCGGTAGTTGGGGATGTTCTCTGTCAGCATCTGCACATACGTGCCCGAAAGTCCCAGCAGCTTGATTTGCTTGGCACCGGTGGCCGCATCGGAGTAGCTGACATCTACTGATGGATTGGTAGTGAAACTCTCGCCGAGGTTGCAGCAGGCGGCACGGGTCAGTTCGGCACTGCTTATCATGTCTTCGTTCATTACGCTGTTCCGCATCTTCATGGTGCCCAGCCTGCGGGTGGTGACGTTTACTTCACTCAGTTCCACACCATCGTACAGGGTAATGTCCAGCGTCTGATTCTTGCGCTCTACGTGGATGGTATCGTTTTCAAAACCGATGAAGCTCACTATCAGCATATGGCTGTTCTGCGGCTTATCCAAGGCAAAGGTGCCGTCGGTGGAAGTGGTTGTTCCTTTTGAAGTATTCATCCAGAACAGATTGGCACCGGCTATCGGTTCGCCCTGCATATCTTTGACTGTTCCCGTCACCTGTGCGTACATACCGACAGAAACGGACAGAAGTAGTCCTAATATCGTATATTTCATTGTTTTTCGTCTTTTTATTTATCAAAGAGTTGGAAAGGACTGTCCGAGAATTCATGATGTGCTTCCCTTTTGGCACGGATTGCACGGATAAGCACTGTTCTGATAAATTTTCTCTGTGAAAATCCGTGAACCGAAGGTCAGCGAAGCTAAATCCGTACCTAAATAATGCCTTCCTGAAGGCTTATATTTAGTTTCGGACAGACCGGAAAAAGAAGTTCATGAAAACAAGGGAAAAGACGCTAAATCAACAGGGTGGAATAGAGTGCCAGATAATGCCGCCCTCCCGAAGAAGATGGTGGCGCACAAGCCACTGCATCCGGCAACAAATCAGTTGTCGGCATCGTGAAGCAGAATTGAGGCACAGTCTCGCAAAAGAGCGTAAATACAGCCGGAACAAGTGAGAACGTTTCCGACGAAGTCTTTACAAGGTCCACCTTATAATGAACCGTGGTACACCCCTTGTCCTTGCAGCTCCCTTGCGATTGTTTTTGGTGGGACTTATGGCATTTGGAACATCCGCCTGCACAGCACGTTTCCTGTACGGCCTTGCACCCCATGCAGCAATATTGGCTGATGGTAACCCCCACTCCACCTATTATAATCAGTGAAGAAAGGAAGATGGCCAGTATGTAACGGAGTTCTTTCATACGTGCCGCAAAGATAGAGAGTTTTAACCGTTCGTAAGAATTAATTTTTCCTTTTTTATACGTGGAGTTCGTTAATTAGTTCTATATTTGTCGGAAAAGAAAGATACTAGGAATATTGATTTATAAATAAAACGGAAGATGAGAAAACAAACTGTCAGCCTACTTGCCATTCTGCTTGCGGCAAGTGGATTTTTCTTCTCTTGTGGTAACACCGCAAACAAAAATACCGGAGCGTTGGAGTTCGACAGCTTGCAGGTCAACGAAACGGTACACCTCTTTGGGGACACCGCCAAACCTGCTTGCAACCTCATCGTTAACTTCACATACGCCACCGGTTCCACCGACCCCAAACTGAAAGACAGCCTGAACACCTATTTCATGGCGGCCACCCTGGGCGATAGCTATCAATTGCAGAACCCCAAGGAAGGCATCCGACACTATACGGAGAAATACATATCCGACTACCGCAAGGACTTGGAGCCGATGCTCCTGAAAGACGAGGAGGAGCAGGACGAAGAAGCCAGCATAGAATCGTGGTACTCATACTACCGGAATGTGGAAAGCCGCGTACAGTTCTATCAGAAAGACCTGCTGGTCTATCGGGTCAATTACGAAGAGTACACGGGCGGTGCACACGGCATCTACATGACTTCCTACCTCAACATGAACCTTCGGCTGTTACGCCCCCTCCACTTGGAAGACCTTTTTGTCAACGAGTACGAAGAAGCCCTTACCGACCTGCTTTGGAATCAGCTGATGGCGGAAAACCGAGTAAGCTCACGCCAAGAGTTGGAGGACATGGGCTATGCCAGCTGCGGCGACCTGACGCCCACCGAAAACTTCTACCTATCGCCCGCAGGCATCACCTTTTATTATAATGTGTATGACATAGCCCCTTACGCCATGGGACCCACCGAAATCAGCCTCCCGTGGGAAATGGTACACTACCTGCTGAGTGATGATACGAACATCATGCCGTCAGTGGAATGAAGAATTTCGTTGATGGGAACACAGGCTACACGGACAAAGCACGCGGATGAACGCGGGAAATTTTATCCGTGAAAATCCGTGTCATCCGTGCCTAAAGCATCTGCGCTTTCTGCATCATCAGCATTCTTCAAACTCAAAAACTTAAAAACATAAGAACTCAAAAACTCAAAGCAATATGGATTTAATTCTCAAATACTTTCCGGACCTCAGCGCAGAGCAACGCCAACAATTCGCCGACCTCTACCCGCTCTACACGGACTGGAATGCCAAAATAAACGTCATCTCGCGTAAGGACATCGAAAACCTGTACGAGCATCACGTGCTCCACTCTTTGGGCATTGCTCAGGTGATTCGTTTCCGGCCGGGCACACAGGTAATGGACCTCGGTACGGGCGGAGGTTTTCCCGGCATTCCCTTGGCCATCCTCTTCCCCGAAGTGAAGTTCCATTTGGTAGATAGCATCGGCAAGAAAGTGCGCGTAGCTACTGAGGTAGCCAACAGCATAGGATTGAAGAATGTCACCTTCTGCCACGAACGAGCCGAGGACGAGAAGCGCCTCTTCGACTTTGTCGTAAGCCGTGCTGTGATGCCACTGGCCGACTTACTGAAGATTATCCGCAAAAACATATCCACCAAGCAACAGAATGCCCTGCCCAACGGCTTGATTTGCCTGAAAGGCGGAGAGCTGGAGCATGAAGCCATGCCATTCAAGCACAGAACCACGATGTGGAGTCTGAAAGACAGCTTCGAGGAAGAATATTTCGAAACACAGAAAGTGGTACACGTTAGTATA
>JAUNJD010000129.1 GCA_030523205.1 Bacteroides sp.
GTAACCTCTCCTCTTTGCGCCCAAAACTGGACATCGCAAGACTCTTTGCGATTGCAACAGTTGCTGAATGATGGAGGCGAACTTCGGCTAAATCCGGAGGCCTTGGAGGAGCTTCGGATGGAAAGTCCCTTGGGGACTCCGAAAGCCGATGCAGATAAGTCGTGGCTGGATTTCGACACCTCGCTGCCCGAAGCCAGCGGAGCAGATTCCGAAAAGGTTGTGCTTACCCTGCGGCCCTATACTGCCAATACTCGGTTTGACTGGGACCCTATCCGCCAAAAGAAGATTAAGATTGACAAGCATACGTGGCGGGGGCCTTTCTATGAATTGAAAACCTTGATGCTTCCTACTAATTGGGCCAAGAATCCCTTGGAGGCCGGACCGCGTGAACGCTTGGAGCAGATAGAAGCCACCGGACTGCGCTATCGGGTGACGGAGCGTGCCAACAACATGGCAGTGGGGCGTTGGGTAAATGTAGGTGGCTCTACCGGCATGGATTTTATGAAGTTCTTCACGAAGGATTTCTGGAACTTCAAGGCTAAGAAAAGAAGAGCCGCCACACGCTTGCAATTGCAGATGTATGGCGACTCCATTACGGTTAGGGAGAAGATGCAGGTAAATTAAGACTTCAATCCCAGCTTCTTGTACTTCAATCCGAACACATCGGCTACAGCTTTGTACGTCACTTTTCCCTTTACGATATTTACGCCCAATGCCAGTGCAGGGTCGTCCTTGCAGGCCTGTTCCCAGCCTTTGTTTGCCAGCGCCAAGGTGTAGGGCAGTGTGGCATTGGTCAGTGCCAAGGTTGAGGTAAAGGGCACGGCTCCCGGAATGTTGGCTACGGCATAGTGCACAATGCCATCCACCACATACGTCGGGTCGCTGTGCGTGGTGGGGTGGGAGGTCTCAAAGCAGCCACCTTGGTCGATGGCCACATCCACCAGCACACTGCCCGGTTGCATGAGCTTCAGCATATCTTGGGTAATCAGGTGAGGTGTCTTGTCGCCCGGAATGAGGACGGAGCCTATCACAAGGTCTGTCGTGGGCAGTTCAGTTCGTATGTTGTGGTCGGATGAGTAGAGTGTCTTTACATTCTTGGGCAACACCTCGCTCAAGTGGCGCAGACGAGGCAGGCTGATGTCCGTAATCACGACCTCGGCTCCCATGCCGGCGGCTATCAGTGCGGCTTGCGTACCTACGGTACCACCTCCCAACACAAGTACACGTGCAGGCTGTACACCCGGCACTCCACCTATCAGTTTGCCTTTTCCTCCTTGCGGCTTTTCCAGCAGGCGGGCACCTACCTGTGTGGCCATGCGTCCGGCCACTTCGCTCATGGGGGTGAGCAACGGCAGCGAGTGGTCTTCCTTCTCCACCGTCTCGTAGGCAATGCAGATGGCGCCACTCTCTATCATGGCCTCCGTCAGCTCTCGGTCGGCGGCAAAGTGGAAGTACGTGAATACCACTTGTCCCTTCTTAATCAATTTATATTCCGGTGCGATGGGTTCTTTCACCTTCACAATCATGTCGGCGACGGCATACACCTCTTCGATGGAAGGGAGTATTTGTGCACCTACGGCGGTATAGTCGTCATCCGCAAAACCACTGTTGCAGCCTGCGGTGGCCTGCACATACACTGTATGACCTCTTTTCACCAATTCGGCTACTCCGGCAGGGGTCATTCCTACGCGGTTTTCATTGTTTTTGATTTCTTTAGGTACTCCGATAATCATAGCCTTCAGAATTTAGGGGGTTAAACATGCTGCAATTTACGGAATTCCCGTTGAAGAAGCGGGCGAAAAAGAGGTGTTTTATAGCAGAATGTTCGTTTTTTGCATTATCTTTGCCTTCATTAAAATTATGATTGTGAATTTACAAAATATGAAAAGCTTTTTGTGCCTTTTAGGGTTGTTTTTGGTAGGTCATTGGCTACCCGGATGGGCGCAGGAGCCTGCCGATGCCGCAAAGGCATCTTTTGTGCCTCCTTTTGATTTTCCCATGACTTTCTCCGGAAACTTTGGCGAGATACGTGCCAATCATTTTCACGGGGGGCTTGACTTCAAGACCGGAGGTACTATTGGCAAGCCTGTACGTGCGCTGGTCGACGGTTATCTGTCGCGTATCCGTGTCACGCATGGCTCGGGCTATGTGCTCGACGTTGCTTATGAGAATGGTTATTCCACCATCAACCGTCACCTGAGTGCTTTCGTGGGCGAGGTGGCACGCAGGGTGGAAGACTTGCAATACGAACAGGAAAGCTGGGAGGTGGAGATAATCCCTTCGCCCGGCGAGTATCCCGTAAAGGCTGGGCAGGTGATTGCCTTAAGCGGTAATACGGGCTATTCGTTCGGCCCTCATTTGCATCTCGATGTGTTCGAGACGGAGACGGGCGACTTTATCGATCCCTTGCCTTTCTTTGCCGATAAGGTGAAGGATCATACGGCTCCGCGAGCAGAGGGCATCATGCTCTTTCCTCAAGCAGGGCAGGGAGTGGTGGAGGGCAAGCCTACACGGCAGACCTTCCCGGCACGGCCCGCCCGCCCCATCAACGCTTGGGGACTGATAGGTGTAGGCATCAAGGCTTACGACTACATGGACGGCGTACACAATCGTTACGGCGTGCATACGGTGGTGCTTGAGGTGGATGGTGTCGAAGTGTTCCGAAGTGTGGTGGATCGCTTTGCAAGTGATGAAAACCGATACATCAATTCGTGGACACAAAGTGGCTATATGAAGTCGTTCATCGACCCCGGCAACCGTCTGCGTATGTTGCACGCTGCCAACGGCAACCGTGGACTGATAACGATAGACGAGGAACGTGCTTACCACTTAGTATATACCTTGAGTGACGCACTAGGCAACACGTCGAAGGTGCGCTTCACCCTGCAAGGTAAAAAGACGGATATTCCTGCCGTGGAGCATCGGGAGAAATATACGTTCCGCTGGAATCGAACGAACTACCTTCAGGAACCCGGACTGGACTTGGTGGTCCCCAAAGGTATGCTGTACGACGATGTATTCCTCGACTATGCTGTGCGTGCCGATAGTGGCGACATAGCCTTCACGTATCAGCTGACCGATGTGCGTGTGCCCTTGCACAGCTATTGCGACTTGGCTATCGGTTTGCGTCGGTTGCCCGTGGCAGATACCACCAAATATTATGTGGCGGCCGTCACCGAGCGTGGCACTCGTTATAGCGTAGGCGGAAATTATGAGAACGGCTTTATGCGGACACGTATCCGCGAACTAGGCACCTACACCGTAGCCATTGATACCGTTCCGCCGGTAGTCACTCCCGTCAATCCTCGTCAATGGGGGCGGACGGGGCGCATCGTGTTCAAGGCTAAGGACAAGGAGACGGGCATACGGAGTTACCGTGGTACGATAGACGGGCAATATGCCTTGTTTGGCAAACCAAACTCCATCAGTGGAAACTTGGTGTGCGAACTGGACCCCAAGCACGTGAAGAAGGGTGGTCGGCATCGGCTGGAACTGACCGTGACGGATGAATGCGGCAACCGGACGACAAAAATCATGAACTTTGAGTTTTAATTAATTGATAATAGATAATTGACAATGGATAATGAAGGATGGGGAGCGGTTTATTCTGCCTTGTAGTCTCGTTAACTCGTCCCCTTGTCAACTAACTCAAAAACTTAAAAACTAAGAAACTCAAAAACTTAAAATATATGAGAATAAAAAGATTGATTCTTTCCGCTTTGTTTGCGGGGGCGGCCGTGGCAGAAGCCTTGGCTTGTACCAACCTGATTGTAGGCAAGAATGCTTCGGCAGACGGCTCTACAATTGTTTCTTATTCGGCTGACTCCTATGGACTGTTCGGCGAGTTGTATCACTATGCAGCCGGAGTGCACAAAAAAGGCACCATGCTCGATATATACGAGTGGGACACCGGTAAGTATCTGGGGCAGATAGAACAAGCACGCCAGACGTACAATGTTATCGGCAACATGAATGAATTTCAGCTGACCATCGGAGAAACGACCTTTGGCGGACGTCCTGAGCTGGTAGACTCTACGGGTATCATCGACTACGGAAGCCTGATATACATAGGCTTGCAGCGTTCGCGCACGGCTCGTGAGGCTATCAAGGTGATGACCGAGTTGGTAGAAGAATATGGGTATTACAGCAGCGGTGAGTCCTTCACCATCGCCGACCCCAACGAAGTTTGGGTGATGGAGATGATAGGCAAAGGTCCCGGTGTGCGCGGTGCCGTATGGGTGGCAGTCCGCATTCCCGATGATTGCATTTCGGCACATGCCAATCAGAGCCGCATCCATCAGTTCGACATGGGCGACAAGAACAATTGCCTGTATTCGTCCGATGTCATCTCCTTTGCCCGTGAGAAAGGTTACTTTGATGGGGTGAACAAGGATTTCAGCTTCGCCAATGCCTACGCACCGCTCGACTTCAGTGCCCTCCGCTATTGCGAGGCCCGTGTGTGGAGCTACTTCAATATGTTTACCGACCGTGGCAACGAGTTTTTGCCTTACATCGAAGGTACTAATACCACCCCTATGCCGCTTTATGTGAAACCGAATCGTAAAATCTCCGTGCAGGATGTGAAAAATGCCATGCGCGACCACTACGAAGGTACGCCGCTTGACATCAGCAAGGATTTCGGTGCCGGTGCTTATCACACTCCTTATCGTCTGTCTCCGCTTTCCTTCGAAGTGAACGGACAGAAATACTTCAACGAACGTCCCATCTCTACTCAGCAGAGCGGCTTTGTGTTCGTGGCTCAGATGCGTTCCTTCATGCCCGATGCCGTGGGGGGGGTGTTGTGGTTCTGTACGGACGATGCCAATATGAGTGTCTTTACACCCGTATATTGCTGCACGGACAAGGTGCCTGTATGCTATTCGCGCGTAGATGGTGCCGATTACATTACCTTCTCTTGGAATTCTTCTTTCTGGATATTCAACTGGGTAGCCAATATGGTATATCCACGCTACGACCTCATGATAGGCGATGTACGCGCCACCCAAAGCGAACTGGAAACTACTTTCAATACGGCGCAGGAAGGAATAGAGTCTGCAGCTTCGGCTTTGCTGGCCAAGGACCCGGCTCAGGCCAAGGCTTTCCTGACCAACTATACCAACCTAATGGCTCAGAGCACTTTCGAGACCTGGAAGCGGCTGGGAGAATTTCTGATTGTGAAGTACAATGATGGTGTGATACGCCGTATGAAGGATGGCAAATTCGAGCGCAACGAAATCGGTCAGCCGGCCGGCGTGGTTCGTCCGGGCTTCCCGAAAGAGTTCCTGGAGGAGTATGTGAAGCAGACGGGCGACAGATATAAAATGCCTGAATAATTTGTGTTTTCATTTTATCTTCCTATCTTTGTAGAGAATATGGAATTTGTGCGGCCTTGCTAAGGTCGGATTTCACAAATCGATTCGTTTATCAAAATACGGAGTTAACCAAAATATTTAAATCATTCAAATAACAATTTTATCTTATGGAAAATCAGGAACTGATCAAGCAGGTAACTGAGAAAGCCGAAAAATGGCTTACCCCGGCATACGATGCCGAAACTCAGGCAGAAGTGAAACGTTTGTTGGAAAATCCCGATAAAACCGAGCTGATAGAAAGCTTCTACAAAGATTTGGAATTCGGTACGGGTGGTCTGCGCGGTATCATGGGTGCTGGTAGCAACCGCATGAACATCTATACGGTAGGTGCCGCTACGCAAGGTTTGGCCAATTATCTGAACAAATGTTTTGCCGGCATGGATCAGATTTCGGTTGTAGTAGGCCACGATTGCCGTAACAATAGCCGTAAGTTTGCCGAAATTTCTGCCGACATATTCTCGGCCAACGGTATCAAGGTATATCTGTTCGACGACCTGCGCCCGACTCCGGAAGTGTCTTTCGCTATCCGTCATTTGGGTTGCCAGAGCGGTGTGAACATCACTGCCAGTCATAATCCCCGCGAGTACAACGGTTACAAGGCATATTGGGATGACGGTGCACAGGTGCTTGCTCCGCACGATACAGCCATCATTGATGAAGTGAACAAGGTAACGGTGGACGACATCAAGTTCAACGGCAACAAAGATTTGATTCAGATTATCGGTGAAGATGTGGATAGCGTATATTTGGAGAAGGTACACTCCATCTCTATCGACCCCGAAGTCATCAAGCGTCAGAAGGATCTCAGCATCGTCTATACTCCGCTTCACGGTGCCGGACGTGCTCTTATCCCTGCTTCGCTCAAGGTATGGGGCTTTGAGAACGTACATTGCGTAGAGCCTCAGATGGTGAAGGACGGAAACTTCCCCACGGTTGTTTCCCCGAATCCCGAGAATGCCGAAGCATTGACACTTGCCATCAAGTTGGCTAAGGAAATCGATGCCGACATCGTGATGGCCAGTGACCCCGATGCCGACCGCGTAGGTATGGCTTGCAAGAATAGCAATGGCGAATGGGTATTGGTGAACGGTAATCAGACTTGCCTCATCTTCTTGTACTACATCATCAAGAACCGCATTGCCACCGGCAAGATGCAGCCTGATGACTTCATTGTGAAGACCATCGTAACGACCGAGCTTATCAAGGCCGTTGCCGATAAGAATAAGGTGGAAATGCTCGACTGCTACACCGGTTTCAAATGGATTGCTCGTGAGATTCGTTTGCGCGAAGGCAAGCAGCAGTACATTGGTGGTGGTGAAGAAAGCTACGGCTTCCTGGCCGAAGACTTCGTTCGCGATAAAGATGCTGTATCGGCTTGTTCACTTTTGGCTGAAATCTGCGCATGGGCTAAAGACCAAGGTAAGACGCTGTACGATGTGCTGATGGGCATCTACGTAGAATATGGATTCTCCAAGGAAACTACTGTCAACGTAGTGAAACCGGGTAAGAGCGGTGCCGAGGAAATCAAGGCTATGATGGACAACTTCCGTGCCAACCCGCCGCAGGAAATCGGTGGTTCCAAGGTGGCTGTCATCAAGGACTACAAGACGCTGAAGGCTACCGATGCACAAGGCAATGTAACTGACCTTGAAATGCCTGAGACATCCAACGTGCTTCAATACTTCACCGAAGATGGTACGAAGATTTCTGTTCGTCCGTCGGGTACAGAGCCGAAGATTAAGTTCTACATCGAGGTAAAGGGCAAGATGGAATGTCCCAAGTGTCATGCAGGTGCTGAGGAAGATGCCGTGAAGAAGGTAGAAGCCGTACGCAAGTCGCTGGGCATCTGATAGGATAGCAGAAGCTATCACTTCTTGAAAACAATAGACGCGGATTTAGCGAATTAGGCGGATTTAATATCCGCTTTGGTTCGCTGAATCCGCGTCCTTTTTATGTCTGCTAGTGAGGGAGAATTACTCCATCAGTTGTCCCTTTTGCCATACGGCACGTACGTTCAAATCTTTGTCCAGTATCACGACATCGGCATCCTTTCCTTTTTGAAGCGACCCCTTGCGGTCGTACACGCCCATGATGCGGGCAGGAGTTTCGGACACCATACGCAAGGCATCTCCCAATGGAACGCCGGCTTTGACCATGGTGCGCACGAGGACATCGCTGGTGGCGATACTTCCTGCCAAAGCTGAACGGTCGGCCAGCTTGCATACACCGTCTTCGATGATGACGCGCGGGTCATCTATCGGCTTGCCGTCGTTGGCAGCAAAGGAGAGGGCATCCGTCACGAGACAGGTATGTTCCACACCCTTCAGCGTGTAGGCCAGTCGTAAGATGGTAGAGGGCAGGTGAATGCCGTCGGCTATCAGTTCGATGGTCATGCCGTCGGTCAGATAGACACTTTCCACAGTACCTTCGTACTTGTACTCGCGGCGTTTGTGGAAGCCCGGCATGGCGTTGTAGAAGTGTGCCGCATGGGTGAATCCGGCTTCATAGGCTGCTTTGATGTCAGGATATTCGGCCTCGGTGTGCGAGATGGCAACGAGGATGTCCTTCGACTTCAGGTAGCGTGCAAAGTCGAGTGCTCCCGGAAGTTCGGGCGAGGCATCCCAGCGCTTGATGCACGATGTGCTTTCCACCAAGTCTTTGTATTCCTTTTCGTCGATGGCTTTCACTTGACCAGCAAACTGCTCACCGGCCATTTTGGGGTTGAGGTAGGGGCCTTCGATGTGCAGACCCAGTACAGGGCTGTCAGGCTCATCCATCAGTTTCTCGCAGATGGCGGCTGCCTGGTGCAGCTTGTCGAAGGGCGACGAAGAGAGCGTGGGGTAGAAACTCGTGGCTCCGTGTCGCAAGTGAGCTTGAATGATGGCCCTGAAAGCTTCTTCCGTGCACTCGGTGAAATCGTGTCCGCCGCCGCCGTGGGCGTGCATACAGATGAACCCCGGCACGATGTACATGCCTTTGGCATCTATCATTTGGGCATCGACCAATGCGAGGTCACAGTTTGTCACTTCGAGGATTTTTCCGTCTTTTATCAGTACGGAACCCTCGTTCAGCCAACCTTGGGGGGTAAAAATGCGTCCGTTAATAAGTTGAGTAAGCATCGTTTTTTCTGTTTTTTAAGTTCGTATTTTTTTATGCTTTTTTATCTAACAGTACAAAGATAAGAATTATTTCGATACGAAATACTGCGCTCCTAAATTTCCCTTTGAAACAATTCTTTGCATCGAAAAACACATAGCTTTCGGTATCGGAAAACAATGTTTTCTATCCTCGAAAACAATGTTTCTTCGTAGGCTATTGATTGGCATTATCTCTTCGATTAAATTTGCACTATCTGACCAAAAGAAGTCCGAAATAATTGGTCGTTGATTATCTTGGAATAGATGGAGTAGGGGAAGAGAAAAAGAAAGTATCAGCATTGGATAAAACGATATTCATTTCCATCCTCCGGATTGCCTACTTTTGTATTCGGAAATATTTTTTGAAAATCTAAAAGCAAGAAAAACATGAAAGTCAAGAAAAGATTGAATCTGTTGTTGGGAGCCTTGTTGCTCTCGGTCGGAGCTACGGCTCAGCAAGTATGTGTATCTACTCCGCAGACGTCATTGGTGCTTTCGGCTCCTGTGGGTGGCGAGTTCAAACAGCTGTACTATGGCACTAAGCTGACCGCTGCCGACCTCAGCGCACTCGATGCTACAGAAACTGCCCAAAACGCCTATCCGGTCTATGGACTGACGTGCCCTACCGAAGTGGCTCTAGCCGTGAAGCACGGTGATGGCAACATGACCCTGCAAATGGAGGTAGTGGGAGTAGAGAATCGTACGGAAGGCAATGCTTCGCTCACCGTGGTCAGCCTGAAGGATAAAATCTATCCCTTCTTCGTAGATGTTTACTACAAGACCTATCCCGATGCCGACGTTATCGAGACGTGGACCGAAATCCGTCATCAGGAAAAGAAGCCTGTGGTGCTGAACCAATTTTCGTCGGCCTACTTGCCCATCCGTCGTGGCAATGTATGGCTGTCCCATCTCTCCGGCTCCTGGGCCAACGAAGGCTACCTGACACAAGAAGCGCTGACACCGGGTATGCAGGTCATCAAGAACAAGGACGGTGTACGCAATTCGCACACCGACCATGCCGAAGTGATGTTTGCCCTCGATGGACAGCCGCAGGAGAACACAGGACGTGTCATAGGTGCTGCCCTATGTTATAGCGGCAACTACAAGCTACGCATTGAGACGCACGATGACGAATACCATCATTTCTTTGCCGGCATCAATGAGGAGAATTCGGCCTATACGCTGAAGAAAGACGAAGTATTCCGTACCCCTGAACTGGCACTGACTTATAGCGACGAGGGTTTGAGTGGAAGTAGCCGTAACTTCCACCGCTGGGCACGCCTGCACAAACTGGCACATGGCACTACGCCGCGCAAGATATTGCTCAACAGCTGGGAGGGCGTTTACTTCGACATCAATCAGACAGGTATGGACCAGATGATGGCCGACATAGCTTCGATGGGTGGCGAACTGTTTGTGATGGATGACGGATGGTTTGGCGACAAGTATCCACGTAAGAACGATTCTTCTTCGTTGGGCGACTGGGTGGTTGATAAGAACAAATTGCCGAATGGCATTGAAGGTCTGCTGGCCGATGCCAAGAAACACGGCATCAAATTCGGTATCTGGGTTGAACCGGAAATGGCGAACACCACGAGTGAACTGTTTGAACAACATCCCGACTGGGTGCTGAAGGCTCCTCAGCGCGACATCGTATTGGGGCGTGGCGGTACGCAGGTGGTACTGGATTTGGCTAATCCTGCCGTGCAGGATTTTGTGTTCGGCGTGGTCGATAATCTGATGACTGCTTATCCGGAGATTGATTATATCAAGTGGGATGCCAATATGTCAACGCTGAACCATGGTTCGCAATACCTGACGAAGGACAATCAGAGCCATCTGTACATTGAGTTTCATCGCGGCTTTGAGAAGGTGTGCCAGCGCATCCGTGCCAAGTATCCCGACCTCACCATACAAGCTTGTGCCAGCGGTGGCGGGCGTGCCAATTACGGTGTGCTTCCTTACTTCGATGAGTTTTGGGTGAGCGACAATACCGATGCCTTGCAACGCATCTATATGCAATGGGGCACCAGCTATTTCTTCCCTGCCATTGCCATGGCCTCGCATATCAGTGCAGCTCCCAATCATCAGACGTTCCGTACTGTTCCCTTGAAGTATCGCATTGATGTGGCTATGAGCGGTCGTCTGGGTATGGAGATTCAGCCCAAGAACATGACGGACGAAGAGAAGACATTGTGCAAGAATGCCATTGCCGAATACAAGTCCATCCGTTCTATTGTTCAACTGGGCGATATCTATCGGTTGGTTTCTCCCTACGACAAGCAGGGCGTTGCTTCGCTGATGTACGTGGCTCCCGAAAAGGACAAGGCCGTGTTCTATTGGTGGAAGACTGAGCACTTCTGCAACCAACATCTGCCGCGCGTGAAGATGGCCGGACTAGACCCCAACAAGCAGTATCGCGTGCACGAACTGAACCGCATCGACAACAAGCCTCTCAACTTTGAAGGAAAGGTGTATAGCGGTGCCTACCTCATGGCCAACGGCTTGGAAATCCCTTACACGCATAATGTGGATTATCATAAGTTGAATGACTATGCAAGCCTGGTAATTCTTTTGAATGAAGAATGAAGAATTAAGAATGAATACTATACCTTGATGTTAAAAG
>JAUNJD010000130.1 GCA_030523205.1 Bacteroides sp.
CATGCGTAGCGTTTGCCTCGACCGCTTCCGTCATAACGAAGACGGTAGCATACAGCCTACCGTCCCCACCCGCAATGGTCTGCCTCAATTGAAATACGTCGATGCCTACCGTCGCAACGAAGCGGAAACCATGGCCGAAGGTCATGGCATCGACACGGCCTTCAAGGACGAGCATCGACAGAACCGCGTCGTCACTTCCATTCACGACGGTGACTATATCCGCATCAGCGGAGTAGACTTCGGAAGTACAGGTGCCTCCCGCTTTTCCGCTTCCCTTGCATCCTCGTTTGCGGGTGGACGCATCGAACTTCGATTGGAAAGCGCATCGGGCCTACTTATCGGTACCTTGCCCGTACAATCTACCGGAGGCCTATCGGCATGGGAAACCATGACCACGGCGGTGAAACCAATGAGTGGCGTGTACGACCTTTATTTAGTATTCAAGGGCGAAGGAGAGGATGAACTGTTCCGGATGGATTATTGGCAGTTCAAGTGATCCTCCATATACTTCTTGGGCGAAACCCCATACAGTGCCTTGAATGCCGTAGAGAAGTTGTCCGCATTGGGAAATCCCGTCAGTGCGGCAACTTCGGCTATGGCATATCGCTTTTCGGATAGTAGAGCGGCGGCTTGCTTCAGACGGGTGTTGCGGATGAAGTCGCGGGTCGATTGGTTGGTCAGTTCCTTCAGCTTGCGGTGCAGGTGGACACGGCTGATGCCTACTTCCTCGGCTATCTGTTCGACGGTCAGGTTGGGATTGCTGAGGTTTTGGTTGATGACCCGCATGATGCGTTCCATCAGTTTGTCGTCCGGTGAGGCTGCCTCTATCTTTTCCACTTTGTCGTCTTGGTGCTGTCGGCCGCTGAAGGCGTTCTTCAGTTGCTCGCGACTGCGTATCAAGTTGTCGATGCTGGTCTTCAGTAAGTCAATGTTGAAAGGCTTGGTGATGTAGGCATCAGCACCGGTTTCCAGTCCTTCGATGTTGTCTTCCTCGCGCGTCTTGGCAGTCAGCAGGATGACAGGCAGGTGGTTGAGGTGAATGTTCTGCTTAATCTTGCGGCAGAGGGTAAGCCCGTCCATCTCGTCCATCATTACATCGCTGATGACCAAGTCGGGCGTGCGCTTGAAGATGACTTCCAATGCCTCCTTCCCGTTGGTGCACGTACTGACGTGGTACTGAGTGCTTAGCTCCTCGGATACGTATCGGCGTATCTCTTCTTCATCGTCCACCAACAAGATGCGATACTTGGTCTTGGCGCGTACCTTTACGTCTTCCTCGACTACGGGAATTGCTGATGCATCGTTCAGGACGGTTGGTCGGTGCAGTGTAGGTGCAGTGCTGTCCGCATCCATTTCTTCGGCTGTCAGGTGCTTGTTGCCTATCGGCAGGCGGACGATGAAGCGTGTGCCGGGTGCTCCGTCGGGATTGTCATCCACGCGGATGCTGCCATGATGCAGTCCTACGAGCGATTGCGTGAGGTGCAGTCCGATGCCGGTGCCGATGTTCGAGTTGTTCTGGCTGTTCTTTATCTGGTAGAAACGCTCGAATATGTGTTCACGCTCTTTCTTGTCGATGCCGATTCCGCTATCCGCTATGATGATTTCGGCGTATCGGTGCAGTGGTGCGGGCGTGTGCTCGTCTTCACCGGTTTGCAGATAGATATCTACCTTCCCCCGTTCAGGAGTAAACTTGAAGGCATTGGACAAGATGTTCAGTATGATTTTGTCAAAGTTGGCCGGGTCTATCCATAGCTCCATCTGCTCCATGCCCTTGTGGTGGAAGGTAAGGGTGATGTCTTTCTGCACGGCTTGCTGGGCAAAGGTCTCGCAGAGGTCGTCAATGAAACCGATGATTTCCACCGGACGGAAGGTCAAGGACATTTGTCCTTTATCAATCTTCCGGATGTCCATCAGTTGGTTGATGAGGCGTAGAATGCGTTCGGCATTCCGGTAGATGGTTCGGTAACTCTTTTGCCGTCCCGTGTCTGTGTCGCTGTTCATCAGCTTTTGCAGGGGACTGATGATGAGCGACATCGGGGTACGTATCTCGTGCGAGATGTTGATGAAGAATTGCAACTTGCTTTCGTTCAGCTGTTCGGCGTGGATATGCTGCAACATCTGTTGACGCATACGGTAGCGGTGGCGTATCTGCAAGATGATTCCGATGACGATGGCCAAGGCTAGGCATACATAGAGGCTCTTGGCCCACCAAGATACCCACCATGCCGGACGGATATGGATGGTTATCTCTTCTATTTCCGAATCCACGTGGTTGTCTTGTGCCTTGATGCGGAAGTGGTAGGTGTCCGGCGGCAGATTGTGGAAGAACACTTGGTGGTTCCCTTTAGGCAGACTTATCCAGTCGCTTCCGTTCATGGCATAGTAGTATATCAGTCGTTCGGGACTGTTCAGCTCAACCGTTGACAGCTCGATGCTGAACGAATTGTCGCGATGGGACAAATAGAAGTCCTTGGCCTCGAACACGGCCCGGTCGATGATTTCTCTTCCACCGGAGAGCATTCCCTTCCGCACCGGCTCGTTGTGTAGGTAGAAGTCGGTGATACGTACGTTCCATCGCTTGGCAGGCCGGACGATTTCTTGTGGGGTGAAGTAGGTGATGCCGTTGACACCACCGAACCAGATGGTGCCTGTGGGGTCTGTCCACGAGGCATTCTTGCTGAATTCATTGCCCTGCAAGCCGTCGCCCACGTAGTAGTTCACGAATTGAAGTCGATTTGAATGCAATTGTGAGAGGCCGGCATTGGTGCTTATCCACAGATTGTCTTGCTCGTCGGCTGCAATGGCGTAGATGGTATTGCTGGGCAGGCCGTCGTCGGTGGTGTAGGTCTTGGTTTGGTTGTTCTTCTTGTCCCAAGAAATCAGTCCGGTGGCTGTGCCTATCCAGATGATGCCCTTGCTGTCTTCGTACAATGTGTGGGCGATGTGTCCGGGCAAGATGGTTTCCGTTTTCAGCTCGTCGGTGCTTAGGTCGATGCAGCTTATTCCGTTGTAGGTGCCGACATAGAGTTTGTTGTCTTTGGAGTAGAGCAGGCAATCCACCCAAGGATTGATTTGCACGTTGATGTCCGGGTGGACAAACCGTTCCGCCTTTAGGTCGTAGTAGAACAAACCGCTGCTCATGGTGGCTATCCATAGGCGCTTGTCTCCGTCTTCTTGGAAGTTATATACTCGTTGTATCTTGTTGCCTTTGGAGTCTAGTAAGTCGTGCATATAGGTGCAGCGTCCCGTTTGACGGTTCAGTCGCCCCATGCCGTGCATGTACGATCCAAACCACAGGTTCTGTTCCGAATCTTCGTATAGGCCGAAGATGGTAGTGGGCACTGAGGTCTCGTCGTCCGAAGGTATGTAGTGTCTCTTTTGTCGCAAGTCCGGCGTAATCTCATAAATGCCATCATTGTCCGTGCCTACCCATAGCGTACCGGCCTTGTCGCGGCACAGCGAGGTGATGCAGTTGGACCCGATAATGTTCTTGTTGTCCGATTTATATCCGATGTATTTGAAACTGTTGGGCGAAGCCGGAATCATCATGACTCCTTTCTGGTAAATGGCCAGCCAAAGGTTTCCTGTATTGTCTTTTAGGATACAGTGTACCTTGGAAGTTGTTGGATTCAGATATTTGTTGTCGAAGGGGAAGTCTACAATCTCCCGTTGCTTGACGTGGAGAATCTTGACGCCTTGTCCGTCCGTGCCGATATATAGTCTGTTGGGGCTTCCGGAAAACAGGCATTTCACCGGCAGGTTGTTTTTCCCCTTGTAGGCGATGGGGAAGAAGTCATCCTTCTCTTCGTCATACTTTAGCAACCCCTTTCCGATGGTTCCTACGTAGATATTTCCAATAGGGTCTTCGTATATGTAGTTCAATGAGGCATTCTCTTCATGGCTCAGGTAGAGGCTTACTTGGTTGTCCGGTCCCAAACGATAGACGACGGCATCATCTTTAATTACCCATATAGCCCCTTTCTTGTCTTCAATCATGTTGGAAGTCATTGTGATGTCTTGCACGGGTACTTGCACTTTTTGTAGGCTGAGCTTGTTCTTCTGGATGGTGACTTTGCACAATTCGTTGCCGGATGTCCATATCTCTCCGTTCTTTCGTTCGAGTATGGTGATGAAGAGACCGCCTTTCTCATTTTTATCTTCCCATCGAGCCGGTGGAGTAAAACGGTCGGTTTCCGGATTGTACATTTGCAGACCACCGTATGTGCCGATAAACAGGTGTCCCTTACTGTCTTCAAACAATGTTCTCACGTAATTGTGGCAAAGCGATGTGCTGTCGCTCGGCTGATGTTTATAGATGGTGAATTTAGATCCGTCGTAGCGGTTCAGTCCGTCTTCGGTGGCAACCCATATCATGCCGTTGCGGTCTTGATAGATTTGGTTGATTAAGCTGCTTGACAACTCGTTATCAGTCGTGAACAGCTTGTAGGACTGCGCATGAATGCATAAGGAGAATAGGCATAAAAGAGCGAGTAATCGGTGCTTCATAATATCGGATTTATTTATTGTCAAAGATACAATGAATTCTGTGTTTGATGAAATAAATCTGCAAATCTTTCGTCTCGTCCAGAAAGAATTTTTGCTATGCTATTGGTTGGTACAGAGGGAGTTGTAAATGTCCGGCTTGGACTTATTGTATTTTCGCTCTCCACTTAGGAGGCAATGACCGACCGGATGTACTGCATGATTTCCTCCTCCTGCTCCGGATGAAACCATTGAATCTCCGCATCCCGCTTGAACCATGTCATCTGCTTGCGCGAGTAGATGCGTGAGTTCTGTTTGATCTTCTCGATGGCGAAGGGCAACGTCCATTCACCGTCCAGATACTTGAACATCTCTTTGTAGCCCACGGTGTTCAGTGAGTTGAGTGTGCGGTAAGGATAGACACGGCGGGCTTCTTCCACCAGGCCATCTTCTATCATCTGGTCCACACGACGGTTGATGCGGTCGTACAGCTCTTCACGGTCGCGTGTCAGTCCTACCTTGACGATGCGGAAGGGGCGTTCCTTTTGTTGCTGTGTGCGGAAGGAGGTATAGGTTTTCCCCGTCATGTAGCAGATTTCCAAGGCATGAATCACACGCTTGGGATTCTTCAAATCCACAATGCGGTAATATGCAGGGTCCAGTAGCTTGAGTTCGGCACATAGTCTTTCCAACCCTTCCGTCTCATACTTCTGCAACATCTGCCGACGAGTTTCCTCATCTACGGTGGGAATGTCGTCTATGCCTTTGCATACAGCATCTACGTACATCATGGAACCGCCGGTCAGCACCACGGTATTCTGTTCGGTAAATAAAGTTTCCAGTAGTTTCAGCACCTCCGCCTCGTATTGGGCGGCGCTGTAATAATCGGTCAGTTGTAGGGTGCCTACAAAGTAGTGCTTCACTCGTTGCAGTTGTTCGGGGGTGGGGGCAGCTGTGCCTATCTTCAGGTCGGCATAGAGTTGCCTCGAATCAGCAGAGACGATGCACGTATGCATCGTCTCTGCCAATCGTAGGCTTAGTTCAGTTTTTCCTACGCCGGTGGGGCCTATGAGTACAAGCAGGGTAGGCATTTTTTTAATGGATAATTGATAATTGATAATGGATAATGAAGGAAATGATAATCATTAATTGTAATTGTCATTGCGAAGCCCAATTATCAATTATCCATTATCAATTGTCCATTATTTTTAGTATTTATCGTCATCGTACGGATTTCCGCCGCCTATCTCGTCCAAACCAACGAAACCGTCTTTGTCGAAGTCTTCCATATCGAAATCCTGATCACCATAGAAGTTCTCATCCAAGTCGAGTGATCCACTGGTAGCGGCCATTTCCTCAAAGTCAACCAGTTGCTTGGGGGCATCGCCTTGCTTCTTGGTACACTTGGCACCGTTGATGCTCTTGCCGGTGATGATTTCAGACAGTTCGATGAAGAAGCAGCGTTCTGTCATGGGGTCGAATATGTAAATCAGCTTCTGCTTTTCGTCTTCCACCAGTTCACTGATGGGTGTTTCCTTCATCACCCAACTATCCATTTCCGGATTGTCATCCATCTCTTCCAACGTGATTTCCTTTTCCTTTTCCCAGTCTTCGTCACAGATGAAGAAAGATGTCATTTGGTCATCCGTATAGCCGGTGGATTTGATGATGGCCTCGTGGAAGTCGTAGAACGTAGCTTCCGGGTCTATTTGTATTTCTCTGACAAAGTCGTCTGCTTCATCGGAGATGATGGTGAATCGATAGATCATTTTGAGTTTTTAAGTTTTTAAGTTTTTGAGTTTTAATTTCTTGAGCTTATAAGTTTCCTTGTTCTCTTGTCCACTCCTTTATTTCCCTGTCATTCCCGGGATAATGCCTCTTGGCGATTCGCGAATGAAGTTGACGATATAGCTGATTTCGGGTGTCATCTCCATCTCCTCCTCAATCTTCTTCAGGGCATCCGTATTGTTCAAGCCACTCTGATAGATGATGCGGTAGGCGTTGTGTATGGCCTCGATGGTCTCGTTGGAGAAACCGCGGCGGCGCAGGCCTACGATGTTCAGGCCGGCATAGCAGATGGGTTCGCGTCCGGCGATGATGTAAGGAGGAATATCCTTGCTGAAACGGCATCCGCCTTGTATCATGCCATATCCACCTACGCGGCAGAACTGATGCATCAGCACGTTGGCACTGATGATGGAATTGTCGTCGATGACGATTTCTCCTGCCATCTTGGTGGAATTGCCTATGATGCAGCCGTTGCCTATGATGGAATCGTGAGCCACGTGTACCCCCTCCATCAGCAGATTGTTGCTGCCTACTATGGTCTTTCCTTTGGCAGCCGTACCCCGGTTGATGGTCACATTCTCGCGGATGAGGTTATTGTCACCTATTTCGGCGGTGGTCTCTTCTCCTCTGAACTTCAGGTCTTGCGGAACGGCACCGATTACAGCACCCGGGAAGATGGTATTCCCGTTGCCGATGCGCGAGCCGTACATGATGTTGGCATTCGCCATAATCGTGTTGTTGTCGCCGATTACTACATTTCGGTCGATGAACACAAAGGGAGCAATCTCTACGTTTTCACCGATTTTTGCATCGGGATGAATATACGCTAAGGGACTTATCATGTTCTGAGTTTTTAAGTTTTTACTTGTTTTTCACTATCTGTGCCATGAACTCGGCTTCGCAGACTACCTTTTCGCCTACAAATACGTATCCCTTCATGGTGGATATGCCACGACGGATGGGCGCCAACAGTTCTACCCGGAATATCAGCGTATCGCCCGGCACTACTTTTTGGCGGAACTTCACACCGTCAATCTTCAAGAAGTAAGTAGAGTAACGTTCGGGCTCATCTACCGAGTTCAGCACCAGCAGACCGCCTGTCTGTGCCATGGCTTCTATCTGAAGTACACCCGGCATTACCGGCTCTTGCGGGAAGTGTCCTTGGAAGAAGGGTTCGTTGGATGTCACATTCTTGATGCCCACAATGTAGTTGGCGCCTATTTCGATTACCTTATCTACCAATTGCATGGGGTAGCGGTGGGGCAGGAGTTCGCGGATGCGGTTCACGTCCATTATTGGTTCGCGGTTGCAGTCGTAGGTAGGTGCCTGAATCTCGTGCAGGCGTATCTCCTTGCGCATCTGGCGGGCAAACTTGTTGTTGATGGTATGTCCCGGGCGGGTAGCGATGATGCGTCCCTTGATGGGCTTGCCGATGAGGGCCAAGTCGCCGATGACGTCGAGCAACTTGTGGCGTGCACATTCGTTGGGCCATACCAGCGGCTTGTGGTTGATGTATCCCAGTTGCTTGGCATCCATGTGGGGCACGCCCATCACGTCGGCCAGCTTGTCGTAGTTCTCCTGCGACATCTCACGTTCGTAGATGACGATGGCATTGTCCAAGTCACCACCCTTGATGAGGCCGGCTTGTAGTAGCGGCTCAATCTCGCGTACGAAGACGAACGTACGGCTGGCGGCTACCTCGTCCTTGAACTTCTTCATGTCCTCTAGCGTGGCAAACTGATTGGGGACGATGCTTGAGTCGTAGGACACCAGTACGTTCAGACTGAAATTCTCGTCCGGCAGTACGATGATGGACGAGCCGCTGGTCTCGTCGCGGAATTCAATCTTCGACTTGATGATATAGAAATCCTTTACGGCATTCTGTTCTACGGTGCCTACGCGCTCTATTTCGTTGACGTAGTATTGGGCGCTTCCATCCAAAATGGGGAATTCCGGTCCGTTCACCTGAATCAGGCAGTTGTCTATGCCCAGTGCATAGAGGGCAGCCATACCGTGCTCCACCGTGCTGACCTTGGCACCATTCTTCGAGAGTACGGTGCCTCGTGTCGTTTCCGTCACATTGTCGGCTACGGCATCGATGAAGGGTTGCCCCTCCAGGTCGATACGCTGGATTTTATATCCGTAGTTGTCTGGAGCCGGGTTGAAAGTAACGGTCAAGTCAAGTCCTGTATGCAGACCTTTTCCGCTGAGCGAAAAGCTGTCTTTCAGAGTCTTTTGTTTCAACATTATATATTAGTTTTTTAGTTTTTCAGTTATTAAGTTAGTTGACGAGTTGACAAGTTGACGAGGCTGAGCAAACCGCTATCCCCTTGTTCCCTTGTTCCCTTGTCAACTCTCTAATTTCTTCTTCAGCTCCTCTACCTCTTTGCGCAACTGCCTCAACTCAGTTAGTGCATCGGGCAGGCTCTTCAGGGCGATGGACGATTTAAAGTATTGCTTCGGGTCTTGGGGCGGTGTGCCGATGAGTACACTGCCGTCTTTCACGTTGCCGGGTACACCCGACTGTGCGCCCAAGTTCACCTTATTTCCTATGTGGCTATGTCCGGCTATACCGACCTGACCACCTATCATGCACCATTCGCCTACCTTTGTCGAGCCGGCAATGCCCACCTGTGCGGCCATCACCGTATGCGAGCCAATCTCGTCGTTGTGGGCCACCTGAATCAGGTTGTCCAGCTTCACCCCGCTGTGTACGATGGTAGCTCCCATCGTGGCGCGATCCACGCAAGTATTGGCACCTATCTCTACATTGTCCTCCAGCACTACGATGCCTATCTGAGGTATCTTTTCGTATCCCTCGGGAGTGGGTGCAAAGCCAAATCCATCGGCCCCGATGACGCTGCCCGCGTGCAATATGCAGTGATTGCCCACCCGGCAATCGTGGTATATCGTGGCGTTGGCATAGACGATACAGTCATTGCCCACCTTGGCGCCGCTGCCCACCGTGGCATGGGGATGAATCACCGTGTTGTCGCCCACCTCGGCATAATCGCCTACGAAAGCGAAGGGTGCTATGTAAACATCTTTGCCTATTTTCGCCGTTTCGGCCACAAAGGCCAATGAGCTTATTCCGGTATGTTTGGGCTTGCTTTGTTCGTACAAAGTCAGCAGCTTGGCAAGGCTTTCGTAAGCATTGTCCACCTTTATCAGTGTAGCCTTAATCTCTTTCTCGGGAACAAAATCTTTGTTCACCAACACGATGCTTGCCTGTGTCTCGTAGATGTACGGGGTATATTTAGGGTTGGATAGAAAGGATATGGCACCCGGTACACCCTCCTCAATCTTGGCGAAAGTGTGTACGGTTGCATTTTCGTCTCCAACGATTTCTCCTTGGATAAATGTTGCAATTTGTTTGGCAGAGAACTCCATATCTTATACTTGTTAGATGGTTTTGATTCACAAATAACGGACTTTTTTTTTATATATCCTTGTCCTTTGATGAATATTTTCTACTTACTTATGCAAACGTTGATAGCATAGGTAGTATTTTTTTACCTTTTTCGACAGAAGAGAGATGTTGAGCATATCCGAGGCTTCGGCAATGTTTCGGGTGCTTCCGTCCTTGTAGATAATTTCAATGCTATCGTCTGCCGGATCGTACATATTCTTCTCGATGCTGGGGGTAGAGATGAAGTATCTCGCTTCGGAGATAGGTATATCCAGTTGCTTACTGATTTGCAAAGTTAGTTCTTTTTTCCGTTCCTCACTGACAGGTTCGACAGAAATTTCAACTTTAAAGACATTTCGGTTCGTCATGCCGCTGCTCAGCGTAGAGAGCACCTTGTCCGGATGGCTGCACCACACCTTGAGCGACGTCCATATATCGTTGTCGTCCAGCCGGATAAAATTCTCCAGGCATTCGGGGTTGCTGTAAAAGGTTTCCCGGTTGACGTTTTGATAAAGGAAGAACTTCAGGGCAGGCGATGCAAACAGCTCCACGCCTTGGCTTGCCAGCTCCTTGGCACGCAGCAGGGTGCTGATGAGCATACGCTCGTAGGCCACGGATGTCTTGTGCAGATATACCTGCCAATACATCAGCCGTCGGGCAGTGAGGAAATTCTCGATGGAGTAGATGCCTTTCGATTCTACCACCAGCCGGTCGTCCTTCACGTCCAGCATCTTGATGATGCGTGCCGAGCCTATGTTTCCCTCGGTGACACCTGTGTAGAAGCTGTCGCGGCGCAGGTAGTCCAGCCGGTCCATGTCCAGCTGTCCGCTTACCAGCTGATGCAGGAAGCGTTTGGGGTATTCGTCCTTGAAGATTTGAATGGCCAGTGTCAGCTGTCCGTTCATGTCCTTGTTGATGCGCTCCATCAGCAGTAGCGAGATGTCTTCGTGCGACACGCCCTGCACGATGGTGTTCTCCAGCACGTGCGAGAAAGGGCCGTGCCCGATGTCGTGCATCAGTATGGCGGCCTGCACGGCTTCGGCTTCGCTATCGAAGATGAAGTTTCCTTTGGCCGTCAGGTGCTGTATGGCCTCGCTCATCAGGTGGAAGGCACCCAGCGAATGCTGGAATCGGGTGTGCTGTGCGCCCGGATAGACCACCGACGACAAACCCAGTTGTTTGATGCGTGTCAAGCGTTGCAGCAGCGGGTGGCGCACGATGTCGTATAGCAGACCCTTGGGAATATTGATGAATCCGAATACCGGATCGTTGATAATCTTTCTTTCGTAAGGCATGGTTCGAAAAAAGTGATTTTTCCGTAAAAGTAGTGAATACAGGAATCAATGCCAAAGAAAAGGTAATCTTTTTTGTGTAATGCTGTGCTTCTTCCTGTAAAACGCAGAAGAAACATTATTTTGTTTGTTACGTT
>JAUNJD010000131.1 GCA_030523205.1 Bacteroides sp.
CGCTTTATTCTGAATAAAAATAATAAAGTGGAAATAAACTGACTGACAGCAAGATAAGAATTCGGCATTTTCGCTTATAAAATCCAATGTTTTATTGAAAATATTCGGGTATTTACATTATATTTGTGCCCTGAGGGAATTGCGTGAAAGCACGCTTATGAAGCGTATGAACTTGTGCAAAGCCCGAAGATACATGAATTATCAACCATTAAAAGAATATTCAGTAATAGTATGAAAAAAATTACATGTTTATGCTCACTCCTATGTCTGTTTTCTATCTTCTTGGCTGGATGTAGCGACGATGATAACAATTTCGTTTTCGACGAGTTTACACAGCAAGCTCTTACACAAGGAATGACCGTGGACGCTTCGGATGGCAAAGTAGAGTTGAAGTTACCCTTTGGCAATGGAGATTGGCAAATGGGCTTTTCGCCTGAGGCCGATGGAAAAGATTGGTGTCATGTGGACTACGATTATTATTATGATTATACGGACAAAGGTGACCGCGTGGGCGAAGTCTGTGTGATTACCCTGCGCATCGACCAAAATGTGAACCTTGATGATCGTGTGGCGGTCTTGGTGTTTGCCTCTGATACAGAACGGCATATTCTCCACTTGACGCAGGCGGCAGCTCGGAGAATCATTCCGGAAGATTCCATCTATTATGTACAAGCGGAAGACGAATTGCTGGAAATAAAGTTTCGTACCAACATGGACTATACTTATCAGTTCGAGTTTGGCAGACCGGAATGGATGGGTGTGGGACCGATAGAACGGTTGAAAGACCTTGTCACGTTTCATATGGGAGTCAAGCCAAATACAGGCTTCGGTCGGCGTGCTTACTTGAAACTCTATGGTGAAGAAGACGAAAGGATACTGGAGATAAGGCAAGAACCGCGCACGTTGCAAGCTTCGGAAGAAATCAACGGGTTGACGGGCGGTGATTTGTGTGTCAAGTTGGGACGAAACGAAGAAAACTATCGCAATCTCAACACGCTCTCGCTCAACGGTTCGCTGAACGATGACGACCTAGAATGGCTGAAACTCCTTTTCCCGCGTGGCATGAACCTGCAACATTTAGACCTTTCGACATGCAACATCTATTCGTTGGAGGGGGACTGTGTCATACCTGTCTGCTGCTTCAGCAATGCGCTCAACCTTGAAAGCATTGAGTTGCCTTATACCACCACCCACATCAAAGACATGGCGTTCCAAGGTTGTTGGAGTTTGAAATCGATACAGATTCCTGATGCTGTAAAGCGCATTGGCCATCAAGCCTTTGCCAACTGCTTGGGCCTGACTGAGATTCAGTTTTCGGAGAGCTCTGTATTGCAGGAGTTGGACGACTGTGCTTTCAACCTGATAGGTAGCACCATTGAGAGCCTCACCCTGCCGGCTACACTGACCAAGATTGCCAATACAGCTTTTCGTGGGCTTCAACTCAAGGAGTTGCACGTCAGATGGGGAGTGCCACCCACGCTTGACCTTCTCGACTTCCGTAACGATAAATGTGTGCTGTATGTACCCACGGGCTATGGCGATGCCTATCGGAATGCTGATTATTGGAAGGACTTTGCTGAGATTTACGAAGAGGATGTAGAGGAATAACCTTCCTAAAAAGATTGAGGCCTTGTAACAATTTCGCTACCATTTTTGCCATCAGCGCACCCGCTTGCACTTCCCGCTAAACTCCTGCAAGTCGATGCGGACAATCTCCGTCCGGTGGAAGGACTTCTCGGCATACTTCAGGCCGACGGTCATGTCGTCGGGCGAATACTTGCTGAGCAGGAGGCGGAGGGCTTGCATACGCTCTTCGGGCGAAAGGCCGGTGTGGGCCACACCACGGAGGATGACGCTTTCGTATCCCGTGGTAAACTTGTCGGACACCACGTGCGTGCGGCCCACAACGCAGAACGCCACTTCGGGATGCGCCTGTATGCAGCGCAGCTTCTCGCCCACGGGAGCGCAATGCAGGTAGATGGCTTCGACACCGTCCCAGACGTAGTTGATGGGGATGCCATACGGACGTTCATTTTCATCCACCATGGAGAGGAAGCCGTATTCGCCTTTCTCCAGCAGTTCGCGAGATTCTAGCTCGGTCAGCAGGCGGTCCTGCCTTCTTACTTTTTCGTTGGAATACTTCATACGTATCTATCGTTCAGTCTTGTTTTTTGCCCCTGTCGGCCTGCTACTCAACCATGCGGAAGGTCTCGCGATAGACCACTATCACGCCGCTCGGCACCATGCCTGCGGGGCAGAAGGAAGTGATGTCTTCGGCCAAGGTCAGCCGTTGGTCGGAGTCGGTGTCGGTGGTCAGGGTGCGGTAATAATAGCGTTCGCCGTTGGCGTCGGTGAACTGCCATATCCCTTCGGCATCGTCTTCGCCGCCTTCCAGCGGAACGGTCTCATAGCGTCCGGTCAGCGGCTCGTCTTCCTGCCCCGTGGGATAAATCTCCAAGTCGCCCTTCTCCAAGGGGAAAGAGCAGTCGGCATCGGGCACCAGCTGGTAATAGCCGCCTACCTCCAGCCATGCACGCCCGTCGAGGGCTTGCGTCACGTCGGGCAGGAGGTCGATGTAGCCCACGCTTATGCCATATTCAAAAGCCGTCTTCACCAGCTTGTATTCTCTGCGGCTCTTCACCACAATGTTCAGCCGGGCCACGGTGCCGCTGCCGTCCACCACCTTCAGGGTGGTTCGGCCTGCGGCCAAAGGTTGTATCGAGATGCGCTGATAGCCGTTGACTTCGTCCGCGAAACTGACGGAAGCCACGGATTCTTGTTCGTTGAATAGTCGGTAGTAGCCGTCGCCTCCGTCAAGCCCCAGCACGGTGGTTTCGGAGTCGGTCAGATAGAAGGTCAACGAGGAGACCAGGTTGTTGCAGGTGCCGGTCTGATAGATAGGCTCTACGCCGCTGAAGAGCGACACGTTGCTGTCTTCGTCCTCGCACGAGACGCTGACGAACAGCAACAATAACATTGTGAAAAAGGCACTTAAATTCTTCATAATTGCTTAGGTATAGATATTTTCATCTACAAAAATAAAGATTTTTTTGGAATTCCACGCCTCCTTCAACGCTTTTTATACAAATCGGGCATAATGTTCGATAAATAGGTCGAAATGGAACATCCGAAGAAATATATCTTGCCCTCATCCGCTCATTTTCATTTCTTTTTCCTACTTTTGCCGAAATTGCAAGCTTTTATCCATTCAAACAAGAATAAAAAGACACAATGAGAGTAATCGACTTGATAAACAACAGCCAAAAAACGGCCTTCTCCATGGAGATATTGCCGCCCCTGAAGGGGAACGGCATCGACAAGCTGCACGAGACCATCGACGCCCTGCGCGAGTTCGACCCCAAGTACATCAACTTCACCAATCACCGGAGCGAATATGTGTACAAGGAGCTGGGCAACGGACTCTTCCAGCGCAGCAAGTTGCGCCGCCGTCCGGGCACCGTGGCCGTGGCTGCCGCCGTGCACAACAAGTACAACATCACGGTGGTGCCCCACATCCTGTGCAGCGGATTCACGCAAGAGGAGACCGAATATACGTTGCTCGACCTCCAGTTTCTGGGCATCACCGACCTCTTGGTGCTGCGTGGCGACAAGGCCAAGCACGAATCTGCATTCACGCCCGAGGGCAACGGCCACCTGCACGCCATCGAGTTGCAGGAGCAAATCAACAACTTCAACAAAGGCATCTTCGTGGACGGCTCGGAGATGAAGATCACCAAGACACCCTTCTCCTACGGCGTGGCCTGCTACCCCGAGAAGCATGAGGAGGCTCCCAACATGGAGAGCGACCTCTACTGGCTGAAGAAGAAGATGGAGGCCGGAGCCGAATATGCCGTCACGCAGTTGTTCTACGACAACCGGAAATACTTCGACTTCGTGGACCGCGCCCGTCAGGCAGGCATCACCATCCCCATCATACCGGGCATCAAGCCCTTCAGAAAGCTGTCGCAGCTCAGCGTGATACCCAAGACCTTCAAAGTGGACTTGCCCGAAGAGCTGACGCACGAAGCCCTGAAGTGCAAGAACGACGACGAAGCCAGCCAAGTGGGCATCGAATGGTGCGTGAAGCAATGCCGCGAACTGATAGCCCACGGTGTGCCCAGCCTGCACTTCTACACGGTAGGAGCCACGGCCAGCATACGGGAAGTAGCCAAACAAATCTATTGAGCCGTGTTCAGCTTCAAGGACGTCATCGGACAAAGCGCGGCCAAGCAACGGCTGGTGCAAGAGGTGCAGGAGGGGCGCATCCCCCATGCACAGCTCTTCTGCGGACCGACGGGAGCAGGCAAGCTTCCGCTGGCGTTGGCCTACGCCCGCTACATCAGCTGCCCGCACCGCACGCCCACCGACGCTTGCGGCACCTGCCCCTCGTGCGTGAAGTGGGAGAAGTTGGTGCACCCCGACGTCCACTTCGTCTTCCCCATCGTCAACAAGGCCAAGAGCCCCAAGGTGTCGGTCTGCAACGACTTCCTGCCCCAATGGAGGCAGCAACTGCTCAGCTCGCCCTACTTCTACCTCAACCATTGGCTGGAGGACATGGATGCTGAAAACAAGCAGGCGCAAATCTTCGCGCAGGAGAGCGACGAAATCATCCGCAAGCTCAGCCTGAAGTCCAGCGAAGGAGGCTATAAGGTGACCATCGTCTGGCAGCCGGAGAAGATGAACCTGGTATGCGCCAACAAGCTGCTGAAGCTGCTGGAAGAGCCGCCCGCACAGACCATCTTCCTGCTGGTGTCCGAAGCGCCGGAGATGATATTGCCCACCATACTGAGCCGCACCCAGCGCTTCAACATCCACCGAATCGGCGAGGACGACATGGCCGAGGCCCTGCAACAGAAGTACGGCGTGCAGCCGCGCGACAGCCAGACCATCGCCCACCTGGCCAACGGCGATTTCGTCAAAGCACTGGAGACCATCCACCTGAACGAGGAGAACGAACTCTTCTTCGAGCTGTTCGTCAGCCTGATGCGCCTTGCCTACCAGCGCAAGATACGCGAGATGAAGCAATGGAGCGAACAGCTGGCCGCCTTGGGACGCGAGCGGCAGAAGGACTTCCTCACCTACTGCCAACGCATGATACGCGAAAACTTCATCTACAACTTCCATTGCAAGGACATGAACTACCTGACCTTGCAGGAGCAGAATTTCTCTACCCGCTTCGCCCCTTTCGTCAACGAGCGAAACGTCATGGGCATCATGAACGAGCTGAGCGAAGCGCAGATACACATCGAGCAGAACGTAAACGCCCGCATGGTGTTCTTCGACTTCTCGCTGAAAATGATTGTGTTGCTGAAGCAGTAAGGGGGGGAATGGACAATTGATAATGGATAATTAATTCTAAACTCTAAATTTAAAATTTAGAATTTAAAATTTATACACATGACCCAAGAATATCAACTACGCATATTGCCCGAAGTGGCAGCCAATGAACAAGAGCTGAAGGCATATCTCGTCAGAGAGAAAGGGCTGAACGAGCGCGACATCACGGCCCTCCGCATCCTCAAGCGGAGCATCGACGCACGCCAACGGACCGTCTTCGTCAACCTGACCGTCCGCGCCTACGTGAACGAAATGCCCAAGGAGGAGGAATACGCCCACACCCCCTACCGCAACGTAGAAGGCCATCCGCAAGCCATCGTGGTAGGTGCCGGACCGGGAGGATTGTTTGCCGCCCTTCGGTTGATAGAGTTGGGGGTGCGCCCCATCGTCGTGGAGCGTGGCAAGAACGTGCGCGAACGGAAAAAGGACATTGCCCTGATAAGCCGGGAGCAGGCCGTAAATCCGGAGTCGAACTATAGCTTCGGCGAGGGCGGCGCAGGTGCCTACTCCGACGGCAAGCTATATACGCGCAGCAAGAAGCGCGGCAACGTGGAAAAGATTCTGAACGTCTTCTGCCAACACGGGGCTTCCACCTCCATACTGGTGGATGCACATCCTCACATCGGGACGGACAAGCTGCCGCGCGTCATCGAGAATATGCGCAACACCATCCTGGAATGCGGAGGAGAGGTGCACTTCGAGACGCGCATGGATGCCCTCATCATCGAAGGCGACGACGTGAAGGGCATCGAGACCAACACGGGGCAGACTTTCCTGGGGCCCGTCATCCTCGCTACCGGACATTCGGCCCGCGATGTCTATCGCTGGCTGGCCGCCCACAACGTGGAGATAGAGCCGAAGGGAATCGCCGTGGGCGTGCGCCTGGAGCATCCGGCCACGCTCATCGACCAGATACAATACCACAACCGAAACGGGCGGGGGGCTTACCTGCCTGCCGCCGAATACAGCTTCGTCACCCAGGTCGATGGACGGGGAGTGTATAGCTTCTGTATGTGTCCGGGCGGCTTTGTGGTGCCCGCCGCCAGCGGACCCGAACAGATAGTGGTGAACGGCATGAGCCCCAGCAACCGAGGCTCGCGCTGGAGCAACTCGGGGATGGTGGTGGAACTGAGGCCGGAAGACCTTTTGAATGAAGAATTAAGAATGAAGAATGAAGAATGGGCTGCGCAATGCGAACAAGCGGCAAGAAACACGCCGAATGGTAATTCTTCATTTCAAAAAGATTCTTCATTTTTCGCTCATCATTCTTCATCTCTAAAAGTTCTTTTCTTTCAGGAATACTTGGAGCACCTCTGCTGGCAGCAGGGCAACCGGAAGCAGACGGCACCGGCACAACGCATGGTGGACTTCACCCGAAAGAAGCTCAGCTACGACTTGCCGGACAGCTCGTACGCACCGGGGTTGCTATCCTCTCCGCTACACTTCTGGATGCCGCGCTTCATAGCCGACCGCCTGAGCAAGGGCTTCCAGCAATTTGGCAAGTACAGCCACGGATTCCTGACCAACGAAGCGGTGATGATTGGCGTAGAGACACGCACCTCTGCACCCGTACGCATCGTACGCGATAAGGATACGTTGCAACACGTCCGCATCCGTGGGTTATTTCCCTGCGGAGAAGGAGCCGGATATGCAGGCGGCATCGTATCGGCAGGCATTGACGGAGAGCGGTGCGCCGAAGCAGCCAAGGCTTTCCTCGACTCGACAAGAAATCCATCCTAATACGGCATACTGAGACATGAAACGAGTTTTATTTCTGCTGACCCTGCTCCCCCTCCTTGCCGTAGCACAGACCTATCGGTACATCGGCGTAGAAGAAGGACTGAGCAACCGCCGAATCTTCGACATCAAGAAGGATTCGACAGGGTATATGTGGTTCCTGACCAACGAAGGGGTGGACCGCTACAACGGCAAGGAAATAAAGCACTACAAGGTCGTTTCGGACAACGTGGCCTCCACATCGCCCGTCTATCTGGGTTGGCTGATAGCCGACCAAGGTACCATCTGGACGGTGGGGCGGAAAGGGCGCATCTTCCGGTACGACGAGTTGCAGGACCGGTTCATGCCCGTCTTCCTGCCCGCTGAGCCTAGCACGAGCATCAGCTATGCTGCAATGGACTGGGACGAGCGCATTTGGCTGTGCACGTCGGACTCCATTCTTCTGTTCCATGCCTGCGGAGACAGCATCATGCGGCTGGCCAACGTACTAGGGAGCGACATCACCCACATCGCACAGACCGACAAGACCCACTTCTTCATCGCCACCGAAGAGGGCGTGCAATACATCCGGCTGGAGGGCGAAAAACGCCTCACCGTGGTGGCCGAAACGCCCCTCAGCAAGATTCAGGCACGGGTCAGCCAGATATACTATCATCATCCCATGCAGACGCTGCTGATAGGCACCTTCGGCAAAGGGGTCTATACCTACGACCTTGCCACCAACCACCTCAACGAAGTGCGAACCCGCCTCAGGGATGCCAACATCACCCGCATCATGCCCCTAAATACATCCGAAGTGCTGATTGCCACCGAGGGCATGGGCGTGCACAAGATGAACATGGAAACCCGCATTGCCGAGCCATACATCCAGTCGAGCTACCAAGGCTACAACGAGATAAGCAGCAACAACGTCAGCCAACTCTACATCGACGATGCCCAGCGCATCTGGCTGGCCAACTATCCTACGGGCATCACGGTGATAGACTACCGCTACAAGCACTACGACTGGCTGAAGCACGCCGACGGCAATGCGCAATCGTTGGTGAACAGCCAAGTGCACGCCGTGATTGAGGATAGCGACGGCGACCTTTGGTTTGGCACGAGCAACGGCATCAGCCTCTATCAGTCGAAGACAGGACGCTGGCATTCCTTCCTCAGCTCGTTCGACCCCAACCAGCAGGACAAGAACCACATCTTCATCACCCTTTGCGAGGTGTCGCCCGGCATCATCTGGGCAGGAGGATACACGTCGGGGCTGTACAAGATAAACAAGCATACCCTATCCGTCGATTACTTCTTCCCCTACCGGATGTCTGCCGAGAACATTCAGCCGGACCGATACATACGCGGCATACTGAAGGATGCGCAAGGAATGGTGTGGTCGGGCGGATACTACAACCTGAAGCGCATCGACCCCGCCGGCAACCACGTGCATCTGTACCCCGGCTTGGGCAACATCACGGCCTTACAGGAGAACGACGAGCATCACTTGTGGGTGGGCACCTCCAATGCCCTCTATCGGCTGAACAAGGACACCGGCGAATATACCGAAATCAACCTTCACATCGAAGCCTCCTACATCAACTCCCTCTATCAGAGCGAAAGCGGACTGCTATACGTAGGCACCAACGATGCCGGCTTGGTGGTATATGACACAAACAAGCAAACCACCGAACATTACTACTCGGACAATTGCGCCTTGGTATCGAACAACATCTATACCATCTTGCCGGAAAGCGACGGCCGCATCCTGATGAGCACGGACAACGGCATCACTTGCTTCACCATCGCTACCCGCACCTTTCAGAATCTGACTAAGGAGCAAGGGCTGCTGGCATCGGGATTCAATGCCAACTCCGGTGTGCTGTGCCGCAACAAGGAGTTCATCTTCGGAAGCACGGACGGCGCCATCGTCTTTCCCGCCGATACCCGCTTCCTGGAATACACCTACTCGCCGATGATTCTCAGCGACTTGCAGCTTTTCTATCAAGTCACTTATCCGGGCGACGCGCACTCTCCCCTGAACCGCGAACTGAATGACACCGAACGGCTGAAGTTGAAGTATAGCCAGAACACTTTCTCGCTCAAGGTATCCTCCATCAACTACGACGCACCTTCCAACATCCTGTATTCGTGGAAGCTCGAAGGATTCTACGACGACTGGAGCCTGCCGGGCACCGACAACCAGATACGCTACACCAACATCGCACCGGGCAAGTACACCCTCTGCATACGCGCCATCTCCAAGGCCGAGCCTTACCTCTGCTTCGAAGAGCGCCATCTGGACATCGTCATCGATCAGCCCTTCTGGCTCAGCATCTGGGCCATACTGCTATACGTGGCGCTGGTGGTCTGCGTAGCCGTGGGCATCCTCCGCATCATCCTCCTCAAACGCCAGCAGAAGGCTTCGGACGAAAAGACGCAGTTCTTCATCAATACAGCCCACGACATCCGCACCCCGCTGACGCTCATCAAGGCTCCGCTGGAGGAGTTGTCCGGCATCGAGAAGCTGAGCGAGCAGGCCACCAACTGCATCAACATCGCCTTGCGAAACGTGAATACCTTGCTACAACTCACCACCAACCTGATAAACTTCGAGCGGGCGGCTTCGTACTCCTCCAAGCTGCATACCAACGAATATGAACTGAATGCCTACTTGCAGGAGCTGTGCGCCTTGTTCTGCGACTACGCCACCACCCGCAACATCCACTTCACCTACTCCGGCAACTTCACTCATCTGATGGTGCAGTTCGATAAGGAGAAGATGGACTCCATCTTGAAGAACATTCTGTCCAACGCCTTCAAATATACCCCCGACAATGGAAGCGTAATCGTCACGGTGAAGGAGGAAAAAGAGCATTGGAAGCTGGTGGTGAAGGACACGGGCATCGGCATACCCTCCAAGGAGCTGAAGAAGATATTCCGTCTGCACTTCCGCGCCACCAACGCCATCAATGCCAAGATAACGGGCAGCGGCATGGGGCTGATGCTGGTGAACAAGCTCGTGCAGCTGCACGGCGGCAAGATAAACATCGATAGTGCCGAGCAGCAAGGCACCACCGTAACCCTCCGCTTCCCCAAGCATTGCGGAACCTTGCAAAGTGGACAAACGGCGGGCTCCAAGGAGGCGGACAGCGCTTTCTCGCCTACCTCGTTCGTTCCCCTCCCTCTGCCGACGACCACTGCCGAAAAGGAAGTTGCCGCCATGGCCGACGGCGAGGCGCAACGCCTCCTGATAGTGGAGGATAACGACGAGCTGCGCACCTACTTGGCCCGTATGCTCTCCGATGCTTACCAAGTCCGGGTGTGCGTCAATGGGCGCGAAGCACTGACCACCGTCAAGGAGTTTTGGCCCGATTTGGTTGTATCAGACATCATGATGCCCGAAATGAGGGGAGACGAACTATGCGTAACCCTCAAGAACGACATCGAGACCTCGCACATCCCCATCGTCCTGCTGACTGCCCTCGGCGAAGAGAAAAACATCGTGGAAGGTCTGCAAACGGGCGCCGACGAGTATATGGTAAAGCCTTTCAACGTCAACATTCTGAAAGCCACCATCGCCAATCTGCTGGCCAACCGTGCCTTGCTTCGCAAGCGGTATGCGGCAATGGACGACGACACTCCTCCACCCGAGCCGGACAACACCCTCAGCGAACTGGACCGCAAATTCCTTTCCACCGTCCACCAAAGCGTAGCGGACAATACCGACTTCACGGTCGATACCCTCTGCTCGCTGATAGGCATGAGCCGCACCAGCTTCTACAACAAGCTGAAAGCCCTCACCGGACAAGCTCCGGCCGACTACGTACGCTTGGCCCGCCTGAAGGAAGCCGCCCGCCTGCTGAAGGAAGGCAATTGCTCCATCACGGAGGTGGCAGAACGTACCGGCTTCTGCGATACCAAATACTTCCGCGAAGTGTTCAAGAAGCACTACCGAATGAGCCCCAGCCAGTATGCGAAAGGAGAT
>JAUNJD010000132.1 GCA_030523205.1 Bacteroides sp.
AAAAAATATACCTATACTACAAATTTAAGCCACGGATATTTGCAACTGTGCCGAAATATCCCAGAGCACCCGTTCCGAAATATTTCCTTTTTATTCTATATATCCATACAGGACTTACTTCTTGCCTTTTTCAGCATGTCTCTTGCGGTAACCATTCGGAGTCTCACCCATGTTCTTATAGAATGCTGCATAAAAAGACTGACGATTCGCAAATCCGACCATTGTGCTAATTTCTTCTACATTCTTGTCGGCATATCTCTTGTCTGTCAGCAGATGCAACGCATCCTTTATTCTATACTCATTCAACAAACAAGAATAGTTCATGCCGAAACGAGAGTTAACCACAGCAGACAAGTAACGTGTATTCGTCTGCAATTCCTTGGCCAAATCTTTGGCGGAATATTCAGGGTCTCTGTACTTCTTCTGTACTACAATGATATTCAGTATCTTGTCATACAACTCATCTGCCAATTCCGGACGAATCAACGAACGGTAAGCAGCATCTTTTTCCTTCTTCTCACGCAGGTTGTAAGGACGCTTCTTTGCTACCTCTTCCTGTGTCTTGTTTTCTAAATCACTCATTTTAATTAACTGGTTAGGGTTTATTTTAAATATGGGCATCCAAGGTACTTCTCCTTAGACTTTACAAAAGTCTGACATTTTTTTTTAATATGCAACTTTTCAAGTATATATTTTTGATGCACAAATAGGTAAAAAGCGGGAATAAACGGACGAATGGCGTACCAATAAGAAACTTTAACTTTTTCGTTTGTTTTGGTAACCACAATTCTACATTAATTACAATTGTTACTATTTGTATTTTATACAATAAATAATGTAACTTTGCCGAAATTTCAGATTTTCACTTTTATGCTACAAACGCTCAAGACATATTTTGGTTATGATAGTTTCCGCCCGCTACAGGAAGACATCATCCGGCATCTGCTGAACCGGAAAGATGCATTGGTACTGATGCCCACCGGAGGCGGTAAATCCATCTGCTACCAACTGCCGGCCTTGCTAAGCGAAGGAACAGCTGTTGTCGTCTCACCACTCATTTCGTTGATGAAAGACCAAGTAGAAGCCCTTTGTGCCAACGGCATCCCAGCTGGAGCGCTGAACAGCACCAACGACGAAACCGCTAATGCTGCCCTACGCCGCGCCTGCATGGGAGGGAAACTGAAGTTGCTCTACATCTCGCCGGAAAAGCTATTGGCCGAAGCCGGCTACCTGCTACGCGACATGAACATTTCTCTTTTCGCCATAGACGAGGCGCACTGCATCTCGCAATGGGGACACGACTTCCGTCCGGAGTACACGCAGCTGGGCATCCTGCACGAGCAGTTTCCGCAGGTGCCCATCATTGCCCTGACAGCTACAGCCGACAAAATCACCCGTCAGGACATCGTGAAGCAGCTGCACCTGCACGAGCCGAAAGTCTTCATCTCCTCCTTCGATCGCCCCAACCTGAGCCTGACCGTCAAGCGGGGATACCAACAAAAGGAGAAAAGCCGTGCCATCCTCGACTTTATACACCACCACCCCAACGAAAGCGGCATCATCTACTGCATGAGCCGCAGCAAAACCGAAACCGTAGCCCAAATGCTGCAAAAGCAGGGCATCTGCGCCACTGTTTATCACGCCGGCCTCTCGCCTACCCAGAGAGACGAAGCACAGGATGACTTCATCAATGACCGCGTGCAGGTGGTCTGCGCCACCATCGCTTTCGGCATGGGGATAGACAAGAGCAACGTCCGGTGGGTCATTCATTACAACCTGCCCAAGAGCATCGAGAGTTTCTACCAAGAAATAGGACGTGCGGGACGCGACGGACTGCCTAGCGATACCTTATTATTCTATTCATTGGGCGACCTCATCCTACTGACCAAGTTTGCCGCCGAAAGCGGACAACAGGGCATCAATCTGGAGAAACTGAACCGTATGCAGCAATATGCCGAATCGGACATCTGCCGCCGACGCATCTTGTTAAGCTATTTCGGAGAAACCATGATGCACGATTGCGGCAACTGCGACGTCTGCAAGAATCCTCCTGAGCGCTTCGATGGAACCATCATCGTGCAAAAGGCCCTGAGTGCCATTGCCCGCACCAATCAACAAATTGGCATAAGCACACTGATAGACATTCTGCGGGGCACTCTGAGCCCGGAAGTATCGCAGAAGGGGTATCATCAGCTAAAGACTTTCGGTGCCGGGCGTGATATACCGCCACGCGACTGGCAGGATTATCTGCTACAAATGTTGCAGCTGGGCTACTTCGAGATAGCCTACAATGAGAATAATCACCTGAAAATTACGGCCAGTGGCAGCGCAGTGTTGTTCGGAAAAGCTATCGCCCGCCTAGTGGTCATCCGCCGCGAAGAAGCCGCTTCACAACGAGGTCACAAGCGCAAAGTCGTCAACAAAGAGTTAGCGTTAGATTTGCCAGCCACCGAAAGCAACGACCTCTTCGAAGTCCTGCGCCAACTGCGCAAACAATTGGCCGACCAAGAAGCCCTGCCCGCCTACATCATCCTGTCGGACAAAGTGCTGCATCTGCTGAGCACTGCCCGCCCCACCAGCATCGAAGAATTCGGGAACATCAGTGGCATAGGCGAATACAAAAAGAAGAAATACGGAAAAGAATTTGTTGAAGCCATCCGGAAGTTTATGGAGTAAAGCCGATTATTTGCACTCCATCAGCAGTTCCTTCATATCCGACTGCGGGATTCCCAGTTCCATCGCCTTCTCGAAATCCTTCCGAGCCAACGTTTTTTTCTTCTGCGACAGGTAGATTTGTCCGCGAATCAAGTAAGCTTCGGCCTGCGAATCATCCAGACGGATAGCTTCCTCCAAATCGGCCAAAGCCGGTTCGGCACGCTGTAAATCCATTTCAACGCCTGCACGCACGATGTAGAGGGAAGCGCGTTCGGCATCAGTTTCCTTCGTAACGTCCTGTTTTTCGGCCAGCATCTTGTCCAGGATGGAGAGGGCTTCTTCGTGCTCTCCTTCCTTGCGGGCCAAGGTAGCCAACCCCAAGCGGGCACTATAACTGAAAGGAGCCAACTTCAACAAGCGTTTATAATCGGAACGCGAACTTTTGTAGTCGCGCATCTGCATATAGATGTAAGCCCGCATCAGCAAGGCTTTCTTATTGTCACGCTCCAAGTCAAGCACCAAAGAATAGTCCATACGGGCAAGGTCGTACTTGTTCAGCTCCAAGTAAAGCGAAGCACGGTTCATCAGTATTTGGATGGAATGAGGAGCCAGATTCAGCGCATAGCTATAAGACTCTATCGCATCTTCATAACGTTGCTGTCGGCGCTGTATCGTGCCCAAATTGGAGAATAACAAGGCATTGCGTGGATTGTCCGGTTCCAGCTTCATGGCCAAGCGCAGGTAGTCGGCCGCCTGCGACAAGCTATCGACCGAAGCGGCTGCAACGGCACGGTCGCACAGTTCGCGATAGGATAATTGTGCGGAAAGGGGCAAAGCCACTATACTAAATAATAGAAGGAGAAAGAAAGGGAGGAATATTCTTTTCAATTTTACCATAATCAATTTCCATTTGTTTCGGTATCACCTGGGCAAAGATAGAAATTTAATAGAAAACCCTTGAAAGATGGCAGATTAAATAACAATTTTATCACTTTGATAAAGAAGTTTTTTAAAGCAATGAAAGGAGGAATCGGAATATACAAAGGCACGGATTACATGGAAAGAACACGGCATTGTTGCTTACCGTCCGTGAAAAATCCGTGTAATCCGTGCCTAAAAAGCTTATCGGATAGCGCGTTACTTCTTGATGTAATCTACAATCCAAGCACCTACTTCCTTCGTGCCATACTTAGCACCGCCTTCTACCTGAATCTCCGGTGTACGGACATTGGCATCGAGCGAAGCATCTACAGCCTGACGAATCAGCGCACCTTCTTCCTTCAGATTGAAGTATTCGAACAACATGGCTACAGACAGAATCTGTGCAAGCGGGTTAGCGATGTTCAAGCCCTTAGCCTGCGGCCAAGAACCGTGAATAGGCTCGAATACCGGCGTACTTTCGCCCGTAGAGGCAGAAGGCAGCAAGCCCATCGAACCGCTGATGCAGGAGCCTTCGTCGGTCAGAATATCACCAAAGGTATTTTCCGTCACCATCACGTCGAAGAACTTCGGTTCTTGAATCATGCGCATGGCAGCATTGTCCACATACATATAGTCAGTAGTTACCTCCGGATATTGCGGAGCCATCTCCTGGGCAATCTGACGCCACAGACGGGAAGAAGCCAACACATTAGCCTTATCTACCACCGTGAGGTGCTTGTTGCGCTTCATGGCATATTCGAAGCCTACCTTCAAGATGCGCTCAATCTCCGGACGAGTGTACATATTGGTATCGTAAGCCTTGTCGTTGTCCTGATACTTCTCACCGAAGTACATACCACCTGTCAGCTCGCGGATGCAGAGGAAGTCGGCACCATCCACCAACTCTGCACGAAGCGGAGACTTGTGGAGCAAGCACTTGAAGGTCTGTACGGGACGTACGTTGGCAAACAAGCCCAGCTTCTTGCGCATGGCCAGCAAACCCTGTTCGGGGCGTACTTTAGCAGTAGGGTTATTATCAAACTTCGGGTCGCCTACGGCAGAGAACAACACGGCATCAGCGTTCTTACAAGCCTCGAAAGTAGCTTCGGGGAAGGGGTCGCCTACCTTGTCGATAGCATCTGCACCGCAGATGGCATACTCATAACTAACTTTGTGTCCAAACTTCTCGCACACGGCCGACATGACATCTACACCTACGGCAGAAATCTCGGGGCCGATACCATCACCGGCCAATACTGCAATTTTAAAATCCATTGTATTCTTTATTTATTGTTTAAAATTTAATTCTTCTTCTCTTCCGCCTCATAATCGTGTTCGATGATATTCAGCATCTTCACCGTCGCCTTGATGGCGGCTTCTGTTTGGTCGGCATCAAGTCCGCGGGTGCGGAACACCTTACCTTCGAAGCTCCACGTGATGACTGTCTGCACAAAGGCATCGGTACGTCCGCCGGGAGGAATAGTTACGGCATAGTTGGTCAGCATGGGGAACTTGCGCTCTAGCGTCACCTTATATACCTTACGAAGGGCACGCACGAATGCATCGTACTGACCATCGCCACTAGAACTTTCTTCGTACTCCTTACCGTTGATTTCTATCTTCAGCGTAGCCATTGGTTTTAGGCCGTAAGCCAAGTTAACGATATAGCTCTTCAGCTTCACACGGTCGTCTTGCACATCGTGCTTCAGCACGTCGGAAACAATGTAGGGCAGGTCTTCCTGCGTCACCAGTTCCTTCTTGTCGCCCAGCTCAATGATGCGCTCCGTCACCTTACGCATGGAAGCTTCATCCAGCTCCAAGCCCAAATCTTCCAGATTCTTGCGAATATTGGCCTTTCCGCTGGTCTTACCGAGGGCATACTCACGCTTGCGCCCAAAACGTTCGGGCAACAGGTCGTTACAATACAGATTACTCTTGTTGTCGCCATCGGCATGAACACCGGCCACTTGCGTAAAGACATTCTCGCCCACAATCGGCTTGTTGGCCGGGATGAGAATACCCGAATAAGATTCCACTACGCGGCTCACGTCGTTCAGACGGCTTTCATCGATGTTGGTAATGGCATTGAAATGGTCCTTCAAGATAGCCTGCACACTGGCCAACGGTGCATTACCCGCCCGTTCGCCCAGTCCGTTGATGGTGGTATGCAAGCCCTTGCAACCACTCAGCACAGCCGCCAACACATTGCTTACAGCCAAGTCGTAGTCATTGTGTGCATGGAAGTCAAAATGGGCACTAGGATAGCGTTTCAGCATCTTCCGCATATATTCGATAACCTGCAAGGGGTTGAGGATACCCAATGTATCGGGCAACATATAGCGTTGTATGCCGGAACGAATCAATCCGTCCATCATTTGGAATACGTACTCAGGAGAATCCTTCATGCCATTGCTCCAGTCTTCCAGATAGACATTCACCACCATGTCCTTTTCGCTGGCATAGCGAACCACGGCCAGAATGTCTTCCAAATGTTGTTCCGGAGTTTTCTTCAGTTGGTAGGTGCAATGCTTCAGCGAGCCTTTGCACAATAAATTGATGACCCGGCAGCCGGTGGCATGAATCCAGTCTACCGATGTATGTCCGTCCACAAAGCCCAGCACTTCGACCTTCGGAAGCAGATTGCGGCGGGCAGCCCAGTCACAAATCATCTTTACGGCATCGAATTCTCCGTCAGATACCCGTGCGGAAGCTACTTCCACCCGGTCCACCTTCAGCTCTTCGAGCAACAAACGGGCTATCATCAACTTCTCATGGGGCACGAAAGACACTCCGCTGGTCTGCTCACCGTCGCGGAGCGTCGTGTCCATTATCTCTATTTTCGGATGGTTGTATCGCATGATTATTCTTAGCTGTGAGCCACCTCCCAGGCCTCTATCTTATCCTTGTTCTCTACCAAGAAGTCAATGTCATCCAATCCATTCATCAGACAATGCTTCTTGTATGCGTTGATTTCAAAATGTTCGCTCTTACCCGTAGCTTTGTTGGTGATAGTCTGTTCCGGCAAGTTTACTTCTACCTCCATCTTGGGATTGGCAGCGATGGAGTCGAACAGTTCTTGCAGGAAAGCTTCGCTTACCACTACCGGCAATACAAAGTTATTCAGCTCGTTGTTCTTGTGAATGTCGGCAAAGAAGCTGCTCACCACCACGCGGAAACCATAACCGGCAATGGCCCATGCTGCATGTTCGCGGCTACTGCCCGAGCCGAAGTTCTTGCCGGCAACGAGCACCTGACCACCATAGGTAGGATTGTTCAGCACAAACTTCTCATTCAAAGAACCGTCCGGATTGTAACGCCAATCGCGGAACAAATTGTCACCGAAGAATTTCTCTTCACGGGTTGTCGCCTTCAAGAAGCGAGCAGGGATAATCTGGTCAGTATCCACATTCTCCAACGGAAGGGGAACACAGGTACTTGTTATGATGTTGAATTTCTGTTTCATCTGTTTATTTTCAATTTTACGGTTTTCAGTTTATGAATAGAATGAATCCATCCGCACGGCTATTCTTCATTCTTCATTATAAAAGCGTTCTCGGATCCGTCACCACTCCCGTCACTGCCGCAGCAGCAGCCGTCAGTGGGCTGGCCAACAGGGTACGTGAACCCGGTCCTTGACGACCCTCGAAATTACGGTTACTGGTAGAAACGGAATACTTTCCTGCCGGAATCTTATCATCGTTCATGGCAAGGCAGGCAGAACATCCCGGCTGACGAATCTCAAATCCGGCCTCTTCGAGCACCTTGTCCAAGCCCTCTTCGCGAATCTGTGCATCCACCATCCACGAACCGGGCACCAACCATGCAACGATATGTTCGGCTTTCTTGCGACCCTTTACCAACGAAGCAAAAGCACGGAAGTCCTCGATACGTCCGTTGGTGCAAGCACCCAGAAATACGTAATCTACCTTCTTGCCCAGCAACGACTCGCCCGGCTGGAAGCCCATATAGTTCAGCGACTTCAAGAAAGAAGCCTGTGCAGCCTCGCCCATACCTTCCGTGGTTGGAATGCTCTGAGTGATGCCCAAGCCCATACCCGGATTGGTACCGTAAGTAATCATCGGCTCAATATCGGCAGCATCGTAACGTATTTCCTTGTCGAACACAGCATCATCATCGCTCTTCAACGTCTTCCAGTAAGCCAAAGCCTTGTCCCATGCCTCACCCTTCGGAGCATATTCACGTCCCTTGATGTAAGCAAACGTTGTTTCATCCGGAGCCACCATACCGCCACGTGCTCCCATCTCAATGCTCAGGTTGCACAGTGTCAGGCGGCCTTCCATCGTCAGATTGCGTACAGCCTCACCGGCATACTCTACGAAATAGCCCGTAGCACCGCTGGTCGTCATCTTCGACATCATGTACAGAGCAATATCTTTAGCTGTAACGCCTTCGCCCAGCTTTCCGTCAATGGTGATACGCATCGTCTTCGGACGAGTCTGAAGAATACATTGCGAAGCCATTACCATCTCCACCTCACTTGTACCGATACCGAAAGCTACAGCACCCATGGCACCGTGCGTAGATGTATGCGAGTCACCACACACAATCGTCATGCCCGGCAGCGTCAGTCCGCGTTCCGGTCCTACCACGTGTATGATACCGTTCTTCTTATCCATCATGCCGAAGTGAGACAATCCAAAGTCCTTTGCATTCTTGGCCAGCGTATCTACCTGCGTCTTCGATACCGGGTCTTCAATCGGCTTGTCTTGGTCGTGTGTCGGTGTGTTGTGGTCAGGCATACAGAAAATCCTTTCCGGACGGAAACATTTAATACCACGTTCACGCAATCCGGCAAAAGCCTGCGGACTGGTTACTTCGTGACAGTAAAGTCTGTCAATGTAAAGCTGAGTGGGACCATCTTCCACTTTCTGCACAATATGTGCGTCCCAAATCTTGTCAAACAACGTATTCATCTGTGTATTTTCTATTTTATGATTTAGCTTACGCTCAAAAATCTTATGATTATATGAATTAGTTATCGGCGGATATACATCCGATTAGATTTTAAACTTGTTGATACAATCGATGTAGGCTTCCACCGATGCGGCAATGATGTCGGTGTTGGCACCAAATCCATAATAGAGGTGATTGTCATATTCCACCTGCATGTGTACTTTACCTACATCGTCGCTTCCCTTGCTGATAGCCTGAATCGTGAATTCCTTCAACGTCATGTGGCGATTGATAATTTTCTTCAGCGCCTTGATGGCAGCATCTACGGGACCGTTTCCGCTGGCAGCAGCTTCAAACTTCTCACCCGAAATGTTCAGACCGAGGCTGGCTACCGAACGTACACCTACCCCACTGGTCACTTGCAGATATTCCAGCTTGATGCGATGGTTCTGCGAACGGTCGGCACCGGCCAATACCAATACGTCATCATCGTTGATGTCCTTCTTCTTATCGGCCAACTTCAGGAAGTCTTCATATACCTTGTCCAGCTTCTCCTTATCCAGTTTCACACCCAGCACTTCCAAACGATTCTTCAAGGCAGCACGTCCACTGCGGGCAGTCAGTACGATGGAGTTGTCATCAATGCCCACATCGTGCGGGTCGATAATCTCATACGTCTGCACATTCTTCAGCACGCCATCCTGATGGATTCCCGACGAATGCGCAAAGGCATTACGGCCCACAATAGCCTTATTGGGCTGCACGGGCATATTCATCAAGCTAGATACCAAGCGGCTTGTCGGATAAATCTTCTGCGTATTGATGTTGGTTTCAATGTCGATGTCCTTATGGCATTTGATAATCATGGCCACCTCCTCCAACGAAGTATTTCCGGCACGTTCGCCAATACCGTTGATGGTCACTTCCACCTGACGGGCACCATTCAGCACACCGGCCATCGTGTTAGCCGTAGCCATGCCCAAATCGTTGTGGCAGTGTGTAGAGATTATAGCATTATGGATGCCATCCACGTGTTCCATCAGATATTTAATCTTGGCACCATACTCCGACGGCAAGCAATATCCCGTCGTATCAGGAATATTCACCACCGTAGCACCGGCCTTGATTACGGCTTCTATCACACGGGCCAAATATTCATTCTCCGTACGTCCGGCATCTTCAGCATAAAACTCTACATCGTCAACGAAACGGCGGGCATACTTCACGGCAGCCACAGCACGTTCAATGATTTCTTCACGATTGGAATTGAATTTATACTTGATGTGCGAATCCGAAGTACCGATACCCGTATGAATCCGTTTATGCTTGGCATATTTCAATGCATCCGCAGCCACATCAATATCCTTTTGGACAGCACGTGTCAAGGCACAAATCGTAGGCCACGTCACAGCTTTGGAAATCTCAATCACCGAATTGAAATCCCCCGGACTAGAAATCGGAAATCCGGCTTCAATCACATCTACGCCCAACGCTTCCAACTGCTTGGCCACCTGAATCTTCTCTACCGTATTCAATTGACAGCCCGGGACCTGTTCACCATCCCTAAGCGTTGTGTCGAAAATAAATAACTTGTCACTCATTTTGTTTATCGTAATTTATTAGTTTATTACTTTTTTGAAGGATTTACGCACCAACGCAAGTAATCCACAAAAAAAGCCTTTCACACAGGGAAGTGAGAAAGGCTTCATATATCCGTTGTATCTTACATATCATTACGCACAGCACTCACTTCCACTAAAATTTTCTAGTAGAATAATAATACCGCACAGTAGAATATATGTAAAATTCCGAGTCATCTTTTCTATTTTTTGCTTTTGACGGTGCAAAGGTAGAGATTATTTCGTAGTGAACAAACAATTCCATTGTTTTTTCAATATAAAAATATCATTTTATAAGTTATCACCGCAAAAATCTCATAAATGTATTATCAAAAACAAGAAAGGCACACAGATTTTTCACCCGTATGCCTCATTCTTTCCTATTACAGTGTTACTGTTTATTTCTTATCGCTAGGTTGCTCACCCTTCTTTTCAGCATCACAGCAGGGTTTGTCACCTTTCTTCTCTGCACCTTCAGCACAACAAGGCTTGTCGCCCTTCTTTTCAGCACCCTCAGCACAGCAAGGTTTGTCACCCTTTTCTGCACCTTCTGCACAGCAAGGAGCAGCGCCTTCGGCAGCCTGCGGAGCCTCAGCACAGCAAGCCTTAGCAGAATCACATACTTGTTCAGCAGCTTCAGCCGGTTTGTCAGCAGCCTTTTTGTTACCACAAGAAGTCAGTGCAAAAGAAAATGCTACCGCAGCAGCAACCAATAAGATTCTAGTTTTCATCTTTCAATTTGCTTTAAAATAATTAGTTATAAATATTAGTCGTGCAAATATAAGATATATTTCTGAAACTACCAAAAAAACAGAAAGCCCCCGCATCATCATCCGACGCGGAGGCTTCTTCTGAAAAGACGGCGACTACCTACTCTCCCACTGTTACGCAGTACCAT
>JAUNJD010000133.1 GCA_030523205.1 Bacteroides sp.
TCGACATATCTGGCAACAAATCTTAATTTGGGTGGCGCATTGACGAAGTCAGGATATGTACCACGTCATGAAAGCTTTCCTCGAAATGCAGCAACGCCGCGGCGTCTCCATCCCCATGCGTCCCGACCACGGGCACCAGATGGTGGACGACCTGCGCAAGAAGACCAACCCCGGCTACTCCTGCATCGGCCGCCTGCGCGGACTGGCCGAACTTCGCGGACTGGAGATGGGTATTGCGAAGTCGCTGTTCGAGTAAAGGACAAACAGAAAAGGAAACTTAAAACTTCACTGATAGGGCGCAGACTTACGTAGGTCTGCACCCTTTTTTATGTCTCTCAGTGCTTCCCTATTCATAAAAAGACAAGCGTATATTTGCAGGTAATTAAATAATTACCTATCTTTGCTACTAATATAAGTAAATACTATGCCTACAATATTCATTTGGAATAAGTTCTTCAACAAAGTAAAGTGAGTAGTTATGGAAGATATCAGAATTGAAAAGGTATGGCTGACCGATACAGCGGTATGGATACGTACTACTGACGGTAAAGAAGCACAGGAGCTGTTTGCTGATTATAGTCGGCTAAAATTTGCAACGCCTCAGCAACGGGCAAACTTCAAAGTGGATAGTCAGGGAATCCACTGGGAAGAGCTGGATGAAGACTTAAGTTTTGAAGGATTTTTCCAAGAAAAGAATCCTAATGTCTTATACAGACTATTCACTAACCATCCTGAACTGAACGCCGCTGCCATAGCGCGTCGCATGGGAATGTCCCAAAGCCTGTTTGCGCAATATGTGAGCGGAGCCAAGAAACCGTCTCCTCAACGCTTGGCAGATATTATAGAAACAATACGCTCCGTAGGGCGCGAGTTGATGATGATACCGGCATAGAGATTGGTAGTAGACATCAAGAAAAGGTGAGGAATGATGTTTATTCATTAAGGTACTCATAGAGGTTTTAGCAGATAAAAGCAACTTGTGCTGAAGAAATTGCGGATATAGGGGAGTTGGGATATGAACCGACACAGCCTGCGGGGAGTCAGCCCGAACTTAACCTCATAATGGGGATTGATGAAATACAGCCTCTCGTCCACAACCTGATAGTTCGTCGCACGAAGACGTGCCTTAAATGTCTCTATGCTGCACCGAGTTTGCTTGATTTCCAATAGCTCTTTCTGTGTATCTTTAGGCAGGGCGCACCACTTCAGCAGCTTCCCATAGGCAAACGTGGGCAGCAAGTGAATGAAGGGAATGTGAGAGAGAAAGCCGGGTGCAATCTGCTGATGCCCACCAAAAGGCATTTGCCAAGCAGGAAAAGCGACAAATGCTATTCCCCCGGGAGAAAGATAACGTCGCAATTCGCTCAAGAACCGGGCTTTGTCGGAAATATGCTCAATGACATCGTGACATATCAAGATGTCGAAACGACATTCCAACTCCTTTAGCTGAAATAGGTCGGATGCAATGAAAGTGCCATGTGCTCCCCTCTCCTTGAAGAATCGGCGAGCCTGCTCTATCCTCGATGCCGCCATGTCAACGCCAACTACCTCACAACCCAATTCGGCAAAAGGAAGCAGATTGCCACCCTCGCCACATCCTACCTCTAAAATGCGAAGCGGAATGCAGTCTATCATCCATTGCCGAATGTATGGAAGGTAGTATTTTCGGCATGTATAAGCTTGTTCCTCAAAATATTGCCGGCGGTCTGTATGTCTCTTTTGCATATCGGTTCGTACTTTACGGTTTCATTCAATAGAGAAAGACGTAACCGAAAGACTGCATGACTTCCTTTATTATTTACCAAGAAAAGCGAATGCCTATCGGTAAGGATACATCGAGTGGTCGCTGTGTCCAAAGGGTGTTCGGACTTCTCTTGTTCTTGAAATAATACCGGATGCCCGGCTCTGCATAAATCCCGATAGAAGGAGTGAGCCGATACTCCAGGCCTACTCCAAAGCCTGCCGACCACCCAAGCGGAAGACTCAGCCGTTCGTCGTGAGTAGCGGTTACACCGTTCTCGGTACGGGCTTCTTCCACAGTAGCTTTGATAGGAATTTCCAACGCCATCCCTGCACCGACATAAACAGAGAGTTTCCCCCGTTCCCATATTTGGAAGGTACCTTTCAAGGGAATACCCAAATAGCCTATTCGCTGTACGCTCTCAGATAGATATTCTCTTCGAGTAGTAAAGTCTGACCTTAGTAAGGTGTAGCGCACACCCGTCTCTATTCCCCACCGTTCACCAATGTTCCGATGCAAAGTGAGGGAAAAAGTAATAGGCATGTAGTGATGCACCTGCTCTTCTACCACTTGTGGAAGCTCGGATGACATATCGCCTCCGGAAGTAGTAAAGCGTCGGCTATCCGTGTACTCCTCTCCACCCGAGTAGGCAACCGACAGACTCTGCTTAGTCCGCTTTTTAGGAGAAAGGACATTTGCATAATGCGCATCCGGAGGATTGGCATTCAAAATTCTTCTATACGGTATCTTCTCCTGCTTGTCTTTTGCAGGAGAAGAAACAGTATCCGTATCTTTCTCAACAGAAGAAGAAGGCAAACTGTCCACAATGGATGCGTCAGAGAAATATTCACGCTTATTGTCCACAAGCCGAGGAGGTAAAGGCGTGGTGCGCTCTATTACAGAATCGGCCTTGAGTTTCGGTGTCTTGCAAGGCTCTTCTGCCTGTTCCACAAACTGTTTACCGACCACTTCACTGCCAATACTGTCTCCTGAGGGCATAAGCCACCATACCCCTGATAACAATGCGGCAAGCAGTAAGCAAGTGATAATGCCGTATCGCATTATCAACTTCTTCAACATCTCCTTTGCCCTGAACAGCTGGGACGAAGAAGAATGCGGAGCGATGCCCAACAATATGCCTATTTCCTTATGAGACATTCCTTCCAAAACAGAGAGCCTGAATATCTTCTGATAACCATCGGGCAACTGTTCTATCAACTTCACCAATGCAGCATAAGAAAGCGATGTCTCGGTATAAGGAATGTCAATTGGTTCTTCCGCCTCCTCAACCTCCGACAATGGCATCATTCGGAAAGCATTCGACTGGTTAATGTACTTCAAGCAAAGGTTCTTCACTATCATCTTCATCCAACTATCCAAACGGTCTGGGTCGCGCAAGCTACGGATGGAGGTGAAAATGATGATGAAGCTATCGTGTAAAAGGTCTTGTGCTATTTGTCTATCGGGCACATAGTAAAGGCATACTTTCATCAACTCATCATAATAATCTTGATAGAGCTGAGAGAAAGCCTGTTCGTCGCCCATACGACACTGTTCTACAAGTCTTTTATTGTCCATGAATTCGTTCCTTCCAATAAGAAAAGATACCGGAAAACGAAAAGACTGCATGGAATTGTAATTTTTAACATACAAAGGGAAAAGGTGGAGCAAAATGATTGTTTTTCATTGCTCCCATACGAAAATCGGGAATTTTTATGTAAGTTTGCGAAAGAAACAAGCGTTTAACTACAAATTAGAATAAACGATGAGCCCTAAATTCCGACAAGAAGAAGGTTATACATTCAAGATTTACTCCAATGAGGAGGAGCGAAAGCATATTCATGTAGTAAAAGCCGAATGTGAGGCTAAATTTTGGCTTGAACCAGAAATAGCTTTAGCTGAAAATTATGGCTTTCGGAATAAGGAACTGAAACAAATAACCCAAATAGTCAAAAAGTATGGAGACGAATTTAAACAACAATTTGCAGCGCACATCGGTAAGCGTCTTAATGATTAATGCGCAAGGTATGATGTTATCTGTATTGGGTGAGGATTATTTTGTATCATACAATCGTGTGCCATGGCTACGTGACGCTCGCATCAGTAGTGCCTTAAATGTCCGGATGAGCGGGGCACATGCCATAGAATGGCCGGATTTGGATGTTGACTTGGAAATAGACAGTCTGAAACATCCCGAGCGTTACCCTCTCATCATGAAACGCTCCCCAATAGATAGCATTTAATCTTATTGAGAAAACTGATTGCTATATGCTTCCAGTCACCACCCCCAATGGCGATAACCACGTACTGCTGCACTCTTGCTGTGCGCCCTGCTCGTCGGCCATCATCGAATGTATGCTGATGAATGGCATCCGACCCACTGTGTTCTACTGCAACCCCAACATCTACCCCCGTGAGGAATACGAGATACGGAAGAACGAGGCTATCCGCTTCGTCACTGCCCAAGGCCTCGACTTTGTGGATGCCGACTACGACCACCAACAGTGGCTGGACTGCATGTGCGGACTGGAGAACGAGCCCGAACGGGGAAGCCGCTGCCTGAAGTGCTTCGTCCTGCGCCTGACGGAAACTGCCCGCTATGCCTCCGAGCACGGCTTCACGGTGTTCACCACCACGCTGGCCTCTTCGCGCTGGAAGAATCTGGAACAGATAAACGAAGCAGGCCGACAGGCTGCCGCCCGCTATCCGGGCACCGTCTTCTGGGAGCAGAATTGGCGCAAAGGCGGCTTGCAGGACCGACGCAATCAGTTACTAAAAGAATATGCCTTCTACAACCAGCTGTATTGCGGCTGCGAGTTCAGTATGCGGAAGGGATAGCGCACGACTTGCGGTCAAATTTCCCCCGTACGGCATCTATATATCCAACGGGAGGGAGATATAGATGCAGCACGTTGCATCTATATGGCTGTCACGCTGCATCTATATGGCTGTCGGGAGGGAAATATATGCGCCTCAGCCTGCCGCTCCTCTGCGGCCGGAAAAGCCGATCTTGGGGCATCAGCGATATATCAGCGTCGAAAGATAATCTTCTGCAAACATTTCATTGGCCACCTCTAGCAGAACCTCCGGAGTAAGCTGCTCGATGCGACGGAACACGGCTTCGGAAGTCTCGTACTTATTGTAATGCAGGAAAGTTTTTGCCATGCCCAAGGCGTTGTTCTCGTGGTTGTCCGAGGCCACGCCTATCTGACCGATGAGCTGCTTCTTGGCGGCGGCCAATTGCGAAACGGTCAGCTTGGTGTCGCGCAGGCGCTTCAGCTCCTTGTGGACAAGGCGGAGGCAAAGCTCCACATCGTCGGCATCGCCACCGAAGTAGATGCAGAAAGTGCCCGTATCGGTATAGGAAGTGAGGTTGGATTCTACGTTATAGACCAGCCCGCGCCGCTCGCGCAGCGATACGTTGAGACGGCTGTTCATGCCGGGGCCGCCCAAGATGTTGTTCAGCAAGTAGAGGGCCGTGCGCTTGTCATTGTGAGCGTTGTAGCCGCGGCTGCCTATCATGACGTGCGCCTGATGCGTGTCCTTGTGCAGGGTGAGCCGACAAGGCACGTAGGGCGGTGGTGGCGTGCGGCAGTTGTCCACCGCGACGGCGGGAACGTCGGCCAGCAACTTCTCTGCCCAGCGCACCACCTGCCTGAAGTCGAGGTTGCCCTGCACGAAGAACACCATGTTGCCGGGATGATAGAAGCGCGAGGTGAAGGCGGCGGCGTCTTCGCTGCGGAAAGTCTTCAGCAGTTCCGGATTGCCCAGGATGTTGCGCCCCAAGGGGTGCCCCTTGAAGATGAGGTCTTCGAAGTCGTCGAATATCAGCTCGGAGGGATTGTCTTCGTAGGATTGTATCTCGTCGATGATGACTTCCGTCTCCTTCTCTATCTCGCGCTGAGGGAAGGTGGAGCGGAACACGATGTCGGTCAGCAGTTCAAAGGCCCGCCCGAAGTGCTCGGTGAGGAAGGCCGAGTAGATGACCGTCTCTTCCTTGTTGGTGTAGGCATTGAGGTCGCCGCCCACGTTCTCCATGCGGTTGAGTATGTGCCACGCCTTGCGCTTGTGCGTGCCCTTGAAAATCAGATGCTCCACGAAGTGCGCCATGCCCTGCTCGTTCTCCAGCTCGTCGCGCGTGCCGGCATCTACGGCAAATCCGCAATAGGCCACGCGCGAAGACGAGGGCTCGTGAATGATGCGCAACCCATTGGCTAGCGTATGGACATTGTATGTTTCCTGAAATTCGTCGATTTTGTTCATTACGGTCTTTCAAACTTGATTGAGGCAGCAAAAATACAATAAAACTTATTGTCGTTTATAGAAAATTGCAGATATTTGCAACTAAGAAAGTAGGCAAGCAGGCAAACCGACAGCCCGACAAGCACAAATTCCCGCCTTCGCGGACTGCAAGATTGCCAACTTGACACTTTGTCAATCATAAACCTATAAAAGAAGATGATAGCATCCATTCAAGAGCTTTTGCAGAAAGAGGCACAAGCCGTATTGAACATACCCGTGACGGACGCATACGAAAAGGCCGTGGCGCTGATTGTAGAACATGTACACCGCAACAAGGGCAAACTCGTCACCTCGGGCATGGGAAAAGCCGGACAGATAGCCATGAACATCGCCACCACTTTCTGCTCAACGGGCATCCCTTCCGTCTTCCTGCACCCCAGCGAAGCACAGCACGGCGACCTCGGCATCTTGCAGGAGAACGACTTGCTGCTGCTCATCTCCAACTCGGGCAAGACACGCGAAATCGTAGAGCTGACACAGCTGGCGCACAACCTGAATCCCGACCTGAAGTTCATCGTCATCACCGGAAACCCCGACAGCCCGCTGGCCCACGAAGCCACCGTCTGCCTCAGCACCGGAAGCCCCAAGGAGGTATGTGCCCTGGGCATGACACCCACCACATCGACCACCGTGATGACCGTCATCGGCGACATCCTGGTGGTGCAGACCATGAAGCAGACCGGCTTCACCATCGAAGACTATTCCAAACGCCACCACGGTGGTTACCTCGGAGAAAAATCAAGATCATTATGCGAAAAGTAATAGGCATCGGAGAGACCATACTCGACATCCTCTTCCAAGGCGACCAGCCCACAGCCGCCGTACCCGGAGGGTCGGTGTTCAACGGCATCGTGTCATTGGCACGTGTCGGCGTGCCCGTCTGCTTCATCAGCGAGACGGGGAACGACCATGTGGGCAACATCATCCTGCAATTCATGCGCGACAACAACCTGTCCACCGACCACGTCAACGTGTTCCCCGACGGCAAGTCGCCCGTGTCGCTGGCCTTCCTGAACGACCGCAGCGACGCAGAATACATCTTCTACAAAGACTACCCCAAGCAGCGCCTCGACGTGGAATATCCCAAGCTGGAGGAGGACGACATCGTCATCATCGGCTCGTACTACGCCCTGAACCCCGTACTGCGCGACAAGATAGTAGACCTGCTGGACATGGCACGCGAACGGAAAGCCATCGTGTATTACGACCCCAACTTCCGCTCCTCGCACAAGGAGGAGGCCATCCGGCTGGCTCCCACCATCATCGAGAACCTGGAATATGCCGACATCGTGCGCGGCTCGCGCGAAGACTTCTTCTATATGTACAACCTGCACGAAGCCGACAAAATCTACAAGGAAAAGATTAAGTTCTACTGCCCCAACTTCCTCTATACGGCGGGGCGCGACGGCATCTCGCTGCGCACCTTGGCGGTGGCGAAGGACTATCCCGTACCCTCCGTCGAGACGGTGAGCACCGTGGGCGCAGGCGACAACTTCAACGCCGGCATCCTCTTCGGACTGCTGAAGGAAGGCGTACGCCACCGCGACCTAGGCTCGATAGACGAAGCCAAGTGGGACCGCATCATACAGTATGGCATCGACTTTGCCACCGATGTCTGCCAAAGCTTGGGCAACTCCGTATCGCCGGAGTTTGCAGCCCGGTATAAGTAAGGCAAAAAAAGCACAGGATAGGGCGGACTTTGTTCACCCGTCAACTAACTTAAAGACTGAAAAACTCAAAAAAAGAATACTAAATACAACGCGCCACAAGTAGCGACTGGAGCGAAATTGCATATATTTGCATTCAACGCTCTGAGACGTTTGCGCTATGTACAAGAATCTATTAAACTGCTTGGCCTTGGTGATGCTGCTCCCCTCTTGCAGCGGTGTCACGCCCCATATCTCCGTGGTATGCGAAGAGAATAATGTGGGAAATTGTGTTGTCAAATGGGAAACCGCCCCGCTCATCGAAGGCAATGTAAAGGTGTATGCCTCCACCAGCCCCAACCGGATTCCGGAAGAGAACCCGGTGGCCATGGCCAACATCGCCGACCAGCGCATGACCATCGTCAACTCACAGCCTGCACGCCGCTACTACTACACACTGCTGTTCAACGACAAGTATCGCGTGAAGGTAGCTGCCCGCAACGTCCACATCCCCGACATACAGAATTTCCGCGACCTGGGCGGATACCCCGTTTACAAGAACCACAAGACCGTGCGCTGGGGGATGCTCTATCGGTCGGCCGAGATTGACAGCCTGGGCTACTTCTCGCGGCGCAAGCTGAGGAATCTGGGCGTGAAGACCATCATCGACCTGCGCACGCCCTCGGAGACGAAGCAGAAAGCCCCGCTGCAAAAGAACTTCAAGGTAGTCCACATCCCCATCGGCATGGGCTACATGGAAGACCTCTTGCAAGACATCCGCCACCATCGGGTGAGCAACGACACCGTCCGCCTCATGGTGGAGCAGATGAACCGCAGCCTCGTCAACAATTATACCAAGGAATATCGCGCCTTGTTCGACATCCTGCTCGACAAGTCCAACTACCCCGTAGTCATCCATTGCACGTCGGGCAAGGGACGCACGGGCATCGTCTCGGCCTTGGTGCTGTCCGCTCTTGGCGTGGACGACGACATCATCATGGACGACTATCGCCTCAGCAACGACTACTTCAACATCCCCAGCGCATCGCAGTATGCCTATCAGCTTCCCGCCAGCTCGCAGGAAGCCATCACCACCATCTTCTCCGCCCGCGAGAATTTCCTGAATGCCGCCAAGGAAGAAGCCGAACGAAACTACGGAGATGTAGCCACCTATCTGAGGAAGGGCATCGGACTGACAAAGGAGGAAATCAAGAGCCTACAGGAAATACTATTGGCGAATGATGAATAATTCAACTTTTATTCCTACCTTTGCGCCCGAAATATAAAGATATACAAAGATTTAATGAAGACATTTGAAGAGCTCGGTGTGTCGCCGGAGATACGCCGCGCCATCGAAGAGATGGGATACGAGAATCCCATGCCGGTACAAGAGGAAGTGATACCCTACCTTTTAGGAGAAAATAATGACGTTGTAGCCCTTGCACAAACAGGCACAGGAAAGACGGCCGCCTTCGGGCTGCCGCTGATACAGAAAATCAACGTAAACGAACGAGTCCCACAATCCCTTATCCTTTGCCCCACCCGCGAGCTTTGCCTCCAGATAGCGGGCGACCTGAACGATTACTCCAAATACATCAGTGGACTGAAAGTGCTGCCCGTGTATGGCGGCTCGTCCATCGAAAGCCAAATACGCGCCCTGAAGCAAGGCGTACACATCATCGTAGCCACACCCGGCCGACTGATTGACCTGATGGAGCGCAAGACCGTCTCGCTGGCCACCATACAGAACGTAGTGATGGACGAAGCCGACGAGATGCTGAACATGGGCTTCACCGACAGCATCAACGCCATCTTGGCCGACGTGCCCAAGGAACGCAACACCCTGCTGTTCTCCGCCACCATGAGCCCCGAGATAGCCCGCATCTCGAAGAACTACCTGCGCGACGCCAAGGAAATCACTATCGGCCGCAAGAACGAGGGCACCAGCAACGTGAAGCACGTAGTGTTCTGCGTACACGCCAAAGACAAGTATGCGGCCCTGAAGCGCATCGTCGATTATTATCCCCAGATATACGGCATCATCTTCTGCCGCACCCGCAAGGAGACGCAGGAGATAGCCGACAAGCTGATGCAGGAAGGCTACAACGCCGACTCCCTGCACGGCGAACTGAGTCAGGCACAGCGCGATGCCGTGATGCAGAAGTTCCGCATCCGCAACCTGCAACTGCTCGTAGCCACCGACGTAGCCGCCCGCGGACTGGATGTAGACGACCTGACGCACGTCATCAACTACGGCCTGCCCGACGACATCGAAAGCTACACACACCGCAGCGGACGAACGGGACGCGCCGGAAAGACGGGCACCTCCATCGCCATCATCAACCTGCGCGAGAAGGGCAAGATGCGCGAGATAGAGCGCGTCATCGGCAAGAAGTTCGTTGACGGCGAAATGCCCACCGGCAAGCAAATCTGCGAAAAGCAGCTCCTGAAAGTCATCGACGACCTGGAGAAGGTGAAGGTGAACGAAGATGAGATAGCCGACTTCATGCCCGACATCTACCGCAAGCTGGACTGGCTGAGCAAGGAGGACTTGATAAAGCGCATGGTGTCGCACGAGTTCAACCGCTTCATCGACTACTACCGCGACCGCGAAGAGATAGAAGTAATGACCAAGGACGACAAGCGTTCCGCCCGTGGCGAAGGTCGCCGAGGAAGCGAAGAGGGGGGACGTGGCAAGGGTAGCCACAGCCGTAAGGCCGAACCGGGCTACACCCGCCTGTTCATCAACCTGGGCAAGATGGACAATTTCTTCCCCAACGAGCTTATCGGCCTGCTGAACAAGAATACCCGCAACCGCGTAGAGCTGGGCCGCATCGACCTGATGCAGAAATTCTCCTTCTTCGAAGTAGAAGAAAAGGAAGCCAAGAACGTAGTGAAAGCCCTGAACCACGCCAACTGGAATGGCCGAAAGGTCAGCGTAGAAGTGGCCGGAGAGGAAGCGGGCGACACCGCAAAAGCTGCCCGAAAGGAAGAAGGCAGCAGCCGTGGCAAGAAGGATTTTGGCAGCAAGAAGAAAGACTTCGGCGACAGCAAGAAGGACTTCGGTGACAGCAAGCGCAACAAGAAAGCCGACTCACAACCCGCCGCCGATAAGGGCAAGAAGAAGACCAAACCCAGCCGCGAAGAGCGAGGCTACACCAAGCCCCGTGGCAAGAAGGACGACTGGAAACAGTTCTTCCAGCACAACAACGACGGCTTCAAGGACCCCGAACCGGACTTCACGGAAGAAGGCTGGGCCAAGCGTTCGAAGAAGAAGTAATAGGGGAATGAAGAACGAAGAA
>JAUNJD010000134.1 GCA_030523205.1 Bacteroides sp.
CCCTTGTTAACTTGTCCCCTTATCAACTTCATCAAAGCGTATGCGTGATGTACTTCATCTTATAGTAATTGTATATCACGTTGATGCGGGCATTCACCAGGCTGAGGTCGGCACTGAGCTTCATGTTGCTGGCATCGAGCATATCGGTCAGCAGGGCCAGTTCGTTCTTGTAGCGGTTGCTGATGACGGCGTAGTTCTCGTCGGCCAGCTCCACGCTCTTCTCTTGTGTGCGCAGGTCGGTGAAGGAAGTCAGGAAGTTGACGTATCCGTCTTGTACGGCAATCTCAATCTGCTCTTGCGCCAGTTCGTGTTCTTCTTGGGCACGGCGGGCATTCAGGCGGGCTTGCTTCAGTTTCTTGTTGTTCTTGTAGAGGGAGGAGAAGTTGTACTTCACGCCAATGCCCACATACCAGTAATTGAAGTTGTTGTCCAGCGTGGGCACTTCGATGGTGATGGGGCCGTCCAAGTGCTCGGCAGCCACGATAGCCACCTTGGGCAAACGTTCAGAACGTTCCAGCTTCACCTGTTGTTCGTTCACCTTGACGTTCAGTCCGGCTTGTTGCAGGCTGATGTTGCTCTGCGTGGCCATCTGCTGCCAGTCGCTTTCGGCCAAGGTCTGTATCTCGGTGCCCAGCAGGGTGGTGTCGGGGACAATCTCCGTACCGGCGGGCAGGTGGAGCGTAATGACCAACTGATGGTTCATTATCTTGCGCGAATCCTGCACTTGAGCTATCTGCAACTTCAAGGTTTCCTTCTGAAGTTCGTATCGGGTGATGTCGTTCTTCAGTACCGTACCTTGGTCGCGGCGGGCCTCCATGTTGCGGATGACCTGTTCGGTCAGGTCGAGGTTCTTCTGCAACACGAGCAGCTGATTGTTCAGCTTGTAGAGGTTGAGGTAATAACCTATCAGCAGGAAACGGATTTCCTGACGGTTCTTCTGCCAGTCCAGTCCGGCCAGTTGTTGGCTCAGCTCGGCAATGGCGATGCCGCTGTTGATGGCACCACCGGCATAGACCACCTGCTCGGCTTCGAGGGCAAAGTTATTGCCGAAGTGAGGCATGGAGATGTTCATGCCGTTCTTGAAGTCGCGGTCCCACAAACGTCCGTCGCCCAGATAGCTGAAGGACAGGGAGGCGTTGACGTCGGGCAGGCGTTGTGCCTTGGCGGCTTTCAACGCTTCGTCGGCAGCTTCCTTACCGGTACTGTAAGTTTGGATACTCTTGCTGTTCTCGTCGGCCAGACGGAACATTTCTTCGATGCCCATCACACGTCCCGGAGAGGACTGGGCACACAGGCTCTGACTGCACAATGCAACAATGCAGAGTGTCATCAGCCACTTGCTTTTGTTCATATACATAGAATTGGGATGACGCGCCTGTCGGGACACGCCAAAGATTTATAAATAAAGTTTTGTATTTGTTTTCTCTGTCAGAATCTTCTTTCCGCAAGCCATGGTTGCGTTCTCTCTATCCAAAGAAGATGGTAAGAAAAGGTTGGCCCCTCCATTCATCGACGAATTGGAGAGGAATATTCTATATCAGTGCCGCTGCACCCCAAGTGTGAAAATCGTGAATCTTGTTTTGAAGACGAATGGTAATCTGGTAATAACGATGTATCATATCTGGTCCTTTTTTCCTTTTTTCGGGTGCAAAGGTAACAATTAAAGCAGATAAGTTGTAACCCTAAAGGACTCGAATTATAACTTTCTTTAACAAGTTGACACCCTGTATGACATTTTCCATCAGATTCCCTGCATCAGGGACGGGAGGTATCCGAGGGGAGAAAAGTAACTAAGAACAGGAATAAAGTGAATTAGCGGCATATCGTTTTACAAAAAACACATATATTTGTGAACATGAAACCAATCGTATTATTCCTGTTCCTATTATTGTACGTCGCCATACCTGCAAAGGCGGAAGACGACGAAAGGCTTCGTCCGGCCATGCCTGTAAACAAAGATGTCATGATGATGGGTAAGCAGCATCCGAAAGAAAGCTATAAGAACACTGTTTATTGGAAGCGTCACAAGCGGTTGAGGGCTTGCGGCTGGACTGCATTCAGCGTTGGGATAGCCACAACCACAGTAGGCTTGTTTGGAGAAGGTGCTGCCGAACTTTATTCGGGCAATGGCAGGTCGTGGAGAGGTGTTATCTATACCGGCATAGGGGTCACGGCTGCCAGTATTCCGCTCTTTGTATTCTCAAGAATCAACAGGGCGCGTGCCAAACGTTCTGTTCACTTCTCGCTGGGTGGTTCAAGCATTCAGCAGATTTCCCCCAATGGGACACAAATGTATCCGGCATTGGGGGCAACCATCACCTTCTGACCCATCCATTATCAATTATCCATTAACAAACTATCTCTGCAACGTAATGCCCATCAGCCCTATCACCACCTCGTTGGACAAGGTTTCGAGCGTCAGGTGCGATAGGCGTTTGCGGGGATTCAGCGGCATTTCCAGCAAGACGGCTGCACCGCCATCTACTTCGCGGCTCACCCCCGGATAGCCCAGCGATTCGCCGAAACGGTTGCTGACCTCGCCCGTCTTCAGCCGCAGACGCCACAAGGCAGGGGCATGACGGTCGAAGGCTTGCCCGTCTTCAAAGAAGAATTGCTCGATGGGAGGCCAGTTGTCGGGATTGACGAGGGGCATCACGTCCGACGTGCCATCCTTATAATAAACGCGAACCCGCCCGTTGTCGATGTGGCACTGCATGTGGTTGGTGCTGCCGGCCATCAGCAGATAGGCACGCGAGGCTTTCCCGCTGAGGGCAACCGTCAGGCTGTCGGGATAGTTGTCCCACAGGGAGGTGAAGGCGATGTTGCTGCCTTCGACGGGCGTGCGGAAGGGAATGCCCAATGGCGTATCAATCTGCCCGTCGCGCACGGAGGCACGCAGGCCGCTATCGTCGATGTCGGCCGTCTTCAGCGGATGACACCACTCGCCTATGCCTTGCTTGGGAAGCTGCAAGGTGGTGTAGGGCGAACGGGGCGAAAGGTATTCGTTGCGGAAGATGTCCGTCACCTTGGCGTTGAAGGCGGCATCCATATTCACCGGCACGCACTTACGGGTGTTGACTTGAGCGAAGGACGATTCAGAAGCATCGGCCACTTCCTGCCGGGGTTGCTCCACGGGCATCCACCATTGCATCTGCCCCATCCTACGGGCGGCAAAACGGAAGGTACCTACTTCGCGAATGTCGGTAGCAGGCAAGGTGACAGCATCGGCAACCGACAGGGTAGCGTCGGCCAATGCGGAAAGCGACTCACCTCCCCACTCCACACGAACCTCCTGCGGAACATCGGCATCGGCTGCCAACGTCACCGCGAGCATGGGACGGCCTACGGCATCGGCCACCGGCCTCCAATGGGCAGCCTGCCCGTTCACCAGCAACTGCTTCACTTGCGAGCAGGCGGCAGGGAATTGCAACTCTACTTCGTGCACAGCCGGCAGGCGGTGGGTGATGCGGAAGGTGGTGGTTCCGGCTTCCCGGAAGTCGAAGTCCACATCCGGCGTGTGCAGCGAGGCCTCCTTCCAGTGGGCCGGGAAACCGGGTTTCAGCAGCAGACGACCGTTCAAGGCATCGGGCAACACACCATAAAGGCCTTGGATAAGTACGCGCGAAGCCACACCGATGGGGTCGCCGAAGTCGCGGTAACACTCACCGCGGGCAGCGTCGTAGAAACTGATTTGTCCGAAGTTGGCGGGGCTTTCGCCCAGATACATTCCGTCGAGCACCGAACTCTTCAGCAACCGGTAGCCTGCCTCGGCCCGTCCGGCTTGGAAGTAGGCCAACGCCGTGTGCATCACCTCGGCAAAGGCCACGTTGTTGATGCTCCAGCTATAAGGCAACCAGTTGGTGGTGGCTATGGTAGCATAGCCTTCGTCCGTCAGTCCGTCGGCCTGAACGGGGATATGGGGAATTTCGTTGTCTATGTAGCGGGTGGCCAAATAGGCTTGAAAGGGGTCGGCCACATCGCTGTCGAGGGCATGGTAGATGGTCCACACACCGGCACTCCGGTGCAGGCGGCGATGGCCCATGAAGTCTTGGAACTCGGCCCAATGTCCTTGCTCGGGCAGCCATAGGCGGGCATTGAGAGCCTTCAGTATGCGGTCGGCCTCCTGTCGGTATGGGGTGGGGTCTTCGCCTATCTTCTCGGCGATGAGGGCCGCCAAGCGGTTGGCCCGGTGGTTGTAAGCCGAGCTGTGGGTGACGGCACCGCTGTTGTAGTAGAGGGCATCGCTGGCCCAGATGCAGGCGTAAGCATCGTACAGTCCGTCGTTGTCGGGGTCATAGTTCATCTTCTCCCAAGCCAAGTGGCGGACGATGACGGGCCACATCTGCCGAGCATAGGCAAGGTCGCCCGTCCAGTTGAGGTGCCACAGCAGTTCGTCGATGTAGCAGAGGTTCATGTCGTAGTGGTGCATCTGATTGTTGCGCCGCGGATTGCGGCAGATGTAACCGTTGCTATATTGCGGCGTGCCCCACTGCTTGACGGAGCGTGCCAAGGCCAAAGCCGAATCTTGTGCCGGATGCGGACGGGTGCAGGGTACGTCGGTCACCTGACTGGCGGCGTAGTTGTCGAAGTGCGTGCGGGCACGGTCGTGCCAACCCAGCGCATCGCCGGTGTAGGCAGCACGCCACCCGCTGAGGGGCATTCGCCATCCCACGGCTCCATGTAGCCAAACGCCTTCCTCCCCCCAAATGCCATCGGCGGCCACGGCAAGCGCACCGCCCAGGGTATTGAAATAGGGGTCGGGGGTGGTGATGCGGATGCGCGAGGCCAATTGCTCGCGGACGGCCTCCATCGAAGCAAAGAGGGCAGCGTCGTTCTCCTGCCGCAAGGTGTTGCCTGCCACGGCCACATACAGGGGCTGGTCGGTCGGCAAGGACAACGAGAGGGTTTGCAGCACCGTGCCGTCTTCGGCGGGGTCGAAGCAACCGGGAGGGTCGGCACCCATATCGCCACTGCGCGACAGTTTGCTTTGCCGTATCGGGCTGTTCAGCACTTCCAGCACGCAACCTTGGGGAAGGCCGTTGGCCGTCAGTTGCCACACTGCTTCTTCGGCGGAAGCACCACCGGCCAACACAACAACCGACAGCGAGGCTTGCGCCCCCCAAGCATCGTCCTTCAGCAGATAGCTGCGACGGCCGGGCGTATAGCGGGCTTCGCACCAAGTGGTTTCTTCGAGCGGACTGACGGTCTGCCCACCGGGTAGGTGCAGGCGGAAACGGATGTTGCGGCAATCGCGCTTCACGTAGGTGGCAAAGATGGGACGGTCGCTCGTCTCCAGCCTCCAAGCCGTGGGGCCTCCGTACAGGGCACGGGTGTAGCGGTTGGTGCCGTTGACGCAGACAAAGTCTTCGCCCTCGGGCAGGTAATTCAGCTTGCGGGCAGTCCCCCGCTTATGGTCGTTGTAGGAAGTAGATTCTATCAGGTCGCCCGCCTTCTTCGGAGAGGAGGCATACTGCCCACACACCATTGCGGGCCACGACAAAGCAGAAATCAAGACATATAAAAAGCAGTGTTTCATAAGGCAAATAGAGGATTAGTGATTGTCACGGCATGGGCTTCAGACCTTCCCAACGCACGTCCCACGTGCCATCCTTCGGGAAGCCGGGATTCTGCACCTCGCAGCCGTCCCATCCGGCACACATCAGGGCGATGGCCGTCAGCAGTCCTCCGTTGCCGGGCAGGTAGCAGCGCAGGCGGCCGTCTTGGTAATTGTGTCCGTTGGGCAGATAGGTATTCGTGCGCTTCTCCATCAGCAGGGCACCCACCGCCTTCTCGGGCTCACCCAAGCGGGTGGCGTTCATGGCCGTCATCGGATAGTCCCAGCCCCAGGTCTTGCCCCAGTTCCAGTTGTCCCATATCCAGTGGAGGGTATTCTTCATGTAGTCGGCACGAATCAGTTTGTTCATCGGCAGTATGCCCACGGCACCCAGCACGGCCATGTGGTCGCTGGTGAAGCGAATGTCGCGGTAAGTATCTACGGCATCTTCCGAAGCCAGATACAGTTGGTCGTCGTTGTAGGCCAGCGGCGAGAGTTTGTCTATCAGCTCGTCCCACTCCAAGTTGCGCTGTTCGCCCATGCGTTCGCGCCACTGCTGGGCCACCTGCATGGCATAATGCCAATACGAAAGCTCGAAGGGAGGATTGATGGTGGTTGCCGCACGGAGCGTCTCTTGCGCGGGGATGGCACCCTTCAGAATGAAACGGCTGTCGAAGTCGTCATACACGGCAAAGGAGTACATGAACTTGGCCGTCTCCTGCACCAAGTGATTGTAGCGACGAAGGATGGAATCGGAAGGATGGGCGCGGTAGGCCAGTTCGGCCAAATAGATGTAATGGGGTTGCTGCCATATCAGGAAACTGCCGGTGTTGGAGGGAGCCTCTACGCCGCTGGGATCGGTCATCTTCATCCAGCGTACACCGTCGAATCCTTGGCGTTCGGCTATCCGGCGGGCAACGGGTTCCACTGTCTCATACCAAGCCAAGGTACGCTCCAGCAGGTCTTCGTGTCCCCAAAGGGCTTGCCACGACTGATGCCACCAAATCATTTCGAGGTGGAACTTGCCAAACCAGGAGTTGTAGGTCAGACCGGTTTCCTGCGGAGGCACGCTGCCTGCACTCTGTATGGCAAGCAGGTATTGCGAGAGGACCACTCTGCGCTCCAGTTCAGCGGCACGCGGGTCGGTGCAATGCGAGAAATCGACGGCAGCACCATCCTGCCAGAAGCGGTTCCAATGCGCGGCCGAAGCAGCGGCGGTCTCAGCAAAGTTGGGCAGCGGCACGGGGGCAAAGTCGGTCGGATTGCCTTCTTTCGTCCCGGCGGGATAGCTCGAAACGAAGCGGCAGGAGAAAGACCAATCATCGGCCTCGGGGGTCAGGACCAGCAGATTCTTCGCCTTGGCGGTCAGGTTGGCCTTGCCTTCCCATTGCAGGAGCACGTAGTAGGTGGTGTCGTCCAGCTTGCGTTCCAGCACGGCCGATTGGTCGTCCTGACGAACCACCGTAGTCGTATGTTTGTCGTCGGACGCCCAGTCGCAGGCATCGTCGGAATGCACACCCGTGGGATAAGGGAAGTGCAGACGGATGCCGACGCGGGCGGCACTGCTGATATGAGCGGCTATTTGGTCCAACTCGGGATGGCAAACGGTCTGCACATCGTAAGCCTGTCCGTTCAGCTGAAAGTGGCTGATGATTTCACCCTTGCGCATATCGAGGGTCTGACGGATGTCCGTCAGGTCGGCAGGCTTCACGTTTTCGTCCAGATTCAGGCCGACAACACCCAAGTGCAGGCGGTGCGGATTCATGCGATACCAATTGGCCGCACCCTGCTGACGTCCTTTTTCCTTGAACTGACAGGCATAGACTTCCTTATGTCCACGGCCAAAGTCGAACTCTTTCATGTATTCCTCCGGCTGGTAGCGGTCGGGGTTGCCGAAGCTGTGCCAACCCCATTGGCTCTGTGTGCCCAGGGGTACACCTTTCTTATAAGCGTCGGGGAACGTCTGCAAACCGGTAATGTCGGCCGTAAAGGCAAACTCGCCATTGCCCACAGAGAGCGATGCCAACGAATCGAATGCAGAAATTTGGGGATTGTTGCGCGCCACCAGCGCATCACGGTCAATCGGAGCTTGCTTCTCCGAGCTACAGGCCATCAAGAAAACAGCCGTCAAAGCGATAAGTATATTTTTCACGGTAAAATAAAATATATTTGATTAAAACACAGGTATATATATGCGCAAATATAGGTGAATCGCACCAATGCCACCCTGCAAAGATTGACGGAAAAGGTAAGGATTTTGACAGATTACCGGAAAATGATGTTCGTAATCACCTGTGCGCCCACATGACGGTTGAGGTTGCGCACCAGCAATTCGCGCCCCATCATCAGCTCCTGCCGGAGGGCAGCCGAGGTAAGGTGTACGTACAATACTTGGTTCTTTATATAAAGATCGCGCGTGTAGGAGGCTATCGTCGGACCCAATACATCGGGCCACGCATTAATCAGCCTGCGCTCGTTGAGCGGAGACTCCAGACTCTCCTGACGGAGGAAGTGCTGTATCAGCTTGCCTATCGGCTCGGCATCGTTTCGCTTCATGCTTCTTCCTCCTTCATTTCAGCGACCATGCCCTGCTCCACCCGGAACATCTTGTAGTCGCTGCCCACCTTGTGCAAGATGCGGTCCAGGTGCTCGCGGTTGGTATCGGTAATGAATATCTGCCCGAAGCTGTCGCCCGCCACCAGCTTAATGATTTGCTCCACGCGCGAAGCATCCAGTTTGTCGAAGATGTCATCGAGCAGCATCAGCGGCACGGTGGAGCCCGTGCGCTTCAGGAAGTCGAACTGCGCCAGCTTCAAGGCCACCAAATAGGTTTTGTTTTGCCCCTGCGAACCTTCGCGCTTGATGGGGAAGTCGCCTAGCAACATATTCAGCTCATCCTTGTGGATGCCGCGCAGCGAGAAGCCCATGATTTGATCGCGCACACGGCTTTCTTTCAGCACCTCCAGCAAGGAGGCGTCGCGTGCATGAGAGTCATAGGTCAAGCCCACCTGCTCTTTGTCCTGCGAAATGAACGAATAGAACGACTGAAATATCGGGATAAACTCGCGGATAAAGCTTTCGCGCTTGCGGAACACCACCTCGCCGGCTTGGGCCATCATCTCCTCCCATACCAGAAAGAGTTCTTCCTCCACCGGCTCTTCACTCTTCAGCAGGGTGTTGCGCTGTGCCAATGCCTTGTTGTAGCGTATCAAGGCCTCCAGATACTCCTTGTCGTATTGCGAGATGACCACATCCATAAACCGTCGGCGCTCATCGCTGCCCCCGGCTATCAGGTCGCTGTCGGCAGGCGACACCATGACCAATGGCAGGAAGCCGATGTGGTCGGACAGACGGGTGTACTCCTTCTTGTTGCGCTTGAACTGCTTCTTCTGACGGCGCTTCATGCCGCAATATATCTCTTCGGGTGTGCCGTCGGCCGCCTCGTAGAAGCCCTGAATGACAAAGAATTCGGCCTCATGGCGGATGTTCTGCGAGTCGATGGGGTTGCCCGCACTTTTGCAGAACGACAGGAAGTATATGGCATCCAGCAGGTTGGTTTTCCCCATACCGTTCTGCCCGAAAAAGCAATTCAGTTTCGAAGAAAAAGAGAGTTCCACCTGCTCCAAGTTCTTATAGTTGAGTATCGATATACGCTTCAGTATCATACAAATCAAGATGATTTTGGATGCAAAGATAACCCATCTTGCCGAAAAGCGGGCAGAAAATAATGGGTTTTCGGATACAAAACGAAAAAATATGCCGCTAAATTTCGTTGTAAGCTATAAAAAACTTACTTTTGCGAGCTGAAATCTTTATATCAGAATAATAACAAAAAGAATATATAAAAAATGGCAGAACAAAAGAAGACCAATGAAGCCCTGAATGTGGAAGACGCATTGACGCAGTCAGAGGCATTTCTCATCAAAAACAAGAATGCTATCATCGGTGCCGTAGTGGCAATTGTCATCATCGTAGCCGGTATAATCATGTACAAGAACCTTTATGCCGAGCCTCGTGAAGAGAAGGCACAGGCTGCCTTGTTCAAAGGACAGGAATATTTCGAAGCCGACAACTATGCTCAGGCTCTGAACGGTGACAGCATCGGCTATGCCGGTTTCCTGAAAGTGGCCGACGAATACAGCGGTACAGATGCAGCCAACCTTGCCAAAGCCTACGCAGGACTGTGCTACGCTCACTTGGGTCAGTACGAAGAAGCCATCAAAGCACTGGACAGCTTCAGTGGAAACGACCAATTGGTTGCTCCTGCCATGAAGGCCGCCATCGGCAACTGTTATGCCAACCTCAATCAGCTGGACAAAGCCGCTTCCTTCCTGCTGAAGGCTGCCGACGAAGCCAACAGCAATGCCCTGAGCCCCATCTATCTGCAACAGGCCGGCGACATTCTGGTAAAGCAAGGCAAGTACGACGATGCCATCAAGGCTTACACCACCATCAAGGAGAAGTATTTCCGCTCCTATCAGTCTATGAACATCGACAAGTACATCGAACAAGCCAAACTGAAGAAGTAAGCAAACCTTATTGATATATTGGTAAAACAGCGTTTCGGCAGAACGAAAACGCTGTTTTATGATATAGAAAACACTGTCTATACATAAAGGTACGGCTTATATACCTTATCATATATAGACTTTCAGAGTACGGGTCACATGGACACTAGGCACGGATGCAGCAACGCCCGTGGCGTCCGTGTGACCCGTATTCGTTTTTCCTTTCCTCAGCCAACCATTTAATTTTTATACTAACATGGCAACAGCTTATCACAATCTGTCAGACTATGACTTCAATTCCGTTCCCAACGCCGAGAGAATGAAATTCGGCATCGTTGTCTCCGAATGGAATTTCAACATTACCGGTGCCCTGCTCGAAGGTGCCGTCAACACCTTGAAGAAACACGGAGCCAAAGAAGAAAACATCTTGGTGAAAACAGTTCCGGGCAGCTTCGAACTGACGTTCGGTGCCAACCAGCTCATCGAATATAGCGAAGTAGATGCCGTCATTGCTCTGGGCTGTGTAGTCCGCGGCGATACGCCCCACTTCGACTACGTTTGCATGGGAGCCACCCAAGGCATCGCCCAGCTGAACGCAAGCGGCGACGTCCCAGTCATTTACGGCCTCATCACCACCAATAATATGGAACAAGCCGAAGAACGTGCAGGCGGAAAACTAGGCAACAAAGGCGACGAATGTGCAATTACTGCAATAAAAATGATAGATTTCGCTTGGAGTTTACAAAAATAGTTGTACCTTTGCACCGCAATTGAGAAACAAAGGTGCTTCACCAATGAAATCTTGAAAGCAATGGGGGCAAATACCAGAGTGGCCAAATGGGGCAGACTGTAAATCTGCTGGCTTACGC
>JAUNJD010000383.1 GCA_030523205.1 Bacteroides sp.
TGGATAGTTGATAATGGATAATTGGTTAATTCAAAATTTAAAATTAAAAATTCAAAAAAGGTATGCGAAACATTGTCTTTTTAATGATACTGGGGCTGTCGGCCCTGGGGTATGCCCAAAATAAGTCGCCCTTCCATGCTGTCGTGGCGCAGGATGGGAGTGGTAACTATACAAGTGTTCAGTCCGCCATCGATGCCGCGCCCGACAACAGCGGTGAGCCGTGGCTGATATTCGTGAAGAACGGTTCGTACCGCGAACAGGTGATTGTGCCGAAGAGCAAAATCCGCATACACCTGATAGGGCAGGACCGCGACAAGACCATCATTCACCACAATCTGAACGTGGGCGGCAAGCCCCAAGAGGGCGAAGATGCCGCGAAGACGGCCTATTGGCAGCATTCCGTTCACAATCCCTCGTCGGAAGTAGCCGGCTTTGAGGGGAGCGTGGTCAAGGTGGAAGGCGAATACTTCTACTCCGAAAACATCTCCTACGTCAATGACTGGGGCGTGGATAGCCAAGCCGGACCTCAGGCTTTGGCCATGAGTACGCAAGCCGATGCTGCGGCCTTCAGCAACTGCGCCTTCCGCTCGTTTCAGGATACGTGGATGACTTCTTCGCGAAACGATTCGTATCGCCTCTATGCCCACGATTGCTGGATTGAAGGCGCCGTAGATTATTTCTATGGCGGTGGCGATGCCTTGCTGGAAAACTGCACCTTCTACAACGTGCGCAGCGGTTCGGTGATTGTGGCTCCCTGCCATAAGGAGGCTCGATATGGCTATGTGTTCCGTCATTGCGTGGTCGATGGCAACGAAGCGGCTGCCAGTGGCAAGCAGAAGCTGGGTCGCCCGTGGCACAATGCCCCGCGTACCTATTATATACATACCACCATGCGCATCCCCATCGCTCCGGAGGGCTGGACCAACATGGGTACCATCCCCGAGATATTTGCGGAATACGATAGCCGCGACGCCGCAGGCAACCTGCTGGACCTGAGCCAACGCAAAACCGAGTACGAGGGTCGGGGCGAGGAAGCCGGCACAGGCTCTTGCCGCGCCACCATCACAGCCGAAGAAGCTGAGAAACTGACATATGAACGCATCATTCTCAGGGTTGACGGTTGGAATCCGCGCCAGATGATGACCCGTCTGTCGGCTCCCGAGCATGTCGTGAAGAAGGGGAGGAACCTCCGTTGGAAGGCTGTGCAGGAAGCTGCCGGTTATGTGATTCTGGTGGGCGATAAGGTCGTCGGCTTCTCCAAAGGCGCTACATACACATTGCCCGCGAACGCAACGGGCAGCATTCGGGTGAAAGCCGTCAACCGTTACGGCAGTTTGGGGAAGGCGGCTGTGCTGTAAAGTGCCTGTTTATCATCATTTGTATGATATAATTACTGCTTTCCGCGCATCATCGTGCTGTGCGGCCTATTCCTTATTGGGCAATGCCAACCCCGTATCCGCTCCGTACCAAGTCCATACCTGCTCCGTACCAACTCCGTACTTGCTCCACTCTTTTGCCCTTTTTCGGCCATTTTTGGTCCATACCCACTTCATATATGCCTTTTCGAGCCAAAAATAGGTGTGCTACGGTCCGTCTACGGAGCAGGTACGGACTTGGTATGGACTTGGTACGGAGCTGTACAGAGTGGGTAGTGGCTTGATATGTAGTAATTTACCGAAAAAGTGCGTTGCCACGACTT
>JAUNJD010000135.1 GCA_030523205.1 Bacteroides sp.
TTTTTTGCAAAAATAATTTCGCTTGTTAAAGAATTATGCTTTTCTTTGTGACAAGAATACAATAATCTATTAAAAATACACACAAATGAAAGGTTTACTAAAAAGTCTGGGATTAATACTAATCATAGTGGGGGCAGCCATCTTGATTAGCTGCGCTTTCACAGGTAATGTTAACAACAATGTCATTTTAGGCACATCGGCATTGCTGATTGTAATAGGATTGGTTACCTACATCCAAATCAACAAGCGAATTGTCGATTGACAAGCTGAAACGAACAAACAATTAAAAAAGAGGGCGGTTGCATACAAAATATGTAACCGCCCTCTTTTTTATCGGCTCAATCAGTCTCAAGATTCCGACTCGGGAGTAATGAGTTTGTATCCCTTGCCGTGGATGTTGATGATTTCGATAGAGTCATCTTCCTTCAAGTGCTTGCGCAGCTTGGTGATATATACGTCCATGCTACGGGCATTGAAGTAGTTGTCGTCAATCCAGATGGTCTTCAAGGCAAAGTCACGCTGCAAGATTTCGTTGGCGTGTGCACAGAGCAAGCCGAGCAATTCGGATTCCTTGGTCGTCAGTTTGGTCTGCTTCTCGGGAGTAGACAGAATCTGCTTCTGAGTGTCGAACGTAAACTTACCAATCTTGTAGATGTTGCTTTCCTTGTTCTTCTTTCCACGAACACGGCGCAGGATGGCCTCGATGCGGAAAGTAAGCTCTTCCATACTGAAAGGTTTGGTAATGTAGTCGTCGGCACCAATCTTGAAGCCTTCCAAGATGTCCTCCTTCAGAGTTTTGGCAGTCAGGAAGATGATGGGTATTTCGGCGTTCACGGCACGTACTTCCTGTGCCAAGGTAAAGCCATCTTTCTTAGGCATCATCACATCGAATACACACAAGTCATACTTGCTCTTGAGGAAAGCCTTATATCCGGCTTCACCATCGGGATACAACTCGGCCGTATAGCCCTTTGCCTGTAAATATTCCCTTAAAAGCATGCCAAGATTCTCATCATCTTCGCACAGTAAAATACGCAGTTTTTCGTCCATATCAATCAATTTTTTAATAAAGGTAATGCAATAATAAATTTAGTTCCTACATTGAATTCGCTCTCGGCCCGGATGGTTCCCTTATGGTCGGTAATGATTTTCTTCACATAAGCCAAGCCCAAACCGAATCCTTTTACGTCGTGCAGATTACCGGTATGCACGCGGTAGAACTTATCGAATATCTTCTTCAAGTTTTCTTTCTTAATGCCGATGCCATTGTCCTGCACGCTAATCATCAGTTTACCGGATTCGTTCCAGGTGCGTACCATCAGCTGCAAATCCACATCGGGACGCTTGTACTTCACGGCATTGTCCATGAGGTTGAATATCACGTTGGTGATGTGCATCTCGTCGGCGAAGATGATGGGGTCGGTAGCTTCCAATTCCGAATCTATCTTGCCGTTGTAGCGTTCCACCTTCAAGGCAAACGTATTGATGACGCTTGTTATCAGCTCGTTGGTATCTATCTCTTTCATCTTCAAGGTAGCCTTCTGACGGTCGAACATCGACATCTGGAGTACCTTCTCCACCTGAAAGCGCAATCTCTTCGTTTCGTCATTAATGACACCCGATATATGCTGGAACATGGCCGGTGACTTGCCCACTGCCGGGTCTTTCAGCATCTGTGCCGCCAACGAGATGGTAGAGATCGGCGTCTTGAACTCGTGCGTCATGTTGTTGATAAAGTCGTTCTTCATCTCCGTCAGTTTCTTTTGGCGGAAGACGATGTAAATAGTGAAGATGAACGTTATCAGCAACACGAAGGTGAATATCATCGACGGTATCATGAAGCTGACAGAATCGAAGATATAGTCCCTCTTTCCGGGGAAATGCACCTTGACGATGCTCATCCGTGCAGGCGGGTCGTTGAGGAAAAGCGGCTGCGTATAAGTGCTTTCGCTACCCTCGTCGGTATAGTCCGAACAACGATAGACTTCACTGCCATCGCGGTCGATTACCCGGAAGTGGTACTTCAAATCCACCCCATTGTCAATCAAGCCCGAACCTATATATTGGTCAAGGTTCTTGAAGTTGACACGTTCGGCTATCGGCTTGTTGCTGGCCTTGTAAATCATTTGCCAGACCACATCGTCCATCAGTGCCCGTTGGTAGAGGTAACGGTTCTTTATGGCATCTACCAGCGAACGCGATGTCTGAGGTATGGTCTTCGTTCCATGCTTGCGCGAAATCATGGCCTTCGGCAACTCCGATGGTTTGTTGGTGAAGGTCTTCAGTTCAATCATCGAGCCATCGGGCGACGCCACCATGAAACGCTGTGTCTGCGTCGTCGTAGTGCTGCTGTTCTGCGAACTTTGTTCCCACGCTTTCTTCTCTGCTTCCGAGATGTCTTCCCTTATCCAGCGTTCCACCTCGGCAGACTCCACGTCCTTGGAAGCGGCCATCAAGGCACGCTTCACAGACTCGTCAAACTGCTCGTTACGCATCTTTACCATTTCCTCGATGTAGCTGATCTGAAGATACAGCAGACTGAGGAAGGAAAGACCCATCACGATGCCCAATATCCATATCGTAGACTTTTTCATGGCGACAAAATTAACACTCCCTAATTAACATTCCTAACTCATTAACCTGTTTTAACCGCAAGTTCTCGTAAATTAACCGAAGCCGATTTTTTAGGTTGAATTTTGAATACTATAACAAAAGGAGCACCTCTCGGTTTGCAAATTTAATAAAAAATTAAATGTTTGTATTCACATTTGGCCGAAATATTAATTCCAGTTAATAAAAAAAGCCGTCATTCATTCCCAAAGGATGAACAACGGCTTTAACAATTTATAAAAACGAGAATAGTAAAGTCTTAATCTTCTGTCTGCTTGGCCTCAAATTCCTTGATGAGCTTATCCTGCACATCGCTCGGAACAAGTTCGTAGCTGGCAAACTTCATGATGAAAGAGGCACGTCCGCCGGTGAGTGAACTCAACGACGTAGAGTAGGAAGACATTTCCTTCAGAGGCACCTTGGCTATCAGCTTTTCGTAGCCGGCTTCGCTGCTCATACCCATAATCATGGCACGACGGCCTTGCAAGTCGCTCATCACGTCGCCCATCTTGTCGGACGGAACGAACACTTCCACGTCGTATATCGGTTCCAGAATCTTCGGGCCGGCATTGCGGAACGCCTCGCTGAAGGCATTGCGTCCGGCCAGCATGAAGGAGATTTCGTTAGAATCTACCGGGTGCATCTTTCCGTCATAGACGATGACACGTACGTCGCGGGCATACGAACCGGTCAGCGGACCTTGCTCCATGCGCGACATCACACCCTTCAGGATGGCCGGCATAAAGCGTGCATCGATGGCTCCACCTACCACACAGTTGACAAACACCAGCTTACCGCCCCATTCCAGAGGAATCTCTTCGGTACCCTTGACGTTCATCTTGAACTCCTGTCCGCCGAAACGATAGGAATCGGGAGCGGGCATACCTTCATAATAAGGTTCTACAATCAGGTGCACTTCACCAAACTGTCCGGCACCACCCGACTGCTTCTTATGACGATAGTCGGCACGGGCAGCCTTCGTGATGGTTTCGCGATAGGGAATGCGCGGCTCTTCGAACTTGATAGCCAGTTTCTCGTTGTTCTCCAAACGCCACTTCAACGTACGCAGGTGGAATTCTCCTTGTCCGTGTACGATGGTCTGACGCAGTTCCTTCGATTGGTCAATCACCCATGTGGGGTCTTCCTCACGCATACGGTTCAGGATGGACATCATCTTTTCCGTATCGGCTTCGTTCACCGGCTTGATGGCACGCGAATATTTGGAGTTAGGATATTTAATGAAATTGAAGCGGTTCTCGGCACCCTTGCCGTTCAGTGTATTGCCGGTATGCACGTCTTTCAGCTTCACGGTACAGCCTATGTCACCGGCTACCATTTCTTCCACCTTGATGCGGTTGGAACCGGCGCAAGCATAAATCTGCGCGATGCGTTCCTTCGAGCCACGGTCGGCATTGGTGAAGTCGTCGCCTTCGTGTACCTTGCCGCTCATTACCTTGAAATACTGAACGTCGCCGATATGCGGTTCTACTGCCGTCTTGAAGAAATACAGCGAAGTAGGTCCTTCGGAATCGGGTTTCACCACTTCACCGCGTGTATTGTGTACGGGAGGCATTTCGTCAACAAACGGAACTACGTTGCCCAAGAACTCCATCAAGCGGCGTACGCCCATGTCCTTGCCTGCACAAACGCAGAATACGGGGAACATACCACGTGCGGCCAATCCTTTGCGGATGCCTTCGCGCATTTCGTCCTCGGTCAGTGATTCTTGTTCGAAGAACTTTTCCATCAGGCCTTCATCGTGTTCGGCAGCGGCTTCCACCAATGCCTTGTGCCACTCGGTAGCCTTCTCCAACTCTTCGGCCGGGATTTCTTCGATTGTGGGAGCACCACCTTCGGGAGCCCACGAATATTTTTTCATCAGAAGTACATCAATCAACGAATTGAAGTTCGGTCCGGTAGCCAACGGATATTGTACGGGCACTACCTTCGAACCATAGATGGTACGCAACTGGTCCAATACCATGTCGTAGTCGCACTTCTCGCTATCCAGCTGGTTCACCAGGAAGATGACCGGCTTCCCCAGTTTCTCGGTATAGCGGAAATGGTTCTGTGTACCTACTTCGGGACCATATTGTCCGTTCAGCAGCAAGATGGCGGTATCTGTCACGTTCAGCGCTGTCATGGCGGCTCCTACGAAGTCATCACTACCCGGACAGTCAATGATATTCAGCTTCTTGCCGTTCCATTCCACATGGAAAACGGTGGAAAACACAGAATAGCCATATTCCTGCTCCACCGGGAAGTAATCGCTGACTGTATTCTTGGCAGTGATTCTGCCGCGACGTTTTATAATACCACTCTCATAGAGCAGCGCTTCTGTGAGAGTGGTTTTACCCGAGCCGTCATTGCCAAGAAGAGCAATGTTCTTAATTTCATTCGTCTGATATACTTTCATGATATACAAGATTTAAAGTGAATAAATAGGCTTGCCCTCGCAAGCCATTAACTATGTGAGGCGCAAATTAGCCATTCTTTGAAAGAAAAACAACAAAAGCGGGCGTGTTACTAAACTATGTTATGAAACATATATTTGTTTTTTCTTGAAAAACAGCTACCTTTGCGACCGCTAAAATCAATAATTAAGAGTCATGAACAAATTGTCCGTATCCGTTTTCCCGGTATTATTTTCTTTTCTTATCGCAGGCCAGTCCTGCTCCAAAATCGAGAAGTCTCCCCTTATCGGCATCTCCTGCGCACACCCAACCAACAAGTCGGCTGTCTCCATGAACTATTCGGAAGCCGTTATCCGTTCGGGAGGTACCCCTGTACTGATTCCCATTACGACCGACAGCCTTGTCCTGACCGACATCCTTCACCGGCTGGACGGCATCATACTGACGGGTGGCGAAGACGTTCATCCTTCTTATTACAATGAAGCTCCCATCGAACAACTGGGCGAGGTCGATTCGCTTCGCGACGTCTATGACCTCCTGCTGATTCGCATAGCGGCCCAGCATAACACCCCCATGTTAGGCATCTGCCGAGGCGAACAGTTGATAAATGTAGCTTTTGGAGGCACGCTGTACCAAGACATTCCCACCCAATGCTCCGACACTACCGTCCACCACAACCAAGAAGCCCCCAGCACCGTGCCTACTCACGTTGTCAACGTGCTGCCCGATTCCGACTTGGCGAAGGCAACAGAACAGACCCGGCTCTTCACCAACACCCATCACCATCAGGCCGTGAAGCAAGTGGCTCCCGGCTTCCGGGCAACAGCATGGGCTACCGACAGCATCATAGAAGGAATTGAATCGACGGATGGACGTCCGATATGGGGTGTCCAGTTCCACCCCGAAGCCCTCACCATGGGCGGAGACAGCATCGCCCCGCGCATCATCCGCTTCTTTATAGAAAAGGTAAAGGGGCATCAGAAATATGCCCCGCATCACGCCGGAACAAAGCTGTCGGCAGACTGATAGGGAATCGTAAACCAGAAGGTAGAGCCCTGCCCCACTTGCGAACGGACACCGATTTCGCCTCCCATATTCTCTACCAGCATCTTGCAGATGGAAAGTCCCAAGCCTGTGCCCGGTATGAAGCTGTTCAGCTTGACAAAGCGGTCGAATATGCTCTGCTGCTTGTCGGCAGGAATACCACAGCCCGTATCGGTGACATAGAAGTAAAGCGTTTCCCCGCTCCGCAGCTCGTAGCCGAAGGTGATGCTGCCTTGCATGGTAAACTTGATGGCGTTGGTCACCAGATTGATTACCAACTGCGACAAGCGGTTGCGTTCGGAGTGGATGCAGCAATCGGGCAATCCGGGCTTGCACACGAGTTCCACGGACCTTTCGGGGTTCAGCTTCAAGTGAAGCGAGTTTTCCAACTCCTCCATCAGTACATTCAGGTTGAAGTCGCTATAAACCAATTCCACGTTGCCGGCTTCAATCTTCGACAGGTCCAGGATGTCGCCGATAAGCTGCAACAACAGCTTGTTGTTATTCTCGATGATGCTGTAATATTCCTGCCGGTCTTCAATATCCTCCTCCGAAATCAGCAGACTGGAGAATCCCACAATGGCATTGAGCGGTGTACGTATCTCGTGGCTCATGTTGGCCAGGAAGGCAGACTTCAGGCGGTTCGACTCTTCAGCACGGTTCTTTTCGGTAAGCAGTTCCAGTTCCGCCTGTTTGCGGTCGGTGATGAGCTGCGAGGAGCCTATCAAGGTGAGCGGCTTCCCTTCGCTGTCGCGGCTTTCCACCATGCCGCGCACTTCTATCCAGTCGACCTGCTTGTGCCCCTTGACGGTACTCACAATGCGACATTCCTCCTTTGCCAATTCCGTCCGTCCCGCTATCAGGTCATCGCAGGCCTTGCGTGCCTTCCCTACATCCTCCTTGGCAAATCGCGAGAAGTAATAATCGTCCGATACGGAGACCGGCTCCTTGCTCAATGACAGATTACCGTCTGCGTCTTGATTGACAAAGTGGTCGATGTCGCTGTAAATGATGTGCTTCTGCAAGTCCCATCGCCACGGCGTGATGTTGACGGCATCCAGTATGACGGATAGCTTCTGATGGGCTATTCGCAATTCGTCCTGCATCTTGTGCTGCTCCGTGCTATCTACGCAGAACAAATCCATATACTGCCCGTCGGCACCGGGGTTGAGCACCACGTCGTAGTAGGCATTGGTCTGCTCCGAGTAATATACGAAGGTGACGGGATGCTTCTCGTCGGAAGCCATGTTCATATAGCGCAGAAAGAGGGACATCGACCCCGGGAAAAGCTGACTTCTCCTTTTCATATAGATTTCTTCCTGCTTATAAAAGCGTTCGCAGAAGTAGGAGTTAGCCTCCAGATAAATGGTATCCACAATCCGTCCTTCTGCATCGCGCACCATTTTTTCGCGCATATAGAGGATGGGCATACTGTCTATGAGGTCGCGATGCCGGGTGTGGGTATTTTCTTCCAGTTCACGCATCATCTTCTCTTTCAGCAGCACCTTCATGCGATAATACTGCAACAGATAGAGCGACAATCCTATCAAGAAGGCTATGATGACGATAGGGAACTTATATACATTCCACCAAGAATCGGGCGCATCGTCGTAAAGGAGGGAGTCATCAGGGCTAACAGAAGAGGCGGCGATGCCATGTTGCGCCAAGAAGCGGTAATCGGACGTAGGTCTTCCACCTTCCGAAATATAAGAAGGAATGTCCGACGAAACAGCGGTTGCCGAAAGGGAATGATAGGGCAATGAGGTATTGATGATGACGATATCCTTGGTTTCTTCCGGTCTGGGAGCATTACCGGACATAACCAAGTTGGGAATCAGAAAAAGAGCTATCGCTATTCCTAATAGTACGATTTTATTTTTCACGTATAAGCCTTTTATTATTTTTTTACTCGAAAAAACCACCCACCACTTACCGAAAATATGCCACGCATATACCGATAAAGAAACAGGGCGCAAAGATATGAATTTGTTTCGAATATTCATTCACGCTGTCTGATAAATAAGGTGGCAGGACATGGCCCGACAGCCCCTTCATGGCATTTTGAACTTAAAACAGCACTTTTTGACCGATTTATAGCCCCTATATATTCTGTTTTTAGTGTACCTTTGAGACCAGTAAACAATAAATTTTATTAATCTCTAATACCATTACAGAATGAAAAGAAAACTTATTTCGAGAGTTGCGCTGCTAGCCTGCCTCTGTTGCCTCTCTGCAACAGGCATACAAGCCAACGACAGGATAGCTGCCGCAGACGAAATCAGCAACGAGCAAGGCGACTTCCGCACCGGCAAGGGAACCTTCCTACTGAACGGACAGCCCTTCGTAGTAAAAGCAGCCGAGCTGCACTATCCCCGCATCCCCAAACCGTATTGGGACCAACGCATCAAGCTATGCAAGGCGTTGGGCATGAACACCGTCTGCCTGTATGTATTCTGGAACGCGCACGAGCCACAGCCGGGTGTGTTCGACTTTGAAGGACAGAACGATTTGGCCGAGTTCTGCCGCCTCTGCCAGCAGAACGGAATGTACGTCATCCTGCGTCCGGGTCCGTACGTATGCGCCGAGTGGGAAATGGGTGGCCTGCCTTGGTGGTTGCTCAAGAAGAAAGATATACGCCTGCGCGAATCCGACCCGTATTTCATCGAACGGGTAGGCATCTTCGAGGAGGCCGTGGCACAACAGGTAAAGGACCTGACCATACAGAAAGGCGGCCCCATCATCATGGTGCAGGTAGAAAATGAATATGGCTCATACGGCGAAAGCAAGGAATACGTATCGCAGATTCGCGACATCGTGCGCAAGAACTACGGCGACATCACCTTGTTCCAATGCGACTGGGCTTCCAACTTTACGAAGAACGGCTTGGACGACCTCGTATGGACCATGAATTTCGGCACGGGTGCCAACATCGACCAGCAGTTTGCCCGCCTGAAGGAGCTGCGTCCGGACAGCCCGCTGATGTGCTCCGAGTTCTGGAGCGGCTGGTTCGACAAATGGGGTGCCAACCACGAGACCCGCCCTGCCGCCGACATGATAGCCGGCATCGACGAAATGCTGTCCAAAGGCATTTCCTTCAGCCTGTACATGACGCATGGAGGCACCAACTGGGGACACTGGGCAGGTGCCAACTCTCCGGGCTTCGCTCCCGACGTGACGTCGTACGACTACGATGCTCCCATCAGCGAATCGGGACAGACTACCCCCAAGTATTGGGAACTGCGCAAGACGCTGGCCAAGTATATGGACGGCAAGAAGCAGAGCAAGGTTCCTTCGCTCATCAAGCCCATCAGCATCTCCGCCTTCCAGTTTACGGAGATGGCTCCCCTCTTCAGCAACCTGCCCACGGCCAAGAAGGATGAGAATATCCGCACCATGGAGGAATACGACCAAGGCTTCGGAAGCATCCTCTACCGCACTACCCTGCCCGAGACCAAGGCACCGTCCTTGCTCACCGTGAACGATGCGCACGACTATGCACAAATCTTCCTCGACGGCAAGTACATCGGCAAGCTGGACCGCCGCAACGGCGAGAAGCAGCTCCCTTTGCCTGCCTGCCGCAAAGGCGCACGCCTCGACATCTTGGTGGAGGCCATGGGACGCATCAACTTCGGCCGTGCCATCAAGGACTTCAAGGGCATCACCCGCAACGTGGAACTCACCGTTGACATCGACGGCTATCCCTTCGTCTGCAACCTGAAGAACTGGGAGGTATATAATATAGAAGATACCTACGACTTCTACAAAGGCATGAAGTACGAACCCATCCAGTCGCTGAAGGATGAACTGGGACAACGCATCCCGGGTTGCTACCGCGCCACCTTCCAGGTGAAGAAGCCGAGCGACACCTTCCTGAACTTCGAGACGTGGGGCAAAGGCTTGGTATATGTCAATGGCTATGCCTTGGGACGCATCTGGGAAATCGGTCCGCAACAGACGCTCTACGTGCCGGGTTGCTGGCTGAAGAAAGGTGAGAACGAGATTATCGTGTTCGACATCGTAGGCCCCAAGGAAGCGAAGTCCGAAGGCTTGCGCGAGCCCCTGCTCGACCAACTGCTTGTCAGCAAGCCGCTGACCCACCGCAGCGAAGGTCAGGAATTGGTGCTGTCCGGCGAGAAGCCCGTACTGACAGGCAGCTTCAAGCCCGGCAACGGCTGGCAGGAATTCAAGTTCGACAAGCCCGTCAAGGGACGCTACGTCTGCCTCGAAGCCTTGAATGCCCAAGACGGAAAAGACTTGGCTTGCATTGCCGAAATGTATCTGCTGAACGAAGCCGGCGAACGCCTCTCACGCGAACCGTGGACCGTGGGCTATGCCGACAGCGAGGATGTAGCCCGCGTCAACCGCTCGGCCGACAAGATTTTCGACTTGCAGGAATCAACCTACTGGAGCACCATCAAGGACACCAAATACCCGCATAGCATCGTGATAGACCTGGGCAGCACACAGACCCTGACGGGCATCCAATACCTGCCCCGAATGGAAAGCGAAGTCCCGGGCAGCATCAAGGACTTTAAGGTATATGTCAAGACGGAGAATTTCAAGTATTAGCATTCACAGAAGTCCCCTATTCTAACCTTTAATATAGCAGAAAGGAGTTTGAAACCCACGCACGGGGGACAAACTCCTTTTCTTTATGGCTAAAGCCTCGTTTAAGTAAACAAGATACGGCCACCCAATACACCTATACGTGAAGATGATACAGCTACACTGATAAGATGATAC
>JAUNJD010000136.1 GCA_030523205.1 Bacteroides sp.
ACGGGTGCCGTCTCTACGGTGTATTCCGACCAAATAAATACACGTTCGGCCATGAACATCGGTAACTCTTTGTTTGGCAATGCCAGCGGCTTGACCACATTGCAGAATACGGGTACCATTTGGGATCAGATACCTACCATGTACATCCGTGGCTTGAAAACATTGAATGACAACAACGGCATCTTGGTCGTGATAGATGGACTGGAGCGTGACAATGCCTACAATGTGTTGAACTACATCACTCCCGAAGAAGTAGAATCGGTCAGTGTGCTTCGCGATGCGGCTGCTGTAGCGTTGTATGGCTTTAGAGGTATCAACGGTGTGCTGAACATCGTGACCAAGCGCGGTAAATATCGCACTCGCGAGATTAATTTCTCCTACGACCATTCTTTCGACTTCCAGACCCGTCTGCCTGAGATGGCGGATGCCTATACCTATGCCAATGCTATCAACGAGGCTTTGGCCAACGACGGAAAGTCGGCCCGTTACTCTTCCCTTGAGTTGGAGGCCTTCCAAAGCGGCAAGTATCCTTACCTCTATCCCAATGTGGATTGGATAGACGAGGTGTTCCGCGACATGGGTAGTTCGGACATCGCTACACTGACTTTCCGTGGTGGTTCGGAGCGGATGCGCTACTTCACCATGATGAACTTGCAGAATAACCGTGGCTTCATCAAGAATGCCAATCAGAACGACTATTCCACGCAGAATAAATATTCGAAAGCCAACTTCCGTACGAACCTCGATATTGACCTTAGCCCGAAGACACGGATGCAGGCCAACATCATGGGTATGCTGAACGAGTATAGCCGTCCGGGATTGGATAGCGATGATCTGATGGGCAAGCTCTACTCCATACCGGCAGCGGCATTCCCCATCAAGACCGAAAGTGGACTGTGGGGTGGTAATGCTACTTGGGATGGTTACGACAACCCCGTAGCCCTGACGCAAGGGCGTGGCTACTCCAAGGGACATACCCGTTCGCTCTATGCCGACATGATGCTTCGTCAGGATTTGTCTTCGATTACAGAAGGTTTGAGCGCATCGGTTCGTTTGGGCTATGACAACATTGCTTCCTATTGGGAGGACAATACGGTAAGCTACCGTTATGGTATGCAGTCTGTTGCCACTTGGGTTGATGGTGAACCGGCTACCTTTACCGACTACACCGGTGGTTCGGTCAGCAGTGTGTCGGGCGACAATGCCAAGCTGGACTGGCAGTACCGTTCGTTCAACTTCCATTTCAATGTAGATTGGACACGACGTTTTGGCAAGCATGACATCTACTCCATGCTGCTCTATACTTATAAGTATGATAACCACAACGGGACGAACAATACCCTTTATACGCAGAACGTGGGTTGGTACACACACTACGGTTTCAACAACCGATACTTTGCCGACTTCACCTTGATGGCATCGGCTTCCAACAAACTGGATCCGGATAGCCGCTGGGGACTGGCTCCTACCATTGGTCTGGCATGGGTTATCTCCAACGAAGACTTCATGCGGAATCAAAGTGTCATCGACTTCATGAAACTGCGCGGTTCATTTGGTATTATCCGTACCGATAATATTCCCTATAATGGTTATTGGTACACGACCATGACAAGCAGTGGTGCAGGTTCCTATCCGGTAGAAGACGATTTTGGCGGTGACAGCGGTTGGAAAGAAGGTACGTTGCCCTCAATAAATGGTACGACGGAAAAGGCCTATAAGTATAACCTCGGTCTGGATATGTCGTTGCTGAAAGGACTGACATTCACGGTTGATGGATTCTACGAAAGACGTTCGGACATTTGGGTCAGCACTTCCGGACAAAATTCAGCCGTGCTGGGTGCCACCAGTTCGTATGCCAATGCCGGTATAGTAGATAGCTGGGGTACGGAACTGAATTTGGACTACACCAAGCAAATCGGTGACTTCCGTCTGCGGGTAGGCGGTAACTTCTCCTACAATCGCAGTAAGATTAAGGAGATGCTGGAAGAGCCTCAGGCATACGATTATCTGGGTTCTACCGGTAAGCCGGTAGGACAAATCAACGGTTTGCAAGCCATCGGTTACTTCACTGACGATGCCGATGTGTCCAACAGCACTCCGCAACAGTTTGGCCCTGCCACAGCCGGTGACATCAAGTATAAGGACGTGAACGGTGACGGTGTAATCAATGAGAACGATATGGTGGCTATGGGCTACAACTCTACTTGCCCTGAAATCTACTATGGTTTCAACCTCGGTTTGGAATGGAAAGGACTTGGCTTCAATGCTTACTTCCAAGGTGTAGGTCACTATACAGCATACTTGACTTCTACTTTGTATCGCCCGTTGGTAGACAATACAACGATTTCTCAGTATGCTTACGATAACCGCTGGACGCCCGAAACACCCAATGCACGTTTCCCGCGTCTGACTACGGAGACGGTGGACAACAATACACAGACAAGCTCCGTATGGCTGGCCGACCGTTCGTTCCTGAAGTTGCGCAACTGCGAAGTATATTACAAGCTTCCGACCTCTTGGCTGAACAAGATGAAGATGAAACAGGCTAAAATCTATGTGAGAGGTGTTGATTTGTTCTGCATTGACAGCATCGACCTGACCGACCCCGAAGCTATGGGCAGCAGTGCTTATCCGGCTACTCGTTCCGTTCACATCGGTGTATCACTGGGACTTTAAAAACTTAAGAACTCAAAAACTTAAAAATTCAAAGTATGAAACTTAAAAATATATATTTAGGCATCGCTTGTGCAGCCCTCTTGTCGGGATGTTCCGATAAAATGGACTACCACGAATATACCATCTACGATGCGGAGTATGTGTTCGCTGACTTCAGCCGCACGGCGGGTTTTGTGAACAACATCTACTCTTCCCTGGATTATGATTTGCCCAGTACGACATCTCTTGCATCGGCTTGCGATGAGGCAGAAATGGCATTGAACTATTCTTCGGTATTGGACTATACCAACGGCAGTTGGAGTGCTCTGAACCCGAAGTCACAATGGGGTTATTACTCGGCTATTCGTGAAGCCAACTATTTCTTGGAGAACGGAGTAGACCGCACATTCAGCGATTTGCAATATACGGAAGACTATCAGTCGCAGATGAACCGCTACAAACGTTATCCGTATGAGGTTCGCTTGCTGCGTGCTTACTATTACTTCCTCTTGGTTCGTGCGTATGGCGATGTGCCTTTCACTACGACGGTGCTGACGGAAGCTGAGGCCAATACACTGAGCCGTACTTCAGCATCAACTATCTTCGACTTCATTGTAAGCGAATGTGAGGCTGTGGCTCCTGAATTGCCTATTACTTACTATGGCTTGGAAGACGATGCTGCCGGTGGTACGAGTGACCCCGAGACCGGTCGTGTGACCCGTGGTATGGCTTTGGCTCTGAAGGCTCGTACGTTGCTCTATCGTGCCAGCAAGCTGTTCAACGAGAACGAGGATTCTCAACTTTGGAAAGAAGCAGCTGTTGCCAACCTGGAGGTCATTAACTACTGTGCCGAAAACGGTATCACCTTGGGTGCCTACACCGACTTGTGGGGTACTTCCAACTATCAGGCTTCCGAAGCTATCTTCGTACGCAGGGTAGGAGATACTTCTTCTCCGGAGACCACCAACTTCCCCATCAGCATGGAGAATGCCAATTCAGGCAACTGCCCCACGCAGACCTTGGTTGATGCTTACGAGATGAAGGATGGTAGCGAGCCTGACCCCAATGACCCCTATACAGGAAGAGACCCGCGTATGGGTATGACCATTGCCGTGAATGGCGACGAATGGCCCAATACCAATGCTTATCCGCTGGAGACCTACTACGGTGGTCGCGACGGTCTGCCCATTGCATACGCCACTCCTACGAGTTATTATCTGAAGAAGTATTTGGATGGCTCCATCGACATCAGTGCCAGCACCAGTTCCGGTGGTACACGCCACTGCTGGATAACCTTCCGTTTGGGTGAATTCCTGTTGAACTATGCAGAGGCTGCCTTCAAGTATTTGGGTTCGGCTGATGCTAGCAGCAGCGAACTGACCCTGACACCCCGCGAAGCTGTGAACCGCGTACGTGCCCGTTCGGGCGTGAATATGCCTGCCTTCCCCGAAGGTATGACGAACGATGCTTTCTGGACACGCTACAAGAACGAACGTATGGTAGAGCTGGCTTTCGAAGGACATCGCTTCTGGGATGTACGTCGTTGGAAGGAAGGTGGATTCACCAGCATCAAGCGCATGAACATCACGCTGAACGATGACGGTTCATTCTCTTACGCCACTACCACCAAATCGCTGACATGGGACGACAAGATGTACTTCTATCCCATACCCGATTCGGAAATACGCAAGAACCCCAACCTCACACAGAACAGTGGTTGGTAATTGCTAATAAGTTGATAAAGGGACAAGTTGACAAGTCAACAAGTCATGTCCTTGTGGTCTCGTTAACTCGTCCCCTCGTCAACTAACTCAAAAACTTAATAACTCAAAAACTCAAAACCTATGGTTAAGAATGTTAGATATATGATAGCTGCTACCGGATTGTTGGCCTGCCTGACGGGATGTAGCGACAATCTGGAAACCTTCGAGGTAACGGGAAGCGGCAATGCTCCTGTTGCCATCGCTCAATCTTCCGTAACGTCGGAAGCCCTGCCCGGACAAATCAAGCTGTCGTGGACGGCTCCGGCAGAAGGTGACTATGACTATCTTCAAATCAAGTATCACGACCCTCGGGCCGATGAAGATGTATGCCTCATTGCTTCGCAATATACCACTGAGATGCTGATTGACGAAACCCGTGCCCGCTATGGTGATTACAGTTTCTATTTCCAGACCTTCAATGCAGCCCATGAAGGAAGTGCCGTGACAGAAGTAAAGGCGCAATCGGGTGCAGCCCCCTCCACTCAGACCGAGGTGTCGCGTACCAAGGTGGCATTGACAGCCAGCCAGCTTAGCACCAATGCACAGGAACCTTCCGAAGGCCCGATATCCAATTTGGTTGACGGCAATGTCAATAACTTCTTCCACACTCGTTGGAGCAGTCCGCAGATAGATTTGCCTCATTACATACAGATAAACTTCAACGAGGCTCATGAAGACTTTGCCATCAAGTATTACAACCGTGCTTCGTCCAATACCGACGGACGTGTCACGGTGGCCGAACTGCAAATCAGCAACGATGGCGAGAACTGGGAGACGGTTGAAACGATTAGCGGTATGCCTACCTCGTCAGGCGCAAGCTATACCTCCGATTTCGTGACCCCGGGTAAGTCATTCACTTATTTCCGTTTCCTCGTGACGAGCACGTCGAGAGGCAAATACTTCCACATGGCAGAGTTTGAATTCTATGACGTGGAAGTCGAGATATACGACCCGGAGACAATGGAGTGACCTGTGACTAAAGACGGATAATGAAATAGATAGACAATAGGTAATTCTATATTAATCCATATCCCGTATTATCAACCCTTCTTTCTCTTCAAAGGCTTGTATAATACGGGATATTTTTCTTCTTGACAAATTTCTAACCTATTTTTGAACGATATATGACCGGTGTGTTCCTTTGAAAAGGAATACATTTGCCTAGTGAAAAACATTTCGATTATGCAGAGACATTACGATTATACATTCTTTAATTATAAAATGGTGCTCATGACCGTTTTGCTGCTATTGTGTGCGATTCCTTCGATGCGTGCGCAGGAGTGGAAACTCGTATGGAGCGATGAATTCAACACCAAAGGACAGTTGGATACGGCTGTCTGGAACTACGAGAATGGCTTTGCCCGCAATCATGAGGACCAATGGTATCAGGCCGACAATGCTTATTGCAAAGGTGGAAAACTGATTATCGAAGCCCGACGGCTGAAAGATAAGGAGCGCAGAAATCCACTTTATGAAGCAGGTAGCAACGATTGGCGCAAAAAGCGAGAATATATTGAATATACCTCCTCGTCAGTAAATACAGCGGGGAAGAAGGAATTCCTCTATGGTCGCTTCGAGGTACGTGCCAAGATTCCCACAGCCGGAGGCTCATGGCCGGCTATCTGGTTGCTGGGCACAGGCATGGACTGGCCTTCCAATGGCGAGATTGACGTGATGGAGTATTACCGGATAGGAGGTGTGCCGCACATCCTTGCCAATGCTTGCTGGGGTACCGACCGTCAATGGAACGCCAAGTGGAACAGTGCGAAGATTCCCTTTACCCACTTCACTGACCGCGACCCTAAGTGGGCCGATAAGTTTCACACGTGGCGCATGGATTGGGACGAAACGAGCATCAAACTCTATCTGGACGATGAATTGCTGAACGACATTCCCCTGAGCACTACCATCAACGGAAAGTTGGGAATGGGTACCAATCCCTTCCGCAAACCACAATACCTGTTGCTGAATCTGGCTATCGGGGGCGACAACGGTGGAACCATCGACGACAAGGCCTTTCCGATGAAGTACGAGATAGACTACGTGCGGGTATATCAGAAGGAGCCTACCGACCGTCAGTATTGGTGCAACCTCCTCTATAAGATGGCCGAACCGGTGCTGAGCAATATGAGCGTAGGCAAGCTGAAACAGAATATGCAGTTGGAACTGAGTCCCCGTTGGGACGGACGTAACAAAGATGTGTCCTATATGGAGTGCTTCGGACGCACGATGGCAGGCGTAGCCCCTTGGCTCTCGTTGCCCGATGACGATACTGCCGAAGGACAGATGCGCAAGCAGCTCCGCGACTGGGCAGTGAAGAGCTATGCACACGCCGTAGATCCCAAGAGTCCGGACTATTTGGGTTGGAACAAACACGGGCAGGCCTTGGTGGATGCAGCCTACATAGCCGAGAGTTTCCTGCGTGCTCCCTCCCTATGGAACGCATTGGACACCCTGACACAGCAACGCTACATCAAGGAGTTTGCCGGACTGCGTCGTTATACGCCGGTATATTCCAATTGGATGATATTCGTCAGCATGATAGAAACCTTCCTTACGACGGTGAGCGACGATTACGATAAGTACCGCATACACATCGGCCTGCGGAAGATGAATGAATGGTACGTGGGCGACGGTTGGTACAGCGACGGACCGGGCTTCGCCTTCGACTACTACAACAGCTTCGTCATTCAGCCCATGTACGTAGAGACCTTGCAGGTGCTGAACCGCCTGAAGAAGGGCGTGCGCGTGAGCGACAAAGAAGTGGCTACTGCCGAAAAGCGGTTGCAACGTTACGGCATGATACAGGAACGGTTGATTTCGCCCGAGGGTTCCTTCCCCGTGTTCGGACGTTCGATGACCTATCGGTTGGGCACAATGCAGGCCTTGGCCATGCTGGCTTGGCAACAGAAGTTGCCCAAAGAGTTATCGGAAGGACAGGTACGTGCAGCCCTGACAGCCGTGATGAAGCGTATGTACGCTTCGCCCGATGCCAACTTCAACGAAGGCGGGTTCCTTACATTGGGCTTTGCCGGTAGTCAGCCGGGCATTGCGGATGTATATACCAACAACGGAAGCCTTTATATGACAACGTTGGCTTTCCTGCCGTTGGGATTGCCTGCCGACCATTCTTTCTGGACAAGTCCGTCAGAAGACTGGACAAGCAAGAAGGCATGGGAAGGAAAGGATTTCCCGAAAGACCATGCTTATTATGAATGAACGGCTCGTTCATAATCAATAAAAAAAGATTATATTTGCAAAATGAACATTTTAAACAATATCATGAATACGAAAAGGTATATGTGGCTACTCTTGATAGTAGCTCTGCTGATGCCTGTGCAGGCAGCATCGGCCAAGAAGAAAAAGGAAAAAGAAGTGACTGACCGCGAACTGTGGACCGACATCCTGTATCGCATGGCAGCTCCTGTGCTCAGCAATATGAGTGAGGGTAAACTCCAGGAAAACATGCTGGTAGAGCTTAGCCCGACGTGGGACGGACGCGACAAGCGGGTGACCTATATGGAGTGCTTTGGCCGACTGATGGCCGGGTTGGCACCGTGGCTTTCCTTGCCGGACGATGACACAGCCGAAGGCAAGCAGCGCAAGCAACTGCGCGACTGGGCATTGAAGAGCTATGCACAGGCCGTTGACCCCGAGAGCAAGGACTACCTGCTATGGCGTAAGGAAGGACAGCCGCTGGTAGATGCTGCCTACGTAGCCGAGAGCTTCTTGCGTGGATACGATGCTTTGTGGGTGCCTCTGGACAGCCTGACCAAGCAACGCTATATTCAGGAGTTCTCACAGCTGAGACGGGTAGATCCGCCTTACACCAATTGGTTGCTCTTTCAATCTACGGTGGAATGTTTCTTGAAGAAAGCCGGTGCCAAGGAAGACTATTACCGCATCACTTCCGCTCTGCGCAAGATAGAAGAGTGGTACGTGGGCGACGGTTGGTACAGCGACGGCCCGGGCTTTGCCTTCGACTACTACAACAGCTTCGTGCTTCATCCCATGTACGTGGAGTGCCAAGAAGTGATGACCAACGGTGGCAAGAAGGGCGGCTGGAACCTCAATGCCAAGAACTTCGACAAAGGTGTGAAGCGTATGCAGCGCTTCGGCATGATATTGGAGCGTTTCATTTCTCCCGAAGGTGCCTTCCCGGTGTTCGGTCGTTCCATTACTTACCGCACGGGCACGCTTCAGCCCTTGGCCTTGTTGGCTTGGCGGCAATGGTTGCCCGAGGAATTGCCCAACGGACAGGTACGTGCAGCCATGACGGCGGTCATCAAGCGTATGTTTGGCGACCAGCACAATTTCAACGAAAAAGGATTCCTGACGCTGGGATTCAATGGTTCCCAGCCTAACATCTCCGATTGGTACACCAACAATGGTAGCCTCTATATGGCCTCTTTGGCATTCCTGCCTTTGGGCTTGCCGGCCGACCATCCTTTCTGGACGGACGCTCCCTTGAACTGGACTTCAAAGAAAGCATGGGGTGGTGAGGACTTCCCCAAAGATCACGCCTATTACGAATAATTGAATTATGGATAAGCAGAATTTCTTTTTGAGCAGAAAGAGAAGGATGATGATAGGCTTTTTCTTTCTCATACTCTTGGTCGTTGCGCCCCTGTTGTCGCAAAAGAAAGACGCTGACGTGGCTCCCAAAGCCCGTTTGGTGGAAGTGGGCAAGGGGTATAGTCAGACTTCCGTCAACACGACGGTGTTCCGCAACAGCTCGTTGGTGACGCAAGGTGATGAACAATACATCTGCTATTACGATGCCGATGGCTACATCGTGTTGGGCAAGCGCAAGCTTTCTTCGGACGAGTGGACGCTGCACCGCACGCAGTATCAGGGCAACGTGAAGGATGCTCACAACGTCATCAGCATGATGCTGGACGGCGAGGGATATATACATATCTCCTTCGACCATCACGGATACCCGCTGAACTATTGTCGCAGCCTGGCACCCTATTCCTTGGAACTGGGTGAAAAGGAGCCTATGACCGGAGTGGATGAAGGAAATGTGACTTATCCGGAATTCTATCAATTGTCGGGCGGCGATTTGCTGTTTGCCTATCGTTCAGGTTCGTCCGGGCGTGGCAACCTCGTCTTGAATCGCTACAACTTGAAGTCGCGTCAGTGGACACGGGTGCAGGATGTGCTGATTGACGGCGAGGACAAGCGCAATGCCTACTGGCAACTCTACGTGGACAAGCAAGGCACCATTCACCTATCATGGGTGTGGCGCGAAACGTGGATGGTGGAGACGAATCACGACCTCTGCTATGCCCGTTCCTTCGACAACGGTGTCACTTGGTACAAGACCGACGGGCAGAAGTACGGCCTGCCCATCCGTCAGGACAATGCCGAATATGCCTGCCGCATCCCGCAGAACTCGGAACTGATTAACCAGACCAGCATGAGTGCCGATGCCGATGGAAATCCCTACATCGCTACCTATTGGCGCGATGCCGATAGCGACGTGCCTCAGTATCGCTTGGTGTGGTTCGACGGCAAGCAGTGGAACAGCCGTCAGGTGACCAACCGTCAGACGCCTTTCTCGCTGAAGGGTGGGGGTACGAAGATGATTCCCATTGCCCGTCCGCGCATGGTGGTCGATGATGGCCTGATATACTACGTCTTCCGCGACGAAGAGCGGGGCAGCAAGGTTTCTTTGGCCTACACGACGGATGGAGCCGACGGCACTTGGCAGTTCACCGACCTGACCGACTTCTCCGTCGATGCCTGGGAACCCTCGCACGACACGCAATTGTGGCAGAATCAACAGAAGCTCCACCTTTTCGTTCAGCAAACCAAGCAGGGCGATGGAGAGCGGACAGTGATGTACGAGCCGCAGCCGGTGTATGTGCTGGAGGTAGGAAAATAAACTTATAAAACTCAAAAATATGAAGATTCAATCAGTATTGGCTTTAGGCCTCTGCTTGGCGGTTGCAGCCTGTGCGACCAAGCCCAAGCAACAACTCCCTCAGGTGGATGAGGTAGTGGCAACCATCCATAAAGTGAACCAACATTGGCAGGAAACGCATCCCGAACACGGACGTTCCTTCTGGGACAATGCCGCCTATCACACGGGCAACATGGAAGCTTTCTTCCTGACCGGCGATTCGGCTTACTACAACTATTCCAAGGCATGGGCCGACCACAACGAGTGGAAGGGTGCCAAGAGCGACGACCGCGAAAACTGGAAATACAGTTACGGTGAAAGTGATGAATACGTGCTGTTTGGCGACTATCAGATTTGCTTCCAGACGTATGCCGACCTCTACCGGATAGATACGGCTGCTTACAAGATTGCCCGTGCCCGCGAAGTGATGGAGTATGAGATGAGCACCGACAAGAACGACTATTGGTGGTGG
>JAUNJD010000137.1 GCA_030523205.1 Bacteroides sp.
ACGTGGCAACGTGGCAACGAAACAATGGACGTCAAAAAAATCAGTAATGTCGGATTCCTTTACCAATCTTTTGCGTTAGGATGCCCTTTATTCCGGCCGCATCTCGGCGCAGACGGACGATGGGTTCTTCCATCGAACGAAACTTCTGCGCCGAACGGATGCGACAGGACTAGCCAAGGGATTTTCCCTGCCCTTAGAACGTAAACACAGCGGCTGCCACCAAACGATGGTTGGATACGGAATGAGTATCTACGATTTTCCCGTTTGAAGTGTTCAACGAGCCATACCATGCCGTAGCATAGTTGTATTCTACACCAAATTTCCAATGGGGCACATTATAGGTCAGGCCGATGCCAGCATTGGCCACTTGGTCCACATCGGTACCTGTGCCATACATTTGGGTCACTCCGTCGCTCGTGCCCAAGTTCTTCATGTAGCCGAAGAATACGGAAGTTTTCCATTTCTTTCCATATACAACGTTCAGCCACGAGCTGGAATTGCGGTTGGGCGAGTATTCTTGCTCACCGGTGCGTGAGTCGATGGACTTTACACCATAGCCACCCAGCATGGATATATGGGTCAGGTTGGAGGCTAACGTGCTTCTGAGCGCCACGTACCATAGGGGTGAAGTATAGGTGAGATGCACTTGGTAGGAAAAGGACGTAACACGCTCATCTACCTTATAGGTTTCACCGCCCACCGTCGACTCGGTGCGAGGCTTCAGTGAAATCATCTCGATAGCTGCACCTAGCAGCCAACGACTGTCCTTGTAGTCCACTCCGACAAAAAGCTCGGGGATACAACTGTTCTTCAAGTATTTCTGGCTTTTACCGTCGGGACCTTGCGACAGGAACTGTGACTGCCAAACGGCAGCAGCAGTCAGTTGCGTGTTTCCCGACTTGTAGCGGTAGCGGATTTGAGGTGCACGGGCCCACGGTTGGAAGGGTGCGCCCATGTCCAGATTCAGCAATTGGGGTTTCACATCACCGGCGAGCGGATGCCAAGTTTGCCCTAACAACCAGGAAGACTTTCCCCAATCCAGATTGAAATAGGCATGGCGCAAGCGTATCACAGAAAAGGAGGTACCCGAACCACGAAAGTCAACTTCCACTTTGGCCGACGTCTTGGCATTTCCCAGCTTGGGGCCTTTGATGTCCAGCCCCAGTCGGGTATAGAGGGTATAAAAACTGCCGTTGGCCGTTGCGTTCAGATCATTCCCATCCGCATCATACTCTTTGTCTTTAGGATACATATAAAACAAACCATCTACCGTTTCCTCGTTGGCACGGCTGTTATAGTAAAGGTCTGTACGTATCTGTCCGTAGAACTTGTAACCAAAGTCCTTTAACTGGGCAGAAAGGCTTCCCGACAACAACAGGAGTGCAAATAATGATAAATATTTCCTCATGCTTATAGAGTTTGTTTAAGTTTGGTCATCTTAGAAGAATATGGATGCAATGATGTAGGACACCACGGTGGATGCGATAACGCTCACCATGCCGGGCATCATAAAGCTATGGTTCAACAGATATTTTCCGATTACGGTTGTTCCTGAGCGGTCGAAGTTCACCGTGGCGATGTCCGACGGATAATTGGGGATAAAGAAATAGCCGTAAACACTGGGAAGCACGCCGAGAAGCACGGGTCCCGGCAAGCCCAACGAGTAGGCCAACGGCAGCATGGCCACTACCACGGCTCCTTGCGAGTTGATAAGCACAGACACAAGGAAGAACACCAAGGCTATGGACCATTTGTATTGCGAAACGATGTCGCTGAGGGCTACCTGCATCTCTCCGATGTAATTGGAGAAGAACGTATCGGCCAGCCATGCGATACCGTAAATGGCTACCACGGCCACCATTCCGCTCTGCCATACGGCACCAGCAACAGCCTTCTTGGGCGACGCCTTGCAGAAGATAATCATCAGTGCGGCGGCAGTAATCATGACAATCTGGATGACAAGGTTCATGGCCAGTGGCTTTTGGAATTCTTCGGTCATTCCCGGCACCACTTCCTTGGCCTTTACCAGCATATCGGCGGACAAAGAGAATGCAACACCTACTCCGAGGTCAATGTCCTCTGCTCCGGGTACTGCCCTCACATGGCTATAAGTGGGCAATAGATTCTGGAATGCGGCGAAAATGACAATCACGACCAAGGCTACAAGGAAGATGTAGACGGCACGCTTGGCTTCGGCGGGTATCTCCTTGTCGAGCGTGGTGGCCGAACTGCCATATACATATTTATATCCTTCGGGGTCGGCTATTCTTTTCTGGAAAGCGGGGTCTTTGTCAAGGTCGAGTCCGCGCTTGTACGAACAAGCAGCGGCACACATCAGTCCGACCAAACATGACGGGATAGTGACGCACAGCACTTGCGGAATGGTGACGTCAAAACCGTTGGCGTTGGAAATGGATACGAACGCAACCACAGCCGCTGCAATGGGCGAACAGGTGATACCCACCTGTGAAGCAATGGAGGCCACACCGCAAGGGCGTTCCGGACGAATGCCTTTTTTCAGTGCAATGTCACAGATAATGGGCATCAGCGTATAGACCACATGGCCTGTGCCTACCAGCACCGTGAGCAAGAAGGTACACAGCGGAGCCAGGAAGGTGATGCGGTCCGGATGCTTGCGCAGCAATTTTTCAGCCAACTGAATCAGCCAATCCATACCGCCCGAGGCTTGCATGATTCCGGCGCACGTCACAGCCGCAATGATGATATAAATCACGTCAGTAGGAGGAGTACCGGGACGAAGTCCGAAACCAAACACAAGAACAGCAAGTCCGATACCAGAGATGGCACCCAATGCCAAACTTCCATAGCGTGCGCCCACATACAGTGCCAGCAACACAACCATCAATTGGATAATAATAACAATCATAAAAATTAAGTTTTAAGTATTAGATAAAATTCTTGTTCCGGTTTCGGCTGACAATACACCTATCGCAAGAGGATTCCCCTTCTCTAAGGATTTGGTAATAACAGCATTAAAAATAAATTCCAAATTTACATTCATTATTTTAAATTCACAAATCATTTTCTGTTTTTCTTTATTTATGTTCCGAAAAAAGAACATCAGGCACCCAAAATACAGAATTACGACACGGCCTTTATACGATTTAAGAGATATATCAACTATATTTGCACTCAATTGTTGAATTTACTAATAAGAAATATGGAACAGGAAATACAGCTCAACGAGCATAACAAACAAGAATATCCGCCGATGCACACGTGCGAACACATCGTGAACCGCGCCATGATAAACCTTTTTGGCTGTGGACGCTCAGTATCGGCACACATCGAACGGAAGAAAAGCAAACTGGACTATCAGTTGGAACAAGCACCTACGGAAGAAGAAGTACGGAGGCTGGAGGAAACGGTGAACGAGGTCATTGCCCGTCATCTGCCCGTGACCACCGAATTCATCACGCAAGAGGAAGCCCGCGGACGATTCGACTTGAAGCGCCTGCCCGAGGATGCTTCTGAGACGGTGCGCATCGTCAAGGTGGGCGACTACGACGAATGCCTTTGCATCGGCACGCACGTGGGCAACACTTCGGAGGTGGGTACCTTCAAAATCATCAGCCACGATTGGGATGAAGCCACTAAGCGTTGGAGGATGAGATTTAAATTAGTTTGAAAATCTATCAATATCTGTAAATTTTGTCAGTATATTGGCAGAAAACAGGCAAATAAGTCAGTCAAGCACTGACAAATAGTCAAAATAGTAAGCAAAATCCTATTGGCACAGGCTTTGCAATATACTTGGCGAACGACGGTTCAAGAACCGGAGTTCAGAAGTAAATTGATTGTTTAACTTAAAAACTTAGGAACTTGAGAAATTAAGAACTAAAGAACTTAAAAGCTCAAGGACTTAAGAACTAAAAAATAGGAGATTATAACTATGATGCCTGTAAGAAGAAATCAAAATTGGATACCGAGTATCTTTAATGACTTTTTTGATAACGATTGGATGGCAAAAGCAAATGCCACCGCTCCTGCTATCAATGTATTTGAAACAGAAAATGCATATAAAGTGGAGCTTGCCGCTCCGGGCATGACGAAGGAAGACTTCAACGTACACATCGATGAAGACAGCAACCTCGTCATCAGCATGGAAAAGAAGACTGAAAGCAAGGAAGAGAACAACAAGGACAACAAGAAGGAAGGACGCTACTTGCGTCGCGAATTCTCGTACTCGAAGTTCCAACAGACCATGATTCTGCCCGAAGATGTGGACAAGGAAAAGATTTCTGCCCATGTGGAGAACGGCGTACTGAACATCGAGCTTCCGAAATACACTGAACAGGAAAAGGAAAAAGCCAAAAAGTTCATAGACGTAAAGTAAGTTAATTGATAGTTAGTGTTGGATGGCCGTCCGTTTGAAAGAAACGGGCGGCCATTTTTGTTTCCGGCAGACTAAAGGATTGGCAAAGCAATCCGACAAACAGAACAAAAGACAATTCATATCAACCTTTTTAGGTCAATACCAAACAAATAACTTTGCATCTGAAAAATAGGAATTTAGAACACACAAAAGAAAGCGTAAGAAATAAAGATTAAAGGAGAAATAAACCAAAACATAAGTAATATGAAACATTTTTATTGCATCCCGGCAGGAATCTTCCTGCTATTGCTTGCCTCTTGCAGCGGAAACGTGAAAGAAAGCAAGGAGTTTAAAACGGTGAAAATAGACACGGTACTTTCTGCCGGCGCACAGACCACCCTGCAATATCCGGGCAAGGTGAAGGCAGCGCAAGATGTCAATCTGGCATTCCGTGTAAGCGGAACCATACAGAAGATATATGTGGAAGACGGCGCACGGGTCAGTCAAGGACAACTGCTAGCCGAACTGGACCCTACCGACTATCAGATTCAGCTGGATGCCACCGAAGCCGAGTATCAGCAGATAAAGGCGGAGGCGGAGCGCGTCATGGCTCTTTATAAGGAAAATGGGACAACCCCCAATGCCAACGACAAAGCTGTGTATGGCCTGAAACAAATCACGGCCAAGCGTCAGCACCACAAAGACCAACTGGAATACACCCGTCTTTATGCTCCCTTCAACGGATATGTGCAGAAACGGCTGTTCGAAGCCCACGAAACGATAGGCGCCGGAATGCCCGTCATTTCGATGGTCAGCAGCGGAACACCCGAGGTAGAGATTAACCTGCCCGCATCCGAGTACATCCGCCGAGGACAGTTCGCCAACTATCATTGCACCTTCGACATCTATCCGGGCAAGGTCTATCCGCTGAAGTTCATCAGCGTGACACCCAAGGCCAACGCCAATCAGCTATATACCATGCGCCTTCAGTTGGTGACCGATGGGCAACCTCTGCCCTCGCCCGGCATGAACACGATGGTCACCATCTTCTGCAATACGGAGCAATCGGGTCAGTTGTCTGTGCCCAGCACTTCCATCCTTCAGAAAGACGAGAAGACCTACGTCTTCGTCTATAACCCCGCAGACAATACCGTACGCAGTCGGGAAGTGAGCATGGAAAGCTTGCAGAACAACGGACGGTGCATCATCACTTCCGACCAACTGCAACCGGGAGAACAAATCGTATCGTCGGGCGTACACCACATTGAAGACGGAGAGCAAGTCACTCCCCTGCCTGCCGTGAGCAAGACCAACGTGGGTGGATTGATGTGAAATTAAAATTTAAACTTAGAATTTAAAATTTAAAATTCCAATCTATGGACATCAGTAAATGGGCATTCCAAAATAAGAATCTGGTTTACTTCCTGATAGCCGTGCTCGTGGTAGGCGGTGCATTGTCGTGCTATCAGATGAGCAAGCTGGAAGACCCCGAAATAAAAGTGAAAATGGCAATGGTGGCCACCACCTATCCGGGTGCGTCGGCTCATCAGGTAGAACTGGAAGTGACCGACGTGCTGGAGAAGGAAATACGCAGCATGGGCAATGTAAACAACATTGAGAGCTACTCCTACAACGACCTCTCGCTGATACAAGTGGAACTGCTGAGTACCGTGAAGGACAACGAAGTGGAGCAATGCTGGGATATGCTGCGGCGCAAGGTGAACGATGCACGCGCTTCCCTGCCCGACGGAGCAGGCACACCGATGGTGGAGGATGACTTCGGCAACGTATATGGTATGTTCTATGCACTGACGGGCGATGGCCTCAGCGACCGTGAACTGTCGGACTATGCAGAACTCATCAAACGGGAAGTCATCGAACTAGACGGAGTGGACCGCGTCAACCTCTATGGCGAACGTGCCGAGTGCATCAACATCTCCCTCCTGCAAGACCGCATGGCCAATCTGGGCGTGAAAGCCGCCGAAGTATTGGCCACCCTCAACGGACAGAACCAAACCACTTATAGCGGCTACTACAAGAATGGCGACAACCGCATCCGCGTCACCGTGAACGATAAGTTCAAGACAGTAGAGGACATAGCCAATATGCTGATACAAGGACACGACGACGACCAACTGCGCCTGCGCGACATCGCCCGCATTGAGAAGGGATACGAAGATCCCACGCGCAACGAAATGTTCTACGACGGCAACCGTGCCATCGGCATCTTGATTGCGGCTTCCAGTGGTACGGACATCGTGAAAGTGGGCAGCGCCGTAGAAGCCAAGCTGGAGCAACTGCACGAAACGCGCCTGCCGGCCGGTGTGGAATGTCATAAGGTATTCTATCAGCCCGATCGCGTAGGCGATTCATTGGGTACGTTTATCATCAATCTGATAGAATCGGTTGTCATCGTGGTGCTGATTCTGATGTTGGCCATGGGCTTCAAGAGCGGTGTCATCATCGGCATCAGTTTGGTGGTCACGGTCTTTGGTTCGTTCCTCTTCCTGCAATCGATGGACGGAACCATGCAGCGCGTGTCGTTGGCGGCATTCGTGCTGGCCATGGGTATGCTGGTAGATAATGCGATTGTGATTATCGACGGCATCTTGGTGGACCTCAAGGCGGGCAAAGAACGGATGGAGGCCATGACAGCCATCGGGCGTCAGACGGCCATGCCTCTGCTGGGGGCTACACTTATCGCCATCATTGCCTTTCTGCCCATCTTCTTATCGCCCGACACAACCGGCCTCTACACGCGCGACCTCTTCATCGTGCTGGCTGTCTCCCTGCTGCTCAGTTGGGTAATGGCCCTGCTGCACGTGCCCCTCATGGCCAACCGCCGACTTCATCCCAAAGTGGAGCAAAGTGCCTCGGGCCGACGCGAATACAAAGGAAAATACTATGCCATGCTGCGCACTTGCCTGCACTTCGGTTTGGCTCATCGGTGGACTTTCGTTATCGCCATGGTGGTATTGCTGGCACTGTCGGCATTCGGCTATCAGTTCATGAACCAAGGATTCTTCCCCGACATGGTCTACAACCAACTCTACATGGAATACAAGCTGCCCGAAGGCAACAATTACACCCGCGTGGAGCAGGATTTGAAGGAAATTGAGGCTTATCTGAAGACTCGTGAGGAGGTAACTCATATCACCGCTTCCGTAGGAGGCACACCGGGACGCTACAACCTGGTGCGTAGCATCGCTAATCCGTCGTTGGCTTACGGTGAGCTGATTATTGACTTTACCTCCCCCGAGGACTTGGTAGATAACATGGACGAGATTCAGGACTATCTGACTGCCCACTATCCCGATGCCTACGTCAAGGTGAAACGCTACAACCTGATGTACAAGAAGTATCCTATCGAGGCTCAACTGCTGGGACCCGACCCTGCCGTGCTGCATCAATATGCCGACAGCATCCGCCGCATCATGGAGAGCACTCCGGAGGTCTGCCTCATCACCAGCAACTGGGATCCGCAGATACCCGTGCTGACCATCGAGTACGACCAGCCTGCCGCCCGCGCGTTGGGTTTGAGCCGAAGCGATGTCAGCCTGTCCTTGCTCACGGCCACGGGAGGCATTCCCATCGGCTCGTTCCACGAGGGCATCCACCGCAATAATATTTATCTGAAATGCTTAGACGAGAAGGGGGAAGCCATCGAGGACTTGGGCAATACGCAGGTATTCTCCTCCCTCCCCTCGCTGAATGGACTGCTGACCGAGGAGAACATGGTGAAGCTACAATCGGGTATGCTTAGCAAGGAAGACTTGGTGGAGAGCCTCATGGGCAGCACACCGCTGAAGCAAATCAGCAAGAGCGTAGATATTCGTTGGGAAGACCCCGTAGTGCCCCGCTTCAACGGGCAGCGCAGCCTGCGTATGCAGTGCTCACCTGCTCCCGGCATTGAGACGGAAAAAGCCCGGCAAGCCATTGCCACACGGATAGAGCAAATCCAACTACCCGAAGGTTATAGCTTAGACTGGCAAGGCGAGAAATATGCCAGCGACCAATCGATGAAGTATCTGTTCAAGAACTTCCCGTTGGCCATTATCCTGATGATTGCCATCCTTATCATGCTGTTCAAGGACTATCGGAAGCCGCTCATCATCTTTTGTAGCATCCCGTTGGTCATTGTGGGTGTGGTAGCCGTCATGTTGCTCACGGGCAAGACGTTCAACTTCGTGGCCATTGTCGGTACGTTGGGATTGATAGGCATGATTATCAAGAACGGCATTGTGCTGATGGATGAAATCACCCTGCAACTGAACGAAGGCATAGAGCCTATCACCGCCTTGGTAGATAGTGCGCAGAGCCGTCTGCGCCCTGTGATGATGGCTTCACTGACCACCATCCTCGGCATGATACCGTTGCTGTCCGATGCCATGTTTGGTTCGTTGGCAGCATCTATCATGGGCGGATTGCTGTTTGGTACGCTCATCACGCTGCTGTTCATACCGGTGCTGTATGCATTGTTTTTCCACATTAAGAATGAAAAGAAATAAGATATGAAAAGATACATACTTCCCCTCTTCCTCCTTCTCTCCCTATCCGTTTCGGCTCAGGAGGAATTGACCTTGGAGCAATGCCGCGAAATGGCGTTGACTTACAACAAGGAGATGGCTGCCTCCATCCGACAGACGGAGAGTGCCCACTACACCATGAAAAGTTATAAAGGAAACTTCTTCCCTAACCTGACGGCCAACGGCACGGGGCTTTACAGCACGGGCGATGGCAACTTCGGCATAGCGGGCGGCAACCTGCCTACCTACGCACTCGATGCTGCCACGGGGCAATATGCCGCCAACGGTGGCTTTGCCTATTTCCCCGGCCTTGACTTGAACTACAAGATAGGTACCGTCTATATGGGTGGCGTACAGATAGAGCAACCGCTCTACATGGGCGGCAAGATTCGTGCGGCTTACAAGATGTCCGTCTTGGGTAAGGAGATGGCGCAAGTGAATGAAACGTTGACTGCCACTGAGGTCATCCTCAAGACCGACCAAGCCTATGCCGGTGTGATAAAGGCCGGCGAGATGCGGAAGGTGGCCATCACCTACCATGCCTTGCTCACCGAACTGATGAAAAACGTTCAGAGTGCCCACAAGCATGGCTTGAAGCCTCAAAACGATGTGCTGAAGGTGCAGGTGAAACTGAACGAAGGTGAGCTGAACGTGCGCAAAGCCGAGAATGCCCTCCGCCTTGCCACAATGAACCTCTGCCACCTCATCGGCAAACCGCTGACCACCGAGATACGGGTGAGCGACAAGCTGCCCGAAGTGGAAGATGGTCTGAATCTGCAAAGCTCAGACATCAGCTCACGTCCCGAGTATGCCATACTGAACAAACAGGTAGCCATTGCCAAGCAGCAGGTACGGCTGAACCGTAGCGAACTCTTGCCGCAAGTGGGCATCAAAGGCTCTTATAACTACGTACATGGATTGGAAATCAACGACGAGACCCTATTTGACAAAGGTGCCTTCTCCGTTTTCTTGAACGTCAGCATTCCTATCTACCACTTTGGCGAACGCAGCAACAAGGTACGTGCCGCCAAGGCCAAGCTGGAACAAACACGTCTGCAACAGGAGAACCTGAACGAGCAGATGTTGCTGGAGCTGACGCAGGCTGCCAACAATCTTGATGAGGCTCGCTTGGAAAGTGAGTTGGCCGAACGTTCGCTCACGCAAGCCGAAGAGAATATGCGCATCAGCAAGAGCCAATACGAAGTGGGACTGGAAACGCTATCCGACCACTTGGAGGCACAGACCTTGTGGCAGCAAGCCTACGAGACGAAGGTGGATGCCAGCTTTCAGCTTTACCTGAACTACATCGCTTACTTGAAGGCGGCAGGACAGTTGCATCAGTAATAGGATGCACTGCCCTTTTTTGGGGTTGTCCGATGCTATAAAAATAATCCAAGCACGGATTACACGGGATTCCCACGGATTAATTATATGCTCCGTGTTTCCGTGTCATCCGTGCCTGAACTATATATGCACGTGCCGAATGTATCGGCTCCGTCGGGCTACTCGTACAGATGGAAGATGCGTTCCATCGGTCTCCACTTCTCGGCAGCAGTAGAGCCGGGCTTCACAAGCTGGAAGATAGCCATATAGTCCTCCCACTCTTGTTGACGGGGCAGACCGGCCAGCTTCTCCATAGCAGCGTCCCAGTCGAAGCCGACGGGCACTTCTACAATCATGAATAGCTGTGTGTCCAGTAGGTAGATTTCCATCTCCAAGATACCTACCTCACGAATACCGGCAGGTATCTCCGGCCAAATGGCTTCACGACTATGCCGACGACGATATTCGGCTATCAATTCCGGGTCATCGCGCAACTCCAGCATACGGCAGATGCGCTGCACGGGCTGACCGTGCTGCTTGGCAGGATATAGTTTCATA
>JAUNJD010000003.1 GCA_030523205.1 Bacteroides sp.
CCCGCTTCGTCCCCTCCCCCCAACCGGTATCGAGCGTGAAGAAGTGGATTGCCCACAGCGAAGGATTTGCCAAAGGCGAACTGCACATCAACGAACGCGCCACGCAGATATTGGCTTCGGACAAGGCTGCCAGTATTCTGCCCGTAGGCATCACAGCCATCGAGGGTGAGTTCGAGAAGGACGACATCGTACGCATCATCGACTCCGAAGGACGACCCATCGGTGTAGGGAAAGCCAACTGCGACTCCTCGCAGGCACGCGAGGAAATGGGCAAGCATGGCAAGAAGCCAGTAGTGCACTACGACTACCTGTATATAGAGTAAAACGACCCGTAGAATAGGCTTGGTTTGAATTTTCAGACAGAATACTTCTATATATAAGGTACATTGCAAGCCATAAATCACTACATTTGTCCCGAAAATCCTTAAAACCACAAAATAATGAATCTGAATAATACATTTGCCGACGTGCAAGAGGCGAGCCGCGAGCTGCTGGCACTGACCGATGCGGAAATCAACGAGATTCTGCTGGCCGTGGCCGATGCAGCCATTGCCAACAAGGACTTCATCTTGTCCGAGAACGAGAAGGATCTGAAACGCATGGACCCGTCCAACTCCAAATACGACCGCCTAAAGCTGACCGAAGCCCGTCTGCAAGGCATTGCCGCCGATACACGCAAGGTAGCCAGCCTACCCTCTCCGCTGGGACGCACATTGAAAGAGAACGTTCTGCCCAACGGACTGAAGATTAAGCGTGTCAGCGTGCCCTTCGGTGTCATCGGCATCATCTACGAAGCACGCCCCAACGTGAGCTTCGACGTATTCTCCCTCTGCCTAAAGAGCGGCAATGCCTGCATACTGAAGGGCGGAAGCGATGCCGACTGCTCCAACCGGGCCATCGTCAGCGTCATTCACGATGTACTGAAGCACTTCCAAGTGAATACGCACGTGGTAGAACTGTTGCCTGCCGACCGCGAAGCAACTGCTGAGCTGCTTCATGCCAACGGATATGTGGACCTGCTGATTCCACGAGGCAGCAGTAACCTCATCAACTTTGTACGCCAGAATGCCACGATACCCGTCATTGAGACCGGTGCAGGCATCTGCCATACCTACTTCGACCATTATGGCGACGTGAAGAAGGGTGCCGCCATCATCAACAATGCCAAGACGCGCCGCGTCAGCGTGTGCAATGCCTTGGACTGCGTGCTTATCGACTCCGACCGCTTGGCAGACTTGCCGGCTCTGTGCGAACCTTTGCAAGCCAGCCATGTCATCATCTATGCCGATGCGCCTGCATACGCTGCACTGCACGGTCACTATCCCGCCCCGTTGCTGAAGCAAGCCACGCTGGAAGACTACGGTACGGAGTTCCTCGACTATAAAATGGCCATCAAGACGGTAGATACCATCCGAGAAGCTCTGGACCACATCCGCAAGTATGGCTCCAAGCACAGCGAATGCATCGTCACCGAAGACCCTCTGCGTGCCGAAGGCTTCTGCCGCGATGTAGATGCCGCTTGCGTCTATGTCAATGCCCCCACCTCGTTCACCGACGGTGCACAGTTCGGCTTAGGAGCAGAGATAGGCATCAGTACCCAGAAGTTGCACGCCCGCGGTCCCATGGCATTGGAGGAAATAACGACGTATAAATGGATTATTGAAGGGAATGGACAAATAAGGGAAGCATAGAATTAAAAAACTCAAAACTCAAAAAGATATGAAGAATTTTACTTGTGTGCAGGACATCGGCAATCTGAAGACTGCACTGGACGAAGCATTTGAGATAAAGAAAGACCGTTTTAAATATGTAGAGTTGGGGCGCAACAAGACGTTGATGATGATTTTCTTCAACTCCAGCCTACGCACTCGCCTCAGCACGCAGAAGGCTGCTTTGAATCTGGGTATGAACGTCATCGTGCTCGACATCAACCAAGGTGCTTGGAAGCTGGAGACTGAACGCGGTGTCATCATGGACGGCGACAAGCCCGAGCATTTGCTGGAAGCCATCCCCGTCATGGGCTGCTACTGCGACGTTATCGGTGTTCGCTCGTTTGCCCGCTTCGAGAACCGTGACTACGACTACAACGAAGTGATTCTGAATCAGTTCATCCAATATTCCGGTCGCCCCGTATTCTCGATGGAGGCCGCTACGCGCCATCCGCTGCAAAGCTTTGCCGACCTCATCACAATTGAGGAATATAAGAAAACGGCTCGCCCGAAGATTGTAATGACTTGGGCTCCGCATCCGCGCCCACTGCCGCAAGCTGTGCCCAACTCCTTTGCCGAGTGGATGAACGCCACGGATTATGACTTCGTCATCACCCATCCCGAAGGCTACGAGCTCGACCCGAAGTTCGTAGGCAATGCCCGTGTGGAATACGACCAAATGAAAGCCTTCGAAGGTGCCGACTTTGTATATGCCAAGAACTGGGCAGCCTACACCGGCGACAACTACGGTCAGATACTGAGCAAGGACCGCGCCTGGACCGTCAGCGACCGTCAGATGGCTGTCACCAACAATGCTTACTTCATGCACTGTCTGCCCGTGCGCCGCAACATGATTGTGACGGACGACGTCATCGAAAGCCCGCAGTCCATCGTAATACCCGAAGCCGCCAACCGCGAGATTTCGGCCACAGTGGTGCTGAAGAGACTGGTGGAGAGCTTGTAAGATAAAAGCAGTAAGATAAAAAACGAATAGAGCGGACGAAGCGGATAAATTAATTCCGCCTAATCCGCTCTATTTGTATCCAATAGATTCACTGTGACGAGTTGTGGATACGTTCTCCACAGTACATTTCATGTTCCTTACAGGCCGGCTATTACTTTTCTATTGCTTCGCCAGCTTCTGTCCAACCCAGGAAACCTTTGTCCAGTTCGTACACCTTGTAACCGCGCTTGCTCAAGATGGAAGCCGCTTGCTTGCTACGCTTGCCACTGCGGCAGTACAGAGCAACAGGACGCTCCTTCTGAAGTGTGGAATCGGCCATAGACGCAAATTCGTCATCCATCACATTGATGTTGATGCTACCGGCAATATGGCCTTCAGAATATTCGGCTACGGTACGGACATCCAAGCGCTGCACATCGGGGTCGGCTATGAAGGCTGCAAAATCAGCCACCGTCATCGACTGGAAATCACCGCCCTTCTGCTGACAGGAGAACAAGCTGGAGAAACAAACACAAAGACTGGCAAAAAAGTATTTCATGATAAAATTTCAGATTTTAGATTTCAATATTGAGGTTATTTCGATGGCGTATATGTGAACTCGTGCGTAGAAGTCTCATCATCGTCCGTGTAAAGCGTGAAGCGAATGGTGACTTTCTCCACTCCGTCGGTGGCATACTGCTGCAAGGGGACAGAGAGGTAAGCCGTCTTGGTGTAGTCCTCCACTTCGCTGGTGACACCATGATAAAGAAGCAGGCTGACAACAGGCTGACCGTCGTCGTCAGTAGTCACTTCATCCTCCACGAAGTGCAGCGTATGGGTGCCTTGCTGCTTCACGCCAAGCAAGATGTTCAGGTAGTTATAGCCCAACCAAATACTACGGATGCTGGCAGGAGCTGTTTCCACACCGTCTTCAAACTTATCGGCCGTCTGTGGAATAGGAGCAATGGCTTTCGCCAGTGAGTACAGTTTGACGCCTTCCACCGCACCGGCATCATCGGTCTGCACCTCGTAGTAACTCACTATGCGCACAATGGAGTCGGGGGTTACTACGGTGCCCGAGGCATCGGTTGCCACGGCGTAAGTGTCTCCCTCGTCCGTCAGTATAGAAGTAAACGTACCGTCGGAACCGGAATAAGCCGTAAGGAATTCCAGCTTCACGGAAGGATAGTAGTAATCGTCGTCGCCACAGGAAGTCAGCATGGACAGCAAACTCAACAGCAGGACGCAGAAGGGCAGACTGTAATATTTACTCATAATCGTATTTCATTATCGGTTCGTATGTTTCCTTTTGATAGCCGGAAGCTGTACATCAGACACCGCTTGCCTCCAAGTAATTGTTCAGCGGGTTGGCATACATCGTGAGCAACCGCTCACGCAGGAAAGGCACATCCTTGTCGGGCAAGGTGATGCGCTCCAACTGAGCATTGAGGTAGGCTTCGAAGCGTGCCCTGTCTTCGGGCGTATAGTTGGCAGCAAAAGCTTCGGTACCCGACAGCAGGTCATGAGCCACGTAGTTGTTGGGGTACATACGGTAATTAGCATGGATTCTGCTATCTACCAGCGAAGAAATGCGGGCAAAGAGTTCGGGCTTGGGCAAAGAGCGGTCGAGGGTAGCAAGAGCATCGTTGATGCAGGGAGCCACATGGAAGTGTACACGCCCCTTATAACCAAAGATGCCAGTCTGCATATTCAGCAGGTCATCAGCAGTCGATTTCTTGAAACCGGGGATGTCACGCTTCTGCTGAAACTCCTGCGCCTTGAGGTAATCGCAAGGGTCGTACTCGTAGGAAATGGAGAGGGGGGCAATGTTCAGTTCCTGCAAGCGGTCGATGATGTGACCTTCGCCACCCATGGCCAGCATCTTGAGCACACTGTCCTGCGTGCGGTCGTTGGAATCCTTGGCGCGACCTTCGCGTTGGGCAATCCAGATGGACTGATTCTTCTCGCCGATGGTGTAGTGCATATAGCGCGACATACGTGCCGACGACTCCAATATCTGACGCATGGACAGTCCGCGCTGCACGATGAAAGACTTGTTGACGCGCACCAATTTCTTAATCCAAGGATAAATCAGCAGGTTGTCGCCAATGGCAATTTCTACCGTATCCAGTCCCAAGTCAATCAGCAGGACGGAGAGGAAGCCGGAGTCTAGTACGATGTCGCGATGATTGGACATATAGGTATAGGCCCGTTGCTTGTCCGTCAGAGCGGTATGGTCCAGCGTAACTCCGTCGGTAGCATCTTTCATAAGCTTCTTCAGCAGTCCGTAGCAGAAAGTCTTCTGAAAGTCGAGCTTGGTCTTGCAGGCACGCATTTGCTGTGCAATGGCGGCAAAGGGCACTCCCGGCATAACGACACTAACAGCCTGTTGGAAAGCCGGGTCGGCAATCAGTTCCTCATAGATTTGAGGCAACTCACTGTCGTGATAAGGGCGGATTTCGTCAAACTCAGTCATAATCTTTATTTTTTAGTTATTTAGAAGAAGAACGCAGATGACGCTGACAAGCGCCAGCCCATTCTTCATTTTTCATTCTTCATTAAAGAAGGAATTTATTCTCAATGATGTCCGTCATCACATCCTTGATGTCCAGTCCGGCGGCACGCACCTGCTGGGGGATGAAGCTGGCAGTCGTCATGCCGGGCGTGGTGTTCACTTCCAGCAGATTGATTTTCTCACCGGCAGTGACGATGTAGTCCACACGGATAAGGCCCTGCGCACCCAGTATGTCGTAGATAGCCAAGGTGAGCTTCTGCACACGGTCGCTCAGTTCTTCGGAAATGCGGGCAGGAGTAATCTCATCCGACTCACCGTTGTACTTGGCCTCGTAGTCGAAGTATTCGTTGTGGCTGACAACCTCGGTAACGGGGAAGACGACGGACTTCGTACGTGTCTTGTAGCAACCGCAAGTCAGTTCAGTACCCTCCATGAAAGCTTCTATCAGCACCTCCTGTGCCTCTTCAAAAGCTTTGGCAATGGCGGGCTGTATCTGTTCGCGGGTTTTCACCTTGGTCACTCCAAAGCTGGATCCTCCGAGACTGGGCTTGATGAAACAAGGCAAACCGATTTTCTCCAGCACATCTTCATCTGCAATGGTCTGTCCGCCACGCAACAAGATGGAATCGGCTATGCGGACACCGAAACCCTTCAGGAATTGGTTGCAGGCAAACTTGTCGTAAGTGAGCGAAGCCGCCAATACGCCGCAACAGGAATAAGGGATGTGCAACATATCGAAATATCCCTGCAAACGTCCGTCCTCGCCCGGAGTGCCGTGTATGGTGATGTAGGCAAAGTCGAAAGTTGTCTTCTGTCCGTTCAGCACAAAGCTGAAGTCGTTGCGGTCAACGGGTGTCTTGGTGCCGTCGGGAAGCTGCACGTGCCAGTCCAGCCCGTGCATCTCTACTATATATAAGGTGTACTTCTCCTTGTCGATGAAGGAGTAGATGCCCTGCGCACTGCGCAAGGAAACGTGGTACTCGGAGGTGTCGCCTCCGCCCACAATGGCAATCGTACGTTTCATTCTAAATCTCTGTTACTGATGTAGCCTCTCCATTTGTCTATCAGCCGGGCCATGTCGTCGGGCAACTCGGAAGTGAAGTACATTTCCTCGCCGGTGGCGGGATGCACAAAGCCCAGTGTCATGGCGTGCAGGGCCTGCCGAGGACAGACTTCGAAGCAATTGTTTACAAACTGTTTATATTTGGCAAAATGTGTACCTTTCAATATCTCATGACCTCCATACCGCTCATCGTTGAAGAGTATGTGCCCGATGTGCTTCATGTGCACACGTATCTGATGCGTACGTCCGGTCTCAAGGATACACTCCACGAGGGTGACGTAGCCCAGCCGTTCGAGCACACGATAGTGGGTGATGGCATGTTTGCCTTGGTCGTCGGGCAGGACGGCCATCTGCATACGGTCCTTGGGGTTGCGCCCGATGTTGCCCACGATGGTACCTTCGTCCTGCTCCACGTTGCCCCAAACGAGGGCACGGTAGCGGCGTTTGGTGGTCTTGTTGAAGAATTGGTTGCCCAAGTTGGTCTTGGCATCGGGGGTCTTGGCAATGACCAGCAGGCCGGAAGTATCCTTGTCAATGCGGTGCACCAATCCAACGTGCGGGTCGTTGGCGTCGTAGTCAGGGATGTCCTTCATGTGCCAGGCAATGGCGTTGACCAGCGTACCACGGTAGTTGCCATGTCCGGGGTGTACCACGAGACCCGGCGGCTTGTTCACCACCATCAGGTACTTGTCTTCATAGACGATGTTCAGGGGAATATCTTCGGGGATGACTTCGTTCTCGTATCGCGGACGGTCCATCATGACGGTAATGACATCCAGCGGCTTCACCTTGTAGCTACTCTTCACCGGTTTGCCGTTGGCCATGACGAAGCCGGCATCGGCGGCCTTCTGTATGCGGTTGCGCGAGGCATTGGTGATGCGGTCGAACAGGTATTTATCTACACGAATCATCTCCTGCCCCTTGTCCACCACCACACGGAAGTGCTCGTAGAGCTGTGCCTCCTCACCGACCGGTTCAATGTCGTCAAGGTCATCGTTCACTATATCATCGTCGTCTATCATGTGAGTTCTTGAGTTTTTCTGTTTTTTTGAGTTCTTGGAGTTCTCGCCATCACCTTGCCCTCTTTTCTAGAACCAAGGGTCATCGCTGCTGTCGGAAGAGACATGCTTCTCGGTAGGCACCACCCCTTTGTCTTCTTCCCTTATGCTTCGCGGTGTCATGCCTTCGACGGACATAAGGGAATCGGGCAACAGTTCATCTTCGCCATTGCCAACCACAATGACCAACGAAGAGCCCACCGGCACCTGCTCGTCCTGCTCCAACAATCTGCCTTTGTATTTCACGCCATATACCCAGTCTTTCTCGCCCGCTATCTGTTCTATCTCCACCAAGCGGAAACCGGCAGCAAGCAGACGGGCCTCCGCCTGACGAAGCGAACTGTTGTCGGCCACATCGGGCACGGCACAGCGGGGAATGGCCAATGTATTGATGGTCAGATAGACAATACGTCCTTCCTTCACCTTCTGCCCCGCAGAAGGGCTATATTCCAAGATGCATCCGGCTGTCAGATTCTTGACATACGTAGAGTCGGCCACTACACACGATAGGCCACGATTGCGGAAGATTCTTTCAGCCTCGCCCACTCTCATGCCCTTTACGTCGGGCACCACCACCGCTTCACCGTGACGGGTGTAAGCATCCAGCCCTTTCAGCACGCCATATATCACTCCGGCCACGACTATCACCATCGCCAAGAGGTTCAGCCAGAAAAACTTATTCTGTTGAAAAGAAAAAAATCCTTTTATGGTCATAATTCTTTGCGTTATTTGGGGCAAAGATAGTTATTTATGAAGAATTAAAGAGTGAAAGGATGAAAGAATTAAAGGAAGAGGGGGCGATAAGTTCGGGGAAATATTCTACCCATCCATTTGTTGGTATCGAAAACAATACCTATCTTTGTATCATAACTCAAAACAAATAGAAATATGCCGGAAATATTTAGAGCCTTCGGATTCTCTTTCTTCTTTTTCAGCCATGAGCATGAACCGACTCACGTACACGTCGTGGGGAAAGATGGAAATGCAAAATACGTGTGGAACGGTACAGAATTTGAATTTTACGAGCAACATGGCATTAAAGCCAACGACCTGAAAAAGACAAAGATGATGATAGACGAAAACAGCGACATCATTATCCGGCATTGGAACAAATATTTTGGAAAGGAGGCAGATTATTATGAAGATTAAGGAAATTTGGTTTGAAGGTGACTACCTTTACGGCAAGAGTGATGACGGACGAATCTATCGCCAATCGTTGTTGTGGTATCCGCATCTGCGCACAGCCACCGAACAAGAGCGCAACGAATACACCTTAAGCACCATTGGCATACACTGGCGTAAATTGGACGAAGATGTTAGTTTTGAAAGCTTTGAATACGAAGATGCAGAACCCAGCAAACTACAAAGGTTCTTCCTCACCCACAAGGAAATCAATGTGTCTGAGTTTGCCAAGCAAATAGGCCTCAATCCCACTCTCTTACGGAACTACATCAATGGATTCAAGAAGCCATCCAAGGAAAGAGAAAATGAAATACTAGGGCATATACATAAAATCGGCACGGAATACTCCACCGCCATTTTCTAGAAAGTCCACCATGCAAAGCAAAAAAGCCGCAACGAACAGCACTTGCTATTCATTGCGGCTTCTTTATGCCTTTCTACACGGGGCTTATTATGCCTTCACTCCGTTGTATTCGTCAGAAACAGTCAGTTTCTTTCTGCCTTTGGCACGACGTGCTGCCAATACTCTGCGACCATTGGCGGTAGCCATTCTCTCACGGAATCCGTGTTTGTTTTTTCTCTTTCTGTTAGAGGGTTGAAATGTTCTTTTCATTTTTGTATCTTGTTTTATGTTATTATTCTCACAAATTCGGGCTGCAAAAATAGAGACTTTTTTCAAAATAACCAAGAGATAACTCATTTTCTCTCAAAAGTTTTTGTGTTTTTTACCGAATTCCATTACTTTTGCACCCGCAAACCAGCACTAAAGAAGTAAATACCAATATAATAATATTAAAGACTATAAGTATGATTAATGCCCAAGACATTAAAATCGGAACTTGCATCCGCATGGACGGCAAGCTGTATTTCTGCATCGACTTTCTGCATGTAAAGCCGGGTAAAGGTAACACTTTCATGCGTACCAAGCTGAAAGACGTGGTAAACGGCTACGTGCTGGAGCGTCGCTTCAACATCGGTGAAAAGCTGGAAGACGTTCGCGTAGAGCGTCGCCCGCACCAATACCTCTACAACGACGGTGACAACTACCAGTTCATGAACCAAGAGACTTTCGACCAAATTCCCATCGCTCACGACCTCATCAACGGTGTTGACTTCCTGCTCGAAGGCATGATTGTAGATGTCGTTTCCGATGCTTCTACTGAAACCGTACTCTATGCCGACCTGCCCATCAAGGTACAGCAGAAGATTACCTACACCGAGCCAGGTCTGAAAGGCGATACAGCTACCAACACGCTGAAGCCTGCTACCGTAGAATCGGGTGCAACGGTACGTGTACCGCTCTTCATCAACGAAGGCGAAACAATTGAAATCGATACGCGCGACGGTTCGTACGTAAGCCGCGTGAAGGCATAAAGCTCCGATTGTATCAACCATACTGAATCCCCGCAAGCCATTTCTTCACGGCTTGCGGGGATTCTTGTTTTAAAGACGAGGAGAATAACCAAACGGATTCTCACGGAGAAAGACTGTCACATTAGAGCTATATACGGAGCATGTTGGCAATATAGCGCCAGCGTGCTGCATATATAGATCCGACACGTTGGAAATATATCGCCAACACGCTGGATATATAGAGCTGATGCAAGGAATGTTGCCAGAATGAAATGAATAGTTTATCTTTGCCACAAGATAAACTGCATCAAAGAAAAGGAACCCGCTATGCGATACTCTGTCATCATACCCGTATATAATCGTCCCGACGAAGTGGACGAACTGTTGCAAAGCCTCACCACGCAGACGGTGAAGGATTTTGAAGTGATTGTAGTGGAAGACGGATCGTCCGTCCCCTGCCAAGCGGTAACAGAAAAGTATCAGCACACACTCGACCTGCACTACTACACCAAGCCGAACTCCGGCCCCGGGCAGACGCGCAACTACGGCGCAGAACGCAGCCGCGGCGAATACCTTATTATATTGGACTCCGACTGCATCCTGCCGCCCGGCTATCTGGCCGCCGTGGAACAGGAACTGCAAACAGCTCCAGCCGACGCCTTCGGCGGACCCGACCGTGCACATGCTTCCTTCACCCCCATACAGAAAGCCATCAACTACTCCATGACCTCTTTCTTCACCACGGGCGGCATCCGTGGAGGCAAGAAGAAGATGGACAAGTTCTATCCGCGTAGTTTCAATATGGGCGTGCGCCGCGAGGTCTATCTGGCCTTGGGGGGCTTCTCGCGGATGCGCTTTGGCGAGGACATTGATTTCAGCATCCGCATCTTCAAGGGTGGGTATCGCTGCCGACTGTTTCCCGACGCATGGGTGTATCACAAGCGCCGTACCGACTTGAAGAAGTTCTTCAAACAGGTACACAATTCGGGCATCGCCCGCATCAATCTGTACAAGAAGTACCCCGAATCGCTGAAGCTGGTGCATCTGTTGCCCGCCGTGTTCACGTTGGGCGTGGCACTGCTGCTGATAGGCTCGCCCGTCTGCCTGTTCAGTCTGACGCCCATCGCCCTGTATGCCCTGCTGGTATGTGCCGACTCGACCGTGCAGAACCGCAGCCTGCGCATCGGCATCTACTCCATCGCGGCAGCCTTTATTCAGCTCATCGGCTACGGCACAGGCTTCTGGCGGGCATGGTGGAACCGCTGTGTGTGCGGACGAAACGAAGAAATGGAGGCGTTCAAGAAGAACTTCTATAAATAACAACGGACATGAGCTACCTGCAACTTTCACTCCTTGCCAACGTCCTGCTGCTGATGGTCATCGTCGGTGGTGTGCTCTACTACTTCCTGCGTGTGCGCCCCCGACTGAACAATGCCCACGCGCAACAGCCGGACACCAAGGGAATGCCCACTTCGCTTGCCGACGCCCTCATCGACGCACGCAGCCTGATGACCGCCGACCAGCGCCTCTACGACCGCTTCATCGACCTGATGGTAGAGAAACAAATCTACCGAAACCTCGAACTCAACCGAGCCATGATTTGCAAGATGCTCAACACCAACCACACTTACCTGAACGAAGCCATACGCCTGAATGCGGAAGGAAAGAGCCTCAACGACATCATCAACTCCTACCGCGTGCAACACGCCGCCGTCTTATTTTCCGAGCAACCCGAGCTTCCCATCTCCGAAGTCATGCTCCAATCCGGATTCAGTTCAAGGGCCACTTTTTATCGTCTGTTCACAAAATACACAAAAATGTCCCCCAACGAATTTCGCGACCGCCGCCCGGATAAAGAGCAATCGGGTGCTAGCATTCCGCAAGAATAACCCTTCCCTCAGCATACTCTGAAGCCGATTATGTCACTTTTGTAGATGTTTTCCGGGCATTTTCCCGCAGAATCTACAAACACATATACCCCTGCCGAAAAGCCCTTCTGTCGCCTGTTTTGCGTATTTGAGAAGCTACATTTGCGGATTTGAGACAATACATTCCCTATATTTTCGTAATCTTGCAGTGTGATTTGAAACAAGTAGCGACTCATCCATCAAACAAAACAAATACACTGCATACTTATCCTTCCACCTGTATGCAATCCATCCTCCGCTCATCATCTGTTGATAGATGGTGAGCGGATTCCTTTTTTGCAAAATACGTTCTTATGGAAATAATAGGAAGAGCAGCGGCTTATTCAGTTTAAGCCATCTGCTGCTTTATCTTCCGATACTCGGATAGCGTCATTCCGTAAGTGGATTTAAAGAGGCGCTGGAACTGACGGATGGTGCCGAAGCCCGATTTCTCGGCAATGGCCTCCAAAGTATAGTTGGGGTGTATCTTGAGCAGGTTGAGCGCATGTTTCAGCCGGAAACCTGCCAAATAGGGAGCGAAATCGGCCTGTGCATAATCCTGCAACACCTGCGTCAACCGATTGCCACTGACGGAGAAATGATCGGCCATATCCTGCTTGGAATAGTCGGGAGTCAGATACGGCTTATCGCGCCGGATGTAGCCGTCGATGAAGCGGAACAACTGCTCGTCGGACAAAGATTCGCAACTTCCCGTCCGACGCATCTCGACCAACGCCTGTTCGTTGGCAATATCCGCCTGACGCAGGTCGTCTATCTCTTTCTCACTCTTCAGCAGGCTGTCCAGTCGGTCAGCCATGACACGGTTCTTCTGCTTGACCACCAAGGTATGACGTATATAGACAGCGAAAATGATGAGAAGCAGTACAAGCGTCACAAGCAAGAAATTGCGCAACTGGGCCGAAGCTCGCAATTCTTCGTCCTTCTGGCGAAGGCTCCATTCCTGTTCTTGCACGTGGTATAGGGTAGTCAGTTCGGCTATTTCGCTCTGTTTCTCGCGGGTATTGAGGCTGTCTTTCACCATAATTCTGCGTTCTTCGCAATCCAAGGCACGGTCGTACTGATGCAGTCCCTTGTAAGCAAAGAACTGCAAGCTGAGCCAGTTGGCATATTCATCGGAAATGGTGTCGGCCGGTTCGCAGACAGAGCAGATTTCCAAGGCCTTGTGATATTGGTCGGTGGCCAGATAGTAAAGGGTAGAGTTATACATCATGTCCGGTTCCTTCGAGGCTTCCGTTTGGTTGAAACGACGGAAAGCGGCTTCGGCTTCGGTCAGTCTGCCCACCTTGGCCAGCAACGTGGCCTGCTTGATGTTGAGGTAGGCCAGCTGTTGGTCGATGTAACCTTCCGGGAAATCCTTGTATTGCTTCATGTCCTCAATGAGCAGGCTGCGCTTGTGGCACACCTCCAGCGCTTCTTCGTAGCGTCCGTCTCGGCTGAGGTTAGCCACGAGTTCGCCATAATAGTAGGACAAGAAAGGCTTCGGAGCCGGATTGGCCGACGCCATCTCTTCGCATATCTGTATGGCCTGATTGAAATATCGGTAAGCCTGCTCAGGCTGACGCAGTTCGTAATAGCATAGTCCGATATTGAAGAGGCATTGCGTCTCAAGCGATTTGATGCCTCTCTCGCGTGCAAAAGTCACTGCCTTGGTCAGCAACTCGATGCAAGGGTCGTATCTGTCGAGCTGTTTATAGGCATCGATGGCGCAGAGGATGGCCCGCTGATAATAGTCGAAGTTACGGGGCAGCGAATCGTTCTGCAAGGCTTGCTCGGCATACTTCAGTGCCAAATGTCTTTCGCCCAAACTTGAGTAAATAAGACTGCGCTGCACGTCGGTAAGATAAGATTGCCGCGGACGGCGTTGGTCTATGACATCGAGCACGTGCAGAGCACTGTCGGGATAGACCATGTGAATTTTCGTGACGTAATCGAGGGTATAGATAGAATCGTTTTCAGTATTGCCGTTGGCTCTGGCAAACACAATGCCGCAAAGAAATAGTCCCAATAATAGTATTCTCATCATAGTGTGGGGAATCATTTTGTTCGTTTATCCGTTTATGAATATACATCCGTGCCGATATATACGGCACAAATATAAGAAATATCTCCCAAAGCAGCTATTTCTTGACATAATTTCATAGCAAAAGCGGCAAAACATCCCACGAACCTTTCACGTTGCCATGACATGGGGGTGGCAACATGACAACAACACAGAGGCGACTACAAGCACATTGCTTCCGCACGATTTCTGCGACAGCAGGCGTCATTTTCCATTGCTTTGCGTATATTTGCAACATTAAGTACGAACATTACCAATCATGAGACCAAGACTTCTTATACTCTCCCTGCTGGTTGTCCTGGGGTTGTCGGTGCTGCCTTGTGCGGCACAGACGGACCGCGTCATCCCCGGCGACGAACGAACAGACGAATATTTTCCGCTACTGAAGGGCAGACGGATAGCCCTATTCTCCAACCATACGGGCATGGTGGGCGACAAGCACGTGCTGGACATCTTGGTGGAAGGCGGGATGAACGTGACGGCCATCTTCTCGCCCGAACATGGTTTTCGGGGCGATGCCGATGCCGGCGAAAAGGTGTCGGGGTCGGTAGACGCCAAGACGGGGGTGCCCATCCTATCGCTGTACAACGGGAAGGAGAAGCGGCCGTCGGAGGCTTCGATGAAGAAGTTCGACGTGCTGGTCATCGACATTCAGGACGTGGGACTGCGCTTCTACACCTATTACATCACGATGTGCCGACTGATGGATGCCTGCGCAGAACAGGGCAAGAAGGTGGTGTTGCTGGACCGTCCTAACCCGAACGGGCACTACGTGGACGGCCCTCTGCTGGACATGCGCCACAAGTCGGGCGTGGGTTGGCTCCCCATCCCCATCGTACACGGCATGACGCTGGGCGAACTGGCACGCATGGTGAACGGGGAGCATTGGCTACCGAAGGCACGCACGTGCGACCTGACGGTCATCCCCTGCCTGAACTACACGCACGCCACGCGCTACGAACTGCCCATTCCGCCCTCGCCCAACCTGCCTAACATGAAGTCGGTGTACCTATATCCATCCACCTGCCTGTTCGAGGGGACAGTAGTTAGCTTGGGGCGTGGCACCTCACTACCGTTCCAAGTGTATGGGCATCCGGACATGAAGGGATGCACGTACAGCTTCACGCCGAAGAGCATGCACGGAGCCAAGCAGCCACCACTGCTGGGCAAGTTGTGCTATGGCGTAAACCTCAGCACGAAGTCCGACGAGGAGATAGCGCAGGAGGGCATCAACCTGAACTACGTCATCGACGCCTATCGCAACCTGAACATAGGCGACCGCTTCTTCACCTCTTTCTTCGAACTGTTGGTGGGCGTAGACTATATCCGCACCATGATAAAGCAAGGCTGCACGGCGGAGGAAATCAAGGCTCGTTGGCAGGGAGATGTGGAAAAGTTTAAGGGGCAACGGAGGAAATACCTCTTGTATAATGAAGAATGAAAATCGAAGAGAAAACAAATGTTTTGCTATATTTGCAGAAACTAAAAGAAAAAAATAGGAAAGAATGTCCCCTTTATCCGTACTCCTTACTGTAATCGTTTACTTCATCGTCCTGTTCACGGTATCTTACCTGGCCGGACGCAAGGCAGATAATGCCGGATTCTTCACGGGCGGTCGACGGTCGGCGTGGTACATGGTGGCATTTGCCATGATAGGCGCCAGCATATCGGGCGTCACCTACGTGTCTGTGCCCGGCATGGTGGCGGTCAGCAACTTCGGCTACTTGCAGATGGTGCTGGGGTTCATGGCGGGACACCTCATCATCGCCTTTGTGCTGACGCCGCTCTTCTACCGGATGAACCTCGTTTCCATCTATGGGTATCTGGAGAACCGTTTCGGGCGAATGTCCTACCACACGGGGGCTTACTTCTTCTTCATCTCGAAGATGCTGGGGGCAGCGGTCCGGCTGTTCCTCGTCTGCCTGACGATGCAACTGCTGGTGTGCGAGCCGCTGGGCGTGCCGTTTGCGGTGAACGCGGTGGTCACGGTGGCACTCGTCTGGCTCTACACCTTCCGCGGTGGGGTGAAGTCGCTCATTTGGACCGACTCGCTGAAGACGCTCTGCCTCATCGTCTCGGTGGTGCTCTGCATCTACTACATCGCTTCCGACTTGCAGCTATCCTTCGGCTCGATGGTGAGCGTCATTGCCGACAGCCCCCTGTCGCGCACCTTCTTTTTCGACGACGTCAACAGCAAGCAGTTCTTCTTCAAGCAATTCCTGGCTGGAGCCTTCACCACCATTGCCATGACGGGGCTGGACCAGGACATGATGCAACGCAACCTCAGTTGCCGCAACTCGCGCGACTCGCAGAAGAACATCCTGACGAGCATCGTGCTGCAATTCGTCGTCATCCTGCTTTTCTTGATGCTGGGCGTACTGCTCTACACGTTTGCCGACAGCCGCGGCGTGCAGGTGACGAAGGGCGACGAGCTGTTTCCGCTGATTGCCACGGGCGGATACTTCCCCGTAGTAGTGGGCGTGCTGTTCATCGTGGGCCTCATTTCGTCGGCCTACTCGGCGGCCGGCTCGGCACTGACGGCACTGACCACCTCGTTCACGGTAGACATACTCGGCACAAGAGGCCGGACGGAGGCCGAAGTGGTGAAGCTGCGCCAACGCGTACACGTGGGCATGGCGGTCATCATGGCCTTGGTCATCATCGTCATCAACCAACTGAACAGTACGAGCGTGATTGACGCCGTCTACATACTGGCCAGCTACACCTACGGCCCCATCCTCGGCATGTTTGCCTTCGGCATTTTCACGAAGCGGGCGGTGCGCGACAAGTACATCCCGTGGGTGGCCGTGTGCTCGCCCTTGCTCTGCTTCATCCTGCAACGCAATTCAGAGGCATGGTTCGGCGGGTATCAGTTCAGCTACGAACTGCTGATATTCAATGCGCTGTTCACATTCATCGGGCTTTGCCTGCTGATGAAGAAAAAATAATCCGAACGTACTTGAATGTGGAGTAGGGAAGAACTGAAAACGATAAGAAAGAATTTAGGAACTGACAAATAAGAAACAAATGAAAAGAATCTGCTGCTTCCTACCCTATACGGGGAAAGAGCAAATAACACATACGTTGGCTGCCCTGCAAGGCACGGGGCTTGTGAAGGACATCTATCTGATGGCCGGGAGTCCGGATTTGGAGCCGCTGCCGGGTTGCCGACTGCTGCCGATAGACGCCCCCTTCAGTAGCCGCACCCTGAAAGCTATTGCCGAAGCGAGCGATGCCGACTACACACTGCTGTACACCAAGGAGACCACCCTGGACCTCGGCCTCTTTGCCCTGCACCGCATGATGCGCATCGCCGACGACACGCAGGCCGGCATGGTGTATGCCGACCACTACCGCATCGCCAATGGCAAGCAAACGCCGGCACCGGTCATCGACTACCAACAAGGCTCCCTACGCGATGACTTCGACTTCGGCTCCGTCCTGCTCTTCCGCACCGACTGTCTGAAAGCTGCCGCCGTGCGTATGCAGGCCTCTTACCGCTTCGCCGGACTCTACGACCTGCGCCTGAAGCTGTCCGAACAGGCCGAGTTGGTACACATCAACGAATATCTGTACAGCGAAGTCGAGCTGGACACGCGCCTCAGCGGTGAGAAGCAATTCGACTACGTTGACCCCAAGAACCGCGACCGACAAATAGAGATGGAGCAGGCCTGCACCGAGCATCTGAAAGCTATTGGTGCCTACCTGAAGCCCGAGTTCCAGCCCATCTCCTTCGACGAGGCCGACTTTGCCTACGAAGCTTCCGTCATCATTCCCGTGCGCAACCGCGTGCGCACCATCCGCGATGCCATCCGCTCGGTTCTCTGCCAGCGGACGAACTTCAAGTTCAACCTCATCGTCATCGACAACCACTCCACCGACGGCACCACCGAAGCCATTGACGAGTTTCAGGCCGATGAACGACTGATACACCTCATCCCCGAGCGCACGGACCTGGGCATAGGCGGCTGCTGGAACACGGGCGTACACCATCCGCTCTGTGGCAAGTTTGCCATACAGCTGGACAGCGACGATGTCTATAAGGACGAGAACACCCTAAGCACCTTGGTGCGAGCCTTCTACGAGCAGAATTGCGCCATGGTGGTGGGCACTTATCTGATGACCGACTTCCAGATGAACCCCATACCGCCGGGCATCATCGACCACAAGGAATGGACGCCGGAGAACGGACGGAACAACGCCTTGCGCATTAACGGGCTGGGTGCTCCGCGCGCCTTCTACACCCCGCTACTGCGCGAAATCAAAGTACCCAATACGAGCTATGGCGAGGACTATGCCCTGGGCTTGGCCTTCTCGCGCCGCTATCAGATAGGCCGCGTGTACGATGTGGTCTACCTCTGCCGCCGCTGGGAAGGGAACTCCGATGCCGCCCTTGACGTGGTGAAGACGAATGCCAACAATCTGTACAAGGACCGCATCCGCACGTGGGAGGTGAAGGCGCGGATTGCTATCAATAAACAAAAATGAGTCAACAAGGGAACAAGTTAACAAGACAACAAGAAAGTCCTTGTAGCCTTGTTAACTCGTCAACTTGTCCACTAACACTATAAAGTATGGAAAACCTCAACGCCACCGTCAACCGCCTCCTACAGGAGCAGACCGCCACTTGGACTACTGCACGCGGCAACTATGCCGCCCTCAGCCATGTGCAGGTGAAGGAGCTGCGCGTGCGTGGCATCTTGTACAAGGTGCAGTTCAATCCGGCCCGCATTGTATCCTCTGCAGCCAAGGTCGATGCCCACTCCATCCGCGAGCGTCGCTGCTTCCTCTGCCCGGCCAACCGCCCCATGGAGCAGCGAGGCATACCGTTTGGCAACCGATACGACCTATTGGTGAACCCCTTCCCCATCTTCCCCCGCCACCTGACGATTGTGGACAAGACGCACACACCGCAACGCATCGCCTCCCGCTTCGGCGACATGCTGGACTTGGCGCAGCAGCTCACCGATTACACCGTCTTCTACAACGGCCCCCGTTGTGGCGCCTCCGCCCCCGACCACGCCCACTTCCAAGCCGGGAACCGTGGCTTTATGCCCATCGAATCCGAGTGGCGCCACCTCATAGCCAACCAAGCCGCCACATACGGAAAGGCCACGCTTTGGCAACTGAACGACGCCCCCCGCAACACCCTCGTCATGCAGTCGCCCGACAAAGCCGATGCCGAACAACTCTTCAGCCTCCTCTGCCGCTCCCTCCCCCTACCCGACGGCGAGGACGAACCGATGCTGAACCTGCTGGCCTTGTACGAGTCCGACCAACGGACCGTATTCATCTTCCCCCGACGGAAGCACCGCCCCGACTGCTACTACGCCGAAGGAGAAGCAAACCTGCTCCTCAGCCCTGCCTCCGTGGACTTGGGCGGCGTATTCATCACCCCCGTAGAGAAAGATTTCCGAAAGATAAGTGCCGCGGATGTGGAGCGGATATTGGGGGAGGTATGCCTCTCGAAAGAAGATTTGGAAGGCATATTCAAACAGATAAAAATACAAGAGCAAGAACCCCAAGTGCAGGTAGGCATCCTATCGGGCGCACAGATAGCCTTCGCGCTAACGACTCCCTACCGCATGGGCGATACAGAAGTCCGTGGCGAGCAAGTGGCCCACTACAACGAAGGCAAGATTAACTGGAACGGCAAGTTGTATAACGAACTGCTATTCTGCCCCTGCAACGAGGCCGAAGCATCTTTCGAACTGTCCGATGTCACCATCGGCATCAACTTCCACTGGGAGCGCAAGGAAAACCAACGCTTTGCCGGGGCATTGAAAATCATTGCCGCCGAAGGTAAGCTCACCGCCATCAACATCATTCGGGTAGAAGACTATCTGACGAGCGTCATTTCTTCTGAAATGAGCGCAACGGCTTCATTGGAACTGCTGAAGGCCCATGCCGTAATCTCCCGTAGTTGGCTGTTGGCACAGATACGGAAAAATAAAGAAATCACAGAAACGGGATGCAAGCAGTCCGCTTTCATACAAAACGAGGAAGAACTTATTCACTGGTACGACCGCGAGGACCATCACCTTTTCGATGTCTGCGCCGACGACCACTGCCAACGCTACCAAGGCATCACCCGCGCATCGACCGACAAAGTGCGGCAAGCCATCGCCTCCACCCGAGGCCAAGTGCTGACGTATGACGGCAAGATATGCGATGCCCGCTTCTCCAAGTGCTGCGGTGGTGCTCTCGAAGAATTTCAATACTGCTGGGAGAATCAGCACTACCCCTACCTGACGACAAAGAGGGATTGGAAGAATATAAACCTGAAAGAAACCGAAAAGACATCTTTAGGCACGGATTGCACGGATTCTCACGAAGAAACTTATCAAAAAAACTGTGTTTATCCGTGTAATCCGTGCCTAAATTTGAAACAGGAAGCCGAGGCCAACTGCTGGATACGCACGGCACCCGAGGCCTTCTGCCACACAACGGACAAGCGCATCTTGGCGCAAGTACTCAATAACTATGACCAAGAGACGACGGACTACTACCGCTGGAGGGTGACGTACACGCAAGATGAACTCGCCGCCCTCATCCGTCGGCGCTCCGGCATCGACTTCGGTAGCATCATCGACCTTGTCCCCGTGGCACGCGGCACGAGCGGACGCATCTGGAAACTAAAGATTGTGGGCAGCCTCCGCACGCTGGTCATCGGCAAGGAGCTGGAGATACGCCGCACGCTGTCTCCCTCGCACCTTTATAGCTCTGCCTTCGTGGTGGACAAGGAGGATGTTTCCGACGAAGGCATCCCCAGACGCTTTGTCCTCAGCGGAGCAGGTTGGGGGCATGGTGTAGGGCTTTGCCAGATAGGAGCCGCCGTGATGGGTGAGCAAGGATACAGTTACGAGCAAATCTTGCTGCACTACTACACGGGGGCAAGCATTGAGAAGTGGTACTGGTAACAAGTAAACGAGTTAACGAGGCCACGAGGCAGAGCCACCGTTACTTCCTTGTAATCTTGTCAACTTGTTCCCTTGTCAACTAACAATATTTAAAAACAAGAAGATAATGAAACGAACATCCCACATATCCCCTTGGGCATGGGTGCCTACCCTCTACTTTGCGCAGGGCATCCCCTACTTCATCGTGAACAACATCTCTGTGCTGATGTTCACCAAGATGGGTGTGCCCAACGGCGAGATGGCACTGTTCACCAGCCTGCTCTACCTGCCATGGACCATCAAGCCCTTCTGGAGCCCCTTTGTGGACATCATCAAGACCAAACGGTGGTGGACGGTGACCATGCAACTAATTATGGCAGCGGCATTTATCCTGCTGACGGTCTTCATTCCACATCCCGACGTAGCTACCATCGCAAGTGGAGAGACACCCATCAGCCTATTCACTGTCACGCTGATGCTGTTTATCCTCACGGCTTTCGCCTCGGCCACCCACGACATTGCCGCCGACGGCTTCTACATGCTGGCGCTGACTCCGGGCGACCAAGCAGCCTTTGTGGGCATCCGAAGCACTTTTTATCGGCTGGCCTCCATCTTCGGACAAGGCGTACTTGTGGCCATTGCCGGAGCCATCGAGCTGAAATACAACGACATTCCGCTATCGTGGACCGTAACGATGCTGGTCGCCGCTACCCTCTTCAGCGCAGTGAGCTTTTACCACCTCTTCTTCATGCCTAGGCCGGAGGCAGACCGTCCCGTAACAGACCATTCAGCGAATGGCGATTCTGTAGCCGAACATCAGAAAGCAGAAAATTCTGTAACAAGCAACCCGACGAAAGCAGGAGCCGGTAGCATCCTGCGTGCCTTTGCCCGCACCTTCGCCACCTACTTCACCAAGCCCGGCGTATGGATTGCCATCGTCTTCATGCTGCTCTATCGTCTGCCCGAAGCTTTCTTGCTGAAACTCTGCATGCCGTTCCTCGTGGCGTCGCGCGAAGTGGGCGGGCTGGAGCTGAGCACGGCGGAAGTGGGCATCGTGTACGGCACCATCGGCGTGATATGCCTCACGGTAGGCGGCATCCTCGGCGGACTATTCGCCTCGCGCGTAGGGCTGAAGCGTGCCTTGTGGTGGATGGCAGCTGCCATGACGCTACCCTGCCTGACCTTCGTCTACTTGGCTGTCTGCCAACCCGACAATTTGGTGCTGATATCAGCCTCTATCGCCATCGAGCAATTCGGCTACGGATTCGGCTTCACGGCCTATATGCTCTACATGATGTACTTCTCCGAAGGCGAGTTCAAGACCTCGCACTACGCCATCTGCACGGCGTTCATGGCGCTGAGCATGATGATTCCCGGTATGTTTGCGGGCTACATTCAGGAGGCAACGGGCTATGTGGGCTTCTTTTGGCTGGTGATGGCCTGCTGCCTGGCTACAGTGATTGTCACGATCTTTGTCGACCGCAGGATAGAAGCCGGATATGGTAAGAAATGAAATTTTTAAATCTAAGAATATGATAAAAGGTAATTATGCAATCTTTCTGAGAGAAATCGGGCGGTTCATTCCGCAAGACAGAATCTACACCGACGAACTGCGTCGGCTAGCATGGGGCACGGATGCAGGCTTTTACCGCCTCATCCCGCAAATTATCATTCGGTCCGATGGCGAAGAAGAAATCGCCCGGCTGCTGAAGTTGGCGCATCAATACGAATTGCCCGTTACCTTCCGCGCGGCGGGCACCAGCCTGTCCGGACAGTCCATCAGCGACTCCATCCTCATCGTGGCGGGCAAGCATTGGGAGAAATACAGCATCTCGCCCGACCATGAAGAAATCACCCTACAACCGGGCATCATCGGTCAGCGGGTCAACGAACTGCTGGCCCCCTACGGACGCAAGTTTGCCCCCGACCCCGCCTCCATCAAGAGCGCGATGGTGGGCGGCATCGTGATGAACAACGCCTCGGGCATGAACTGCGGCACGCACGCCAACAGCGACAAGGTGCTTGTCTCGGCCCGCATCGTCCTAGCCGACGGCACCGTGCTCGACACGGGCGACACCGTGAGCCGCGCCGCCTTCGAGGCTACGCATCCCGACTTCCTCCAACGCATCTGCGCCCTGCGCGACCAAGTGCGTGCCGACAAGGAATTGGCCGACCGCATCCGCTACAAATATTCCATCAAGAACGTGACGGGACTGAACATTCTGCCCTTCGTCCGCTTCGACGACCCGTTCGACATCATCGCCCACCTCATGGTAGGCTCCGAAGGCACACTCGCCTTCCTCTCGCAAGTTACCATGAAGACGGAGTACGACTATCCCTGCAAGGCGAGTGCCATGCTCTACTTCCGCACCATTAAGGAGGCTTGCCGCGCCGTGGTGGCCATGAAGAAGCTGACGGCCGAGGGCACGGACGGAGAATGGATTGTAAAGGGAGCCGAATTACTGGACTACAAGTCGCTTTCGTCCGTCGATGACCCCGTTTACCTGCAATACAAGCAGGACGTAGCCACGGGCAGCATCCCCGGTGCTAAGCCCGGCGACGAGACCGGACTGACCGCCGTGCTGACTGAGACCAAAGCCAGCACGCCGGAGGAACTGGCCAAGCGCATCCAAAGCATCGAGCAATGCCTCTCGGCCTTCCAAACCCACATACCCGTACACTTCACCGACAACCCGAAGGAATACTCCAAATACTGGGCCATCCGCTCCGGCATCTTCCCCTCGGTGGGCGGCACACGCCAACCGGGTACCACCTGCCTCATCGAGGACGTAGCCTTCCACATCGAAGACCTGCCCGAGGCCACCGCCGAGCTGCAACAACTCATCGCCCGCCACGGCTACGACGATGCCTGCATCTACGGTCATGCACTCGAAGGCAACTATCATTTCATCATCAATCAGTCCTTCAGCACCGATGCCGACGTGAAGCGCTACGAGGATTTGATGAACGACGTCAAGACCTTGGTAGTGGACAGATACGACGGCTCCCTGAAGGCCGAGCACGGCACGGGCCGCAACATGGCTCCCTTCGTCCGCCACGAATGGGGCGATGCAGCCTACAACGTCATGAAAGCCGTGAAGGAAGTCTTCGACCCTAAGGGATTGCTGAATCCCGGTGTCATCTTCAACGATGACCCGCAGTGTCATATTAAGAACTTCAAGCCGCTACCGCTGTTAAATGAAGAATTAAGAATGAAGAATGAAGAATTAAATCCTCATTCTTCACTATCCATTCTTCATACTTCATTAAAAAAAGTGGACCGTTGTATCGAGTGCGGCTTCTGCGAAGTGAACTGCCTCTCTTGTGGTTTCACCCTCTCCTCGCGCCAACGCATTGTGCTGCAACGCGAAATCGCCCGCCTCAAAAAGAGTGGTGAAAACCCCGACCGTCTGGCTCTGCTGGAGAAGCAATACAGCTACCTCGGCAATCAGACCTGCGCCGGCGACGGACTCTGCTCCATGTCGTGCCCGATGGGCATCAACACGGGCGACTTAACCCACTTTGTCCGCCAAGAGAGCCTGCCGCAAGGCAGCATGGGCTACAAGGCCGGAGACTATGTCGCCAACCACTTTGCAGGCATCAAGAATAGTTTGCGCCCGGTACTAAGCTTGGCAAACGCGGCTCACACCGTACTAGGAACCAAGGCCATGAGCGGCATCACGAAGGGAATGCACAACGTCTTCGGCATTCCACAGTGGACACCGGCCATGCCGAAAGCGTACAAGGTGAAGAAGAAAGAAACAAACATCGCGCAGCCCGATTCTTCATTAAAAGTCGTTTACTTCCCCAGCTGCATCAACCAAACCATGGGCTTGGCCAAGAACTCGCCCGTAGACCAGCCGTTGGTGGACAAGATGATGTCGCTGCTGCAGAAAGCCGGCTACGAAGTCATCTTCCCCAAGAACATGGACAAGCTATGTTGCGGCACCATCTGGGAGAGCAAGGGCATGCTGGACATTGCCGACCGCAAGTCCGCCGAGCTTGAAGCCGCCCTTTGGGAGGCCAGCGAACAAGGCAAATACCCCGTCCTCTGTGACCAAAGCCCGTGTCTGCACCGTATGCGCGAGACCATCAAGAAGATGAAGCTGTACGAACCTGCGGAGTTCATCTACACGTTCCTGAAGGACCGACTGAACTTCACGCCGACCGACCGCCCCGTAGCCCTGCACATCACCTGCTCCATGCGGCGCATGGGTTTGGCCGACACCATCATAGCCTTGGCACGCCTCTGCTCTACGAGGGTATTTGTCCCTGAGGAGGTAGGCTGTTGCGGCTTTGCCGGCGACCGCGGCTTTACGCATCCCGAGCTGAACACCTACGCCCTACGCAAGCTACGTCCGCAGATTGAGAAGGAGGGCATCCGGATAGGTTACTCCAACAGTCGCACTTGCGAAATCGGACTGACCACAAACGCAGGCATCCCCTACGTGTCCATTGCCTACTTGGTAGATCAATGTACGACGGCGGCAGAGAAATAACAAGTTGACGAGGGAACAAGTTGACAAGGCTACGAGACAAACAGAAACCCCTTGTAGCCTCGTTAACTTGTCTCCTTGTTTACTTTCAGTTAGAAATACGAGTAATAGTTATGATTCTTATAGCAGACAGCGGCTCTACCAAGACCGATTGGTGTGCGGTAGGCCGCGGAGGAACGCTTCTCCAGCGAATAACGACAAAAGGCATCAACCCCTTCTTTCAGACGGAAGAGGAAATAGGGAAGACCATTCAAGACGAGCTTCTGCCGCAGTTATTGGACAGCAAGCCGGAGGCGGTATATTTCTACGGCGCAGGTTGCATACACGATAAAGCAGAAATCGTGCGCATGGCCTTGATGAAACAGCTTTCTAGTTCTGATGACAGGAGGGCAAACATTGAAGTAAACACCGATATGCTTGCCGCCGCCCGCGGACTCTGCGGGCGCGAGGCAGGCATTGTCTGCATCATGGGCACAGGCTCCAACTCCTGCTATTACGACGGGAAGGAGATTGTCAGCAATGTCTCTCCCCTTGGATTCATCTTGGGCGATGAAGGCAGCGGTGCCGTCTTGGGCAAGCTCTTGGTAGGCGACCTCTTGAAGAACCAACTGCCCGCCCCGCTCAAGGAGCAGTTCTTGGCACAGTTCAACCTGACACCGACCGACATCATCGACCGCGTCTATCGGAAGCCGTTCCCCAACCGATTCTTGGCCGGCCTGTCCCCCTTCTTGGCGCAGCACTTAGAAGAGCCAAGCATCCGCAGCCTCGTACTGAACAGCTTCAAGGCCTTCTTCCTGCGTAACGTCATGCAGTACGACTACCTGCACCACCAAGCGCACTTCATCGGCTCCATTGCCTACCACTACAAGGAGCTGCTGATTCAAGCCGCCGAAGAGGTAGGCGTACAGACGGGAGAAATCCTGCAAAGCCCCATGGAGGGACTGATTAGGTATCACAGTTCGGAATGAGAAAAAGAACAATCCCCCTTTCTTCGCAAATTCTTCAGAAGAAAGGGGGATTCGTTTTATTCTTGCTTAGTGGAGAGTGCTTACTGCAACGTCTTCAGCACCGATGTAATGCTGACGCGGTCAGCGATGATGTTATTCAGTTCGGCGATGGGCACACGTTCTTGCTGCATGGTGTCACGATTACGCAGGGTGACGCAGTTGTCTTCCAATGTTTGATGGTCCACAGTGACGCAGTAGGGAGTACCGATGGCATCCTGACGGCGGTAGCGCTTGCCGATGCTGTCTTTCTCGTCGTACTGGCAGTGGAAGTGGAACTTCAGCTCGTCGATGATTTCGCGTGCCTTCTCGGGCAGTCCGTCCTTCTTTACCAACGGCATGACGGCCAACTTCACAGGAGCCAAAGCGGCAGGCAACTTCAGCACTACGCGGCTCTCGCCATTCTCCAGCTGCTCTTCGCAGTACGAAGCGGACATGATGCTGAGGAACATACGGTCCACACCAATACTGGTCTCGATGACGTACGGAGTATAGGACTCGTTGGTCTCGGGGTCGAAGTATTTGATGTTCTTGCCGGAGAACTTCTCGTGCTGAGACAGGTCGAAGTTAGTGCGGCTATGAATACCTTCCACTTCCTTGAAGCCGAAGGGCATGAGGAACTCGATGTCGGTAGCGGCGTTGGCGTAGTGGGCCAGTTTTTCGTGGTCGTGGTAACGGTAGTGGTCGTCGCCAAAGCCCAGGGCCTTGTGCCACTTCAGGCGGATTTCCTTCCACTTCTGGAACCACTCCAGTTCGGTGCCGGGCTTCACGAAGAACTGCATTTCCATCTGCTCGAACTCGCGCATACGGAAGATAAACTGACGGGCCACGATTTCGTTGCGGAATGCCTTACCAATCTGGGCGATACCGAAAGGAATCTTCATGCGGCCGGTCTTCTGCACGTTCAGGTAGTTGACAAAGATACCCTGCGCCGTCTCGGGACGGAGGTAAATCTTCATGGCGCCATCGGCCGTGGAACCCATCTCGGTGGAGAACATCAGGTTGAACTGACGCACCTCGGTCCAGTTCTTGGTGCCGCTGATGGGGCAAACAATTTCCTCGTCGAGGATAATCTGGCGCAGTCCGTCGAGGTCAGGACCGGCGTTCATGGCCTGCGAGTAACGCTCGTGCAGGGCGTCACGCTTGGCTTGGTGCTCCAGCACGCGAGGGTTGGTGCTGCGGAACTGTGCCTCGTCGAAGGCATCACCAAAACGCTTGGCTGCCTTGGCCACTTCCTTGTTTATCTTTTCGTCGTACTTGGCTATCTGGTCCTCGATGAGCACATCGGCACGATAGCGCTTCTTCGAGTCGCGGTTGTCAATCAAGGGGTCATTGAATGCGTCCACGTGTCCGCTGGCCTTCCAGATGGTGGGGTGCATGAAGATTGCGGAGTCGATGCCCACAATGTTCTCGTGCAGCAGCACCATGCTCTGCCACCAATATTGCTTGATGTTGTTTTTCAGTTCCACACCCATCTGTCCGTAGTCGTACACGGCTCCCAGACCGTCGTAAATCTCGCTGCTGGGGAACACGAAACCATACTCCTTGCAGTGCGATACGAGTTTCTTAAAAACGTCTTCTTGTGCCATTTTCGTTATCTTGTTTATTTTATACTATTTTTATTTCGGCTAAAACGCCACAAAGATAGAGATTTATCTCGTAAGTAGGGCAAAAGGGAAGGCAATTATTGAGAATTCTTATTTATTCCTATCACGCTAACCGTCCACGCTCCTTCAGCAAATCCCTATATATTTCGGCATCGGCCTCCCGAAAGCAACAAAAGATGACATCGCCTTGATAGCGACCACTATCAGTGTGCTGCAACACCGTATCCAGCGCTATCCGAGCCGCCTCCTCGTGCGGATAGCAATAGACGCCCGTACTGATGCAAGGGAAAGCGATGCTCTGCAAGCGGTTCTCCTCGGCCAGCTGCAACGCCGTGTCGTAACAAGAAGCGAGTAACTGCGCCTCGCCCCGACTGCCACCGTACCAAACAGGCCCGACGGTATGAATCACCTTTTTGCAAGGCAACCGATAGGCATCCGTCATCTTGCTCTGCCCCGTAGGACAGCCGCCCAACGTCATACACTCGGCCAGCAGTTCGCTGCCCGCCGCACGATGGATAGCCCCATCCACACCGCCACCGCCCAAAAGCGAGTTATTGGCCGCGTTGACAATGGCATCCACTTTCAACTTCGTGATGTCGCCCACCACGACTTTCAAGGTATTGTCTGAAGTCTTCATAACAACTGATTATTTTCTTTGTCCCACGTCCGCATGACAAAAATCATCGAACATTTCGTATGTTGCAAAGAAAACAATTATATCTCAAAAAAACATTTTTCCGAGAAATAAATTCTGTGTATCACAAGGAAATATTAGCTGTCGCAAGGGCGCTATATCGCTGACGTGAGGGAGAACTATATCCAACACGAGGGAGCTATATACGGAACGCGAGCCGTATATATGGCTGACAAGTCAGAACTATATCTCCAACAAGCCAGCCATTAATCGCTCAAAATTAGGGGAAGAATGCATATTCTCCATGACGCCATAGCCTATCAATCATTGACAACATCCGTTCTCACCACCCGAAAGCCGACATTGGCGTAGCCTTGTGTTCCCGCTCTTACGTCGTCCGACTTTTCACTGCGGCAATCATCCCGTTTGGAGTCCCAGCTGCCGCCTTTGATGAGGTACAATCCGCTTGCATCGGTCGATGAAGTCCACTCCCAACAGTTGCCCCAGAAGTCAATGCCTCCGCAGGCACCGGTGCTTTGGCTGTACGCATCTACGGCTGTCAATCCCTGCTCCACGTGGTCGGCGTTCATGGCAACATCTTTGGGCATGTGTCCGGCACCGAGAATCCACTCTTCCTCGCTTGGCAGGCGGTAGATGTGCTTTCGGTCTTGCGCCGTAAGCCAATCGCAATAAGCTTGGGCATCATCAATCGAGACATTCACCACCGGATAATTGCCCTTGCCTTCATCATAAGCGAAGCCGGACTTGAAAGCGGCATATTCGGCATTGGTCACGGGAGCATAGCCGATGTAAGCATTCGGAGCCGATGCACCACGCAGCACAGCCCATGCGTCTTTCGGGTTCTCGTCCCTGCGAGGGTCGATGAAGCGAAGGAATTGCTGCCGTATTCGGGTGTCACGATTCTGTACCATTTCGTTTACGATGCCTTGCATGTGTTCCACGATGCGGTAAGTCTTTGCTTCGCGCTCCAGTTGGCGGAGCTTGTTTTTCTTCCTCGCCAACACTTTGTCATAGCGGACAGCCATTTGCTCCAGCAATGCTTGTCGGTTAGCTTCTGTCTGATTTCTTCGGTATCGGACAAAAAGATTGTGCGTCTTGGAATCCATCTTGGGTCGTCCTTCTTCAACAAGCGGAGCATTGGGCTTGTCAAACTCCAATTCACTTGCCACCAAGTCATCGGGACTTATGAATATCCCCGGCTTCACCGTCTGATGCACACCGAAATAATGGGCGACCAGCCCGTCTTTATAGAAGGAGAGCCGATATCCTCCGTAAAGGTCGCAAGGCAAGGTATAGATGTAATAGTCTTTCCCAGAAGTAAAGCCGGACTTGCTAGTAGCATTGAATGTAATGATGGTACTCGTTCTCCCCCTATCGTTCGCCAGCGGATTGCCATCCACGCTCTCCACTTCTACTTTCGTCACCCCAGCAAACGGCATATTCAACTTGATGCCGCAACGACTGTCGTCTGCATCATCGCTGTATCCACCGTATTGATCTGTTTGGGCAGCAGGGAGCACCATTTTATTCTCTTTACTCAACTCTTGTGCAGGCACAGCAGTAGCCGTCACAATGGCAAGCGCCATTGCTAAAAGAATCTGTTTCATAGCTAAATGTCAATTAGAAAGTTTTATAAAATCTGTTTCTCCTATTCCACGCCCCTTTTCATGAGCTCGGTTGAATGGGCGTTCTATATAAAAGACCTTGCAAAGAATTGAAAGTAAAATAGAGGAAGTCATTTTTCCTCTATTTTACTACAAAGAGAACTATTCTATCATTCTATCCCAAACCCAGAAACTACAAGCTAAACACCAACTTCACCGATGCATTGCGCCCCATGTTATAGATGCCTGTACGGCCTGTCGCATTGTTGCGGGCGGTGTATTTCAGTCGGCTTAAGTGGCTTTGGTAAGCACAATCAGTCAGGTTATCTACCGAGAGATAGAGGGAAAGCCATTTGCGCCCCCGACGCTGAATATCTACACCGGCCGAAAGCCCCCAAAGGCAATAGGAGGGCGTGGGCGTCTCGGTGTCGTTGACAGCATAGTAATGGGATTGCCGCAGATTGTAGTCCATAGACAGACCAACAAAGAGATTGTTCAGCACACGCCCGTCGCGAATGAAGTCGTACTTTAGTTCGGATCGCCATCGCGGCGCAGGCGTCATCGGCAGGTACTTAGCCTCGGCCGCCACATCGAGCTGCACCGAGCGGACGTAGGAGAATGTGTTGGCAAAGTGCAACCGCTCTACCGGATGAATGTCTACCCAGGCCTCGCCACCCATGATGCGGGCATCGCCAGAGGTGTACTGATAGGTGGGCACTCCGTCGCTGATTACCTCTTCGCCACGCCCGTCCACCAGCTTGCTGATAAAAATATAATGATGAATACGGCTGGCAAACAAGGCCAACTGTGCCGACAGCCAAGGCGAGGTATAGTCCAAACCCCAATCGGCCTGGAGGCTCGTCTCGGGCTTCAATGCCGCATTGCCCAGTTCGTAGCGAACAGCTCCCTCGTGTACGCCGTTAGAGGAGAGTTCGCTAATGTTGGGAGCACGGAATCCACGAGCCAGGTTCAGCTTCATACTCCAGCCATCCGACAGCTGATAAGTGGCCCCCAGACTGCCCGACAGATTGCGGAAGTCTCGGCCAAAGGATGCGAACAACGCCTCTCCGTCCTCCTCCAACGCGTGGGTGCGTAGGTGACGGCTGTCGTACCGCAGTCCGCCGCTGATGCTCCAGCGCCCCACCGTCCGGCTTGCAGTGGCAAACACGCCATAATCGAAAAGGTTGTACGAAGGTATCAAGTATTCATCGCCCTCGTTGAGCGAGCGTTGATACATACCTCCCACACCGACCGCCAACCGCCAACCACCGGAGAGCGGCAATACGTAGTGCACATCGTAGCTCACGGTGTGCAGCAGCATGTCCAGTCCCGGTACGTTGGGCGTCAGCACCTCCTCGTATTCCTGCCTGCGGTTAAGCTGATAGCCCACAAGGGCCTTGATGCTGCCTGCGCCCACGGCAAACGCATTGTCCCACACGACCTTGTAATGACGGATATGCTGATAGGGCAAGGGATGTCCGTAGCTCTTCAACTCTTGTCGGGTAGCTATGCGCTCGCCCTCCTCGCCGTCCACAATGACGGGCTTCACGAACTGTCCGGTCACTTCATCCCGTTCGCCCTCAGCTATGCCGAGCGACTGATGATAGTAGCTCAACTTGAGGTGCGAGTAGCCCCACTCGTGATTCAAGCCCAACAACTGCGTGAAAGCCTGCTCGCGAAAGGCCGTGCCAAGCACATAGCCGTCATACGCATTCTTGTACGCATGGGCCAGCTTGCCACTGTATCGGCTCCTCCATACGAAGCCCGAGCGATTGCCGGCCGCATGGACGGAGTAGCCCAACAGACCGTTGTTGGACTGATATTCGGTTGTGGCATCGGCCTGTACTTCGCCCGATGCAGGAGTAGGTGCATCGTGGAAGATAAGGACGCCGGCCAGCGCATCCGAACCATACATCAGTCCGGCAGGTCCTTTCAGTATCTCCACTGACCCTACGGTCTGCGCGTCTATCTCCACGCCATGCTCGTCGCCCCATTGTTGTCCTTCCTGCCGTACGCCGTCGTTCACCACAACTACACGGTTGTAGCCCAAGCCACGGATGACGGGTTTCGATATGCTCCCGCCCGTGGTAATCTGCGACACGCCCGGCTCGCGGGCAATGGCATCGATAAGGTTGGTGGACGAGGTCGCCGCCAACTGACCTTGCGTCACCATCGACATGGGCGAGGGCGACCGCCGCAACAGGGAGTTGCCCGTCAGTCCGGTCACTACAACCTCGTTTATCAAGGCATTGCTCTCGTGCAAGACGAAGTCACGAACCTGCTCCATACTCAAATCCACCTCTTCGACGAGGGTCTGATGGCCCACGTAGCTCACTTGCACCACCAACCTACGGGCGGGCAGTCCGTCAATGACGTAGGCACCATTCATATCCGAAGAAGTACCCGTCTTCAGTTCGGGGAAATAAATGCTGGCGCCGATGACTTCGCGTCCATCAACGGCATCGGTGATTCGGCCCTTCAGGCTACCTCCGGCAGCCCCATTATCGGCCCGGGCTGACATGACGAAACATGCCAACCATACGATTGTTATCAATATGATTTTCATTATTTTTTATTCTTGTTCTATCTGATAAAAGTGTACACAAATCCGGCCCGCCAACACCTGCACGGCGCCGACAAGCATTTCATTACCAACCGAGAACAAGAACGGGAGGTCCCCTTTGGGGAAAGGCATAGCCCATGCGCAGGAGCATCCCCCGACAAGGAACCATGAGAAGTTGAGCCTCAACAGATGCCACCGGAGCCGCCACCTTGAATTCTGAATGTAGATAGGGCTGACCGTACCACTGACAGAGCACGCAATCGTGAAATGCATCTTGCGCATTGGTCAAGTGTCCGGCATGGGGCACGTGATGCACGCAGTCCAAGCACGTCACCTCTTGTGCATGGTGGTCCTCGTGGTGATGCAGCGACACCACCAACAGCATCGGCACAAACACCGATAGCAAAACCCATGCGTATAACTTGGTACGTACTTGCAGACTCATGCGGCGAGACTAAAAAAAAGAATGAATTGATTATCGCGACAAAAGTACAACTTTTATCCTATTTGCAAAGGTCTATGCCGAATAAAATGGGCAAGAGTACATCTATCACGCCAACTATCAAAAAAAGAGTGCACCAAGTACACACATACTTGACGCACTCCTTATACAATAATTATTATGACTACAAGAATTATTTCAAGCCTTCTGACTTAATCAGATACTCGGCAATCTGTACGGCATTCAGTGCAGCACCCTTCTTTATTTGGTCGCCCACAATCCAGAAGGTCAGACCATTCTCATCGGTCAGGTCCTTACGGATGCGGCCTACATAGACGGGGTCTTTGCCTGCAAGGAAGAGGGGCATCGGATATTCCTTCTCAGCCGGATTGTCCATCAGCACTAGTCCTTCGCCCTTGGCAAAGGCTTCGCGGGCTTCTTCTACCGATACGGGACGCTCAGTCTCAATCCAAATGCTTTCGGAGTGAGAGCGAAGAGCCGGTACGCGAACACAAGTGGCACTCACCTTGACATCGGAGTGCATAATCTTGCGCGTCTCGTTGTACATCTTCATCTCTTCCTTGGTATAGCCGTTGTCCGTGAATACGTCAATCTGCGGGATAAGGTTGAAGGCCAACTGATAGGCAAACTTCTCTACCTTGACGGGCTCGCCGGCCAACACTTGGCGATACTGTTCGTACAGCTCGTCCATGGCTGCTGCACCTGCACCGCTGGCTGCCTGATAAGTAGATACGTGCACCGTCTTTATGTGAGAAAGCTGTTCGATGGCTTTCAAGGCCACTACCATCTGAATGGTGGTGCAGTTGGGGTTGGCTATGATGCCGCGCGGACGTTCGTGGGCATCGGCAGCATTGACTTCGGGCACTACCAAGGGCACATCGGCATCCATGCGAAAGGCACTGGAATTATCAATCATGATGGCTCCGTATTTTGTGATGGTTTCGGCAAACTCTTTGGATGTACCTGCGCCTGCGGAAGTGAAGGCAATGTCAACACCTTTAAAGTCATCGTTGTGTTGCAAGAGTTTGACCTCGATCTGTTTACCACGGAATGTATATTTGGTTCCTGCACTGCGCTTCGAACCGAACAACACTAATTCATCTACCGGGAAATTCCTTTCATCGAGCACTCGCAGGAACTCCTGTCCTACGGCTCCGCTTGCTCCAACAATCGCTACTTTCATTTTTTTCTTTTGTCTTTAAGTTATAAATATACATTTGTGTTCGGAAATGTCTGTCCCGAAAGGCATTGGCATCGGCTTTTCAGCACTACCATCTTGTTTCTTTTGCACTACAAACAGGGCACTTTCGGTTGCGAAATTCCAATAACGGCTGCAAATTTATAACAAATAGCTGTAAGCCGCCCAACAAAGTGAAAACTTTTTTGTTATTTTGCACGTGAAAACCTAATATTTATCGCTTATGCCTTGGTTAGACTTCAGTTTAAAACTTCCGATAACCGACCCTACATGGATATTCCTCCTTGTACTGCTCATCATTTTGTTTGCGCCTATCTTGTTGAATAAACTCCGCATTCCGCACATCATCGGGATGATTCTGGCCGGACTGGTCATCGGCGAACACGGATTCAACATATTGGCACGCGACAGCAGTTTTGAGTTGTTCGGCAAGGTGGGACTGTACTACATCATGTTTCTGGCCGGACTGGAGATGAACATGGCCGACTTCAAGAAGAACCGCAGCAAAGCCGTAGTGCTGGGTGGACTGGCATTCATCATCCCCATTGCATTGGGGTTTGTGGCCAACATCACGCTACTGAAGTACAGCGTCATCACGTCGGTACTGCTGGCCAGTATGTATGCGTCGAACACACAGGTGTCCTATCCCATCGTGATACGTTACGGTTTGTCGCGGCAACGCTGTGTAAGCATAGCGGTGGGCGGCACGGCGGTCACCGATACGCTCACTTTGCTGGTGCTGGCCGTAGTGGGCGGACTGTTCAAGGGTGAATCGGGCGGATGGTTTTGGCTATGGCTTGTGGTGAAAGTCATCTTCCTGGGCAGCATCATCATCTATTCATTTCCCCGCATCGGACGGTGGTTCTTCCGCCGCTACGACGACAACGTGATGCAATTCATCTTCGTGCTGGCCATGGTGTTCCTCGGTGCCGGACTGATGGAGTTCGTGGGCATGGAGGGTATTCTCGGCGCATTCCTTGCCGGTTTGGTGCTGAACCGACTGATTCCGCACGTCTCCCCACTGATGAACCATCTGGAGTTTGTGGGCAATGCACTCTTCATACCCTATTTCCTGATAGGCGTGGGTATGCTCATCGACCTGCACGTCATCTTTGGCCACGGCGATGCCCTGAAGGTGGCTGCCGTCATGATAGCCATGGCCTTGACCGGCAAATGGATTGCCTGCTGGCTGACGCGGAAGATTTACAAGATGTCGTGGCTGGAATGTAAACTAATGTACGGACTGAGCACGGCACAGGCAGCGGCCACTTTGGCAGCGGTGATGGTGGGCCATAGCATCATTCTGCCCAACGGCGAACGTCTGCTGAACGACGATGTGCTGAACGGCACGGTGCTGCTGATACTGGTGACGTGCATCGTCAGCTCGCTCATCACCGAGCACACCGCCCGCAAGACGGCAATGGACGAGGCACATCCCGAAGAAGACCGCTCGCGCGAACCGGAAAGGATTCTGATTCCGATAGCCAACCCGAATACCATAGAAGACTTGGTGAACCTCTCGCTCGTGATACGCGACCCCAAGATGAAGGACAATCTGCTGGCCCTGAACGTGGTAAACGATAGCAATACCTCCGAGGGACTGGAGGCTCGCGGCAAACGTTACTTGGACAAGGCGGGAATGATAAGCGCCGCTGCCGACGTCTCGCTGAAACAAATCACCCGCTATGACCTCAACATTGCCGCCGGCATCATCCACACAGCCAAGGAATACGGAGTGACGGATGTCATCATCGGCCTGCACCACAAGGTAACCATTGTAGATTCCTACTTCGGTATGCTGACCGAAAATCTGCTAAAGGGTCTGCATCAGGAGGTAATGATAGCCAAATTTCTGATTCCCATCAACACCCTGCGCCGCATCATCGTAGCTGTTCCACCCAAAGCGGAATACGAAGCGGGCTTCCAGAAGTGGGTAGAGCACTTCTGCCGCATGGGCAGCACACTGAGTTGTCGTGTACACTTCTTCGCCAACGAAGAGACCGCTGCACACTTGCAGAACTTGATACGGAAAAAATATGGAAAGACTCCCACGGACTTCTCCCTGCTGGACGACTGGGAAGATTTGCTGTTGCTGACGGGACAGGTGAACTACGACCATCTGCTGGTCATCATCACAGCCCGTCGAGGCTCCATCTCCTACGACACATCGTTCGAGAAACTGCCCACCCAGCTCAGCCGCTACTTCGCGAACAACAGTCTGATAGTGCTCTATCCCGACCAACTGGGCGAGCCGCAAGATGCCATGTCTTTCTCCAATCCGCGTGGCAATAACGAAACGCAGCATTATGAGAAGGTGGGCCGCTGGTTCTATAAGTGGTTTAAGGGAATCAAAAATTAATGGATAATGGATAATTGATAATGAAAGATATGCGGACAACGCAGAAATATAAAATAGTAAATTGTAAATCGTCAAATAGTAAATAACCCAGTGATAGCATTAAGAAACATAACCAAGAGCTTCGGCAACCTGCAAGTATTGAGAGGCATTGACCTTGATATAGAAAAGGGCGAAGTGGTGAGCATCGTAGGCCCGAGCGGTGCGGGCAAGACCACACTGCTACAAATCATAGGCACGCTGGATGCGCCCGATGGTGGAAGTGTGACGATAGACGGCACCGACGTCAGCCGCATGAAGGAGAAGGAACTCTCGGCCTTCCGCAACAAGCACATCGGTTTCGTATTCCAGTTTCATCAGTTGCTGCCGGAGTTTACGGCTTTGGAGAATGTCATGATTCCCGCCTTCATAGCTGGAATGGACAGACAGAAGGCCAAAGTGGCCGCCACCGAAATACTCAGCTTCATGGGGCTGGCCGAACGGGCAGAGCACAAACCCAATGAACTGTCGGGTGGTGAGAAACAACGGGTAGCCGTAGCCCGTGCCCTCATCAATCAGCCCACCGTAGTGCTAGCCGACGAGCCTTCAGGCAGCCTGGATACGCACAACAAGGAGGAGCTGCATCAGCTCTTCTTCGACTTGCGCAACCGCTTCGGGCAAACATTCGTCATTGTCACCCACGATGAAGGCTTGGCCCGCCTCACCGACCGAACTATTCACTTGAAGGATGGGGCTGTCATCGACTGAGTTATTTTACTCGAAACATACATAGGGACGCATCCTCTCCAAATCAGCTTCGGTAAACTCTTCTAAAAGGATGAAAGGTTTCAAGCTGTTGATATGCCCTTCCCGCTTGCGATGCTCCACGATGGCCTTGGCTTGGTAGAAGTTAAAATAAGGATGCCGCTTCAGTTGTTCAACGCTTGCACGGTTGAGGTTAATGGGGCGGACTTGACTGCTATCGATGCTGAACCATGTAGACAGACGGGTATGGTCCAAGCGGATTTCCCGTAGCTGTTCGATGTGGCAGAATCCTCCCAACTGCTCGCGATAGTTCACAATCATGCGGGCAATGCCGCTGCCAATGCCGGGAATCTTCTTCAGCTCGGTGGTATCGGCCGTGTTCAGTTCTACGATGACGCCCAGACTATACTTGACGGGAAGTTGCCGTGCAGAATCAGTCTCGGCAGATAGCAGCACACTTTCGGCCCATCGGTCGGGCTCTTCCCGGGGCTGCAAGGTGATGTATGGGTAAAGATGCTGATACTGTTCCTCCGTCAGTCCATAAATCTTCCGAAAGTCTTCGGGCTCACGGAACACACCTCCCTTACGCCTGTACTTCAGTATGTTTCCGGCCATCCAGCCAGGTAGTCCTAATTGCAAGAAGGTCAGCGAATCGGCCGTATTGGGGTCGAAGGGAATCGGGGTTGACAGGACGGACACCGATGATGAGCGGCCCGACTTACGATAGCCATCGTATTCCCAATTTCCGTCCTCTCCCCATCGGGGTTTCACCTCCTTCAGAGAAGCCATAAACGCTTTATATTCGGCCACGCCCGATTCATCTTGAGGGATGCGTTTGTCCTTGAATTCGGCCAATGTACCGTCGCGCCACAAACTGACGTAAACCACTTCCACAAGAAACAGCGCGACGACAATGAACGCCAACAGCAATATGCCGCGCCTCTCCCGCAGAGAGTAATGGTAGTATTCCTTCAGCCAGGACTTTAACCGCATTCCACGTCTCGGTTTATCTGATTAAGCCCAATTCGTTGATAAAGATAAACGCAATGGCTATCGGCGCAAAGAACTTCAGGATGAAGATTACCACCTTATACAACCGGAATGTACCGTTGTTGCTGATAGCCTCCCACACAATCTTCTTGTCCAGATACCAACCCACAAAGATGGATATGCAGAGACCACCGGCGGGCAACATGATTTTAGCCGTCACAAAGTCGAAGAGGTCGAACAGCGTCAACCCGAATATCGTATAGTCCTTGCCCACACCCAGCGAAAGCGAGCAGAACAGGCCGAGCACAAAGCTGCCGCCCGTCACCAGCCAAGCCGCCTTCTTGCGTGTCATGTTGAACTCTTCGTGCAAGTAAGCCGTCACCATCTCGTGCTGCGAAATGGTGGAGGTCAGCGCAGCCAAGGCCAGCAGCACATAGAACATGACCGAGAGGAGGATGGCCAGCCAAGTCAGATTGCCGAATGCTTGTTGGAACACATTGGGCAGCGTGATGAAGATAAGGCTGGGGCCTGCATCGGGCTGGATGCCTACCGAGAAGGCAGCCGGAAAGATGATAAAGCCTGCCAGCACCGCCACGCCCGTATCTATCCACGCCACGTTGAATGCCGTCTTCGGCAAGTTGGTATCGCTCCGGAAGTAAGAGGCGTATGTGCCCAGACAACCCAGTCCCAGGCTGAGCGAGAAGAAGGCTTGTCCCATGGCTCCCAACAACACATTGCCATCCACCTTACTGAAGTCGGGCTCCAACAGGAACTTCAGTCCATTCATCGCACCGGGCAACGAAACGGAGCAGACGGCCAGCAACAACAACAAGACGAACAGCACGGGCATCAATATATTGGACGACTTCTCAATACCTTTCTCCACACCGCGCACGATGACGAAGTGCGTGGCCAGCATGAACAACAACAGGCAGATGGCCGGACGCCACGGGTCGCCCACAAATCCGTTGAAGGAAGCAATGAAGTCGGCAGGCGACTTACCGGCAAAGCTGTTGGTGACGGCCTCGAAGATGAATTCCAGCGTCCAGCCGGCCACCACGGAGTAGTAGCTCAATATCAGGAATCCGGCCAATATACCCATCCGACCTACCCAATGCCACTGTGTGCCGGGAGCCAGCACCCGGTAGGACCGGGCCGCATTGGCACGCGAACGGCTGCCGATGACGAACTCGGCAATCATAATAGGTATACCCATGAACAACACACAACCCAAATAAATAAGTATAAAGGCAGCACCACCGTGGTTGCCCGTCTCGAAGGGGAAACGCCAGATGTTACCCAAGCCGACTGCGGAACCTGCCGCAGCGAGCACGGCACCTATTTTGGTGCCAAATCCCGCTCTGTCAATTTTTGCCATTGCTATTTTTTACTTTTTAGGAGATTATTCGGACGCATCCAGCATCTAAAAAATTATCCATTATCAATTATCCATTAAAGCAGTCCCAGCTCGTTTATCAGTATGAATGCGATGCAGACGGGCGCGATAAACTTCAGCACGAATATCAGCACCTTGTAAATCAGCGGATGCAGCGTACCGTTATTGCTGATTTCCTCCCACGCAATCTTTCGGTCGATGTACCAGCCGGCAAAGATGGAGATGAAGAATCCGCCCACCGGCAACATAATCTTGGCCGTCACGTAGTCGAAGAGATCGAACAGCGTCATGCCGAAGAGCGTATAGTCCTTGCCCACGCCCAACGAAAGCGAGCAGAAGATACCTATCACGATGCAACCCGTCGTCACCAGCCAAGCCGCCTTCTTGCGCGTCATGTTGAACTCTTCGTGCAGGTAGGCCGTCACCACCTCGTGCAGCGAGATGGTAGAAGTCAGCGCAGCCAAGGCCAACAGCACGTAGAACATCACGGAAAGTATCACCGACAACCAAGGCAGACTGCCGAAGGCTTGCTGAAACACGTTGGGCAACGTAATGAAGATAAGGCTTGGCCCCGCATCGGGCTGAATGCCTACCGAAAAGGCGGCGGGGAAAATGATGAATCCGGCCAACACAGCCACGGCTGTATCAATCCAGGCTACGTTGAACGCTGTCTTGGGCAGGTCGGTATCCTTGCGGAAATAAGAGGCATACGTACAGAGGCAACCCATACCCAAGCTGAGCGAGAAGAACGCTTGCGCCATGGCACCCAGCAACACACTGGCATTCACCTTGCTGAAGTCGGGCTCCAACAGGAACTTCAGTCCTGCGCCTGCGCCCGGCAACGACACAGCGCATCCCACCAACACCAGCAGCAGGATGAACAAGGCCGGCATCATAATCTTGGCCGACTGCTCGATGCCCTTCTCCACACCCCGCACAATGACGAAGTGCGTAGCCAGCAGGAATACTATCAGCCAAATAAGGGGTCGCCACGGATTGGACACAAAGTTATTGAACAAATCGATGAACTCAGCAGGAGACTTTCCGGCAAAGCTGTTGGTACCGGCCTGCACGATGAACTCCAACGTCCATCCGGCCACCACGGAGTAGTAGCTCAGTATCAGGAAGCCCGTGAGCACACACAGACGGCCTACCCAGCGCCACTGCGTGCCCGGCGCCAGCTTCTGATAAGCCCGTGCCGTGTTGGCACGCGAACGGCGGCCAATCATGAACTCGGCCACCAAGATAGGAATACCCATCAACAATACACACCCCAAATAAATAAGGATAAACGCTGCACCACCATGATTGCCCGTCTCGAATGGGAAACGCCAAATGTTGCCCAAGCCGACCGCCGAGCCAGCCGATGCAAGTATCACTCCCAGCTTACTACCAAAATTTCCTCTGTCATTTCTTTCCATAAGAAGCTGCTTTTTCTATCATTTCGTTATTAATACCCATTAAAATGCGCAAATATAGAAAATGTTCCGTACTTTTGCACGTCATTCGTAAAATATTTGAGTATGCAGCACTATATTAAGAGGTATCCGGTGTCGCTGATTATCATAGCGACCGTCATTTATCTGTCATTCTTCCGCCCGCCTTCCACGGATTTGGATTCCGTTCCGGGCATCGACAAGGTGGTGCACATCTGTATGTACCTCGGGATGTCGGGGATGCTGTGGCTGGAGTTTCTGCGGGCGCACAGAAAGGAGGAGAAGATTCCCTTCGGCCATGCCTGGATAGGAGCCTTCCTCTGTCCGGTGCTGTTCAGCGGCGCAATAGAGTTACTGCAAGAGTATTGCACCACCTATCGCGGAGGCGATTGGCTGGACTTTGCGGCCAACAGCACGGGAGCCTTGCTGGCATCGCTAATCGGATATTTCTTGCTGAGCAAGTGGGTTAGGTAAGTTTTTGAGTTTGTAAG
>JAUNJD010000384.1 GCA_030523205.1 Bacteroides sp.
TATAACTCTTTCTAACTCCTTAAAAGAATTATCCTAATATTACTTCTACTATATGCTTTCCGGCACTATGTTTCACTACGTTGCCCTCCACCGGCTTGCCGTCCACCGTGATGGAGCGGATGCCTTTGCAGACGCTGTCGGGGTTCTTCACCGTGATGTCGTATTCAGCACCACGGAAGAGGCGTTTCACGGTGAAGCTCTTCCAATCGGCGGGGATGCACGGGTTGATTTCCAGACCTTCGTAGGCCGGCTTGATGCCAAGGATGAATTGCGTGATGGCGTAGTAGTTCCAGGCTGCGGTACCGGTCAGCCAACTGTTCTTGGCCTCGCCCGGACGGGCGGCATCCTTACCGGCAATCATCTGCGAATAGACGTAAGGCTCTACCTTGTGCAGGGCGCTGTGCTCTTCGGTATATGACGGACAAATCTTGCGGAAGTATTCCCATGCTTGGTCGCCACGACCCAGCACCGTCTCGCCGATAATGACCCACGGGTTGTTGTGGCAGAAGATACCCGCGTTCTCCTTGTATCCGGCGGGGTACGAAGAAATCTCACCGTACTCGACCACGTATTTCGTGAAGGCCGGGTTGTTGAGCACAATGCCATGCTCGCAGTCCAAGCGCTCCTTGACGGAGTCGAGGGCTTTCTTCACCATGCCGTCCTCCAGTCCGATGCCCGCCATGGTACACCAGCCTTGCGACTCGATGAATATCTGTCCTTCCTCGTTCTCTTTGGAGCCCACCTTCTTGCCAAAGTAGTCGTAGGCACGCAAGTACCAATCACCGTCCCAGCCATGCTTCTTCACGGCCTCCACCATGTTGGCGATGTATGTCTGCGCACGGTCGGCTTCGGCATTCTCGCCAATCTGTCGGCACAGCTCCACGTAGTCGCGTCCACACACCACAAAGAGGCCGGCAATCATCAGCGACTCCGCCTTCGAACCTTCGGTCTTGTTCTCGGTGGTTTGGAACGATTCGTTCGGGTCCCACGAGAAACAGTTCAGGTTGAGGCAGTCGTTCCAGTCGGCACGGCCGATGAGCGGCAGGGCATGAGGCCCGAGGTTCTCGATGACGTGGTTGAAGGAAACGCGCAAGTGCTCGAATAACGACACTTCCGAACCCTCTTGATTGTCATAGGGCACCGGCTCTTGCAGAATGCTGAAGTCGCCCGTCTCCTTGATGTAGGCCACGGTGCCGAAGATGAGCCACATAGGGTCATCGTTGAAGCCGCCGCCGATGTCGTTGTTGCCGCGCTTGGTCAGCGGTTGGTATTGGTGGTAGCATCCACCGTCGGGGAACTGGGTAGAAGCAATGTCGATGATGCGCTCGCGGGCACGTTCCGGTATCTGGTGTACAAAGCCCACAAGGTCTTGGTTGGAGTCGCGGAAGCCCATGCCGCGTCCGATGCCGCTCTCGAAGAAGGAGGCCGAACGCGACATATTGAAGGTAATCATGCACTGATACTGATTCCAGATGTTTACCATGCGGTCCAGTTTTTCCTCGTCCGTCTTCACTACGTATATGTCCAAAAGCTTGTCCCAATAAGCCTTCAGTTCGGCAAAGGCAGCATCCACTTTCTCGGTGGTGTCCAGGGCGGCAATCATGGCCTTGGCCTTGGTTTTGTTGACGATGGGGCAGGAGGGAACACTCTGTTGGAATGAA
>JAUNJD010000138.1 GCA_030523205.1 Bacteroides sp.
GTCAGGGACTGAAACCATATCAGTCAGGGAGTGAATGGGGATGAATCGGCGATGGAGTTACTGTGTTGTGATTTTTAACCTATCGACATCAGAAGGAGGAGGAGGAAACGGTAGTTTTTCATGACCCTGCGTGCAACGTATGAAGTATCATTCGGACACCGGGCATTAACAAATCACCAACATCGCTTCCTTTCCTTCATTCATATATAAAATGGCATTAACCTCTCAGTTTTTATATCAAAAAGCGTATTTTTAATATCAAAACCGTTAGCCCGTTATTTATCTCCATCCCTTAAATTTGCAAATATTAAACTGTGTGCTCGATAACGGGTGCAAATATTAGTTAAACTTAAATTATTCGTTAATCAATTATATTAATAACCTATGAGAATCATGTACAAGCAATTTTGCTTATTAATGCTCTTATTAATAAGTAGTCCACTGGCGCTTTTGGCTCAGAACAAAACGATTACAGGTACAATCCGCGATGCCATTGACGTAGTAATCGGCGCCTCTATCACAGTGAAAGGAAACAACTCAATTGGTACCATCACCGACATGGATGGAAACTTCCGCCTCTCAGTGCCCACCTCTGCCAAAGAACTGGAAGTATCCTTTATCGGTTATGAGAATCAGACAGTAACCATCGGCAACAAAACCCACTTCGACATTACGTTGAGAGAATCTTCCGTCATGCTGGAAGAAGTTGTAGCCATTGGATACGCTAAAGTGAAGCGTAAAGACCTGACGGGTTCCTCCGTATCGGTAGGCAGCAAAGAGTTGGCCATGGCTCCCGTAACCACTGCCGCCCAAGCATTGGCAGGTAAGGCAGCGGGTGTGAACATCATCCAGCAAAGTGGTGCCCCCGGTGCCGACATACAGATTACGGTGCGCGGCGGTACGTCCATCACCCAAGGCACAGAACCTCTGTACATCGTTGACGGTTTCCAGATGGAAAACGGTCTTCAGAACGTAGATATCAACGACATCGAGAGCATCGACGTCATGAAGGACGCCTCGGCCACAGCCATCTACGGTGCCCGCGGTTCGAACGGTGTTATCTTAATCACGACCAAATCGGGAAAATCGGGAAAGACAGAAGTATCGTACAATGCCTTCGTCAGCTTCGACCACCTGGGAAAGAAGCTGGATCTTCTGAACGTGCTGGATTATACCAAGTATCAATACGAGTTCCAAGTGCTCCGCGGCACCGAAGACAGTTGGAGCAGCATTTTTGGCGGTGACGTGAATGCTTCCGACTTCTACACCGGAGCCTACAGCCGCATCGAGCAGGAATATGGCAACCGCACCGGAATAGACTGGCAGGACGAAGTGTTCGGCAACACGGGTATCACCCAGAACCACAACGTCAACATCAGCGGTGGTAGCGAGAAGACGAAGTATATGCTGAGCTACAACTACACCGGCGAAGACGGCATCATGGACAAGCACGGCTATCAGAAGAACAGTATCCGCGCAAAAATCAATCATGAACTGTGGAAAGGTGTCCGTCTGGACTTCTCTACCAGCTTGCAGATGACGAAAGTAGAGGGTGGCGGTTCGCTGGGAGGTGCACTGAAACTTACCATCCTGCAACCTGTGACCGGTGGTGTAAGATGGACGAACGACCAATTGCTCGGCACCGACTTGGCCGACCTGCTGACTGACATCTCGGGAGACAGCTACGATGCCAACAACCCCATCCTGAACAACAATGCCATTACCAACGAAAAGCGTACCCGCATGGCCACCGTCAATGCCGGTCTGGAATTCGACATTCTGAAGAACCTGACATTCCGCACCTCTGCCAGCTATATGTGGCAACAAGTCCGCCAAGACTACTGGGACGATGGTAACACAAAGACAGCTTCCTCATACCAAAGCCAATACGGCTACGGCTATCGGAACAACGACGAAAAGTTCTCATGGCAGATTACCAACACCCTGAACTATGCATTCGACCTGAAGAAAGACCATCACTTCAACGTATTGGTGGGACAAGAGACATGGTATCAAGAGTCTATGAACATGGATAACGAATATCACAGTTTCTCCGACGGTAACTTCGGTCTGAACGACGTGAGCATGGGTACTCCTTACAAATGGGAGTCGGACAAGAGCCGTTCCGGATTGGTTTCCGTATTCGGACGTCTGTCCTACAACTACAAGGAACGCTACCTGTTCACCGGAACAGTCCGCGGCGACGGTTCGTCCAAGTTTGCCAAGGGCAACCAATGGGGATTCTTCCCTTCGGCCTCCGTGGCATGGCGAATCACGGAAGAGGCATTCATGGAGGACGTTGACTTCTTCCAGAACTTGAAACTGCGCGTCGGTTACGGTACTTCCGGTAACAACAACATCGACAACAATATGTACACCACCGACTACGGTTCGGGACACTATGGTTACAACAGCACCGACTTCATCACGCTCGTACCGGGAAGCACCCTTGGAAACAAGAACCTGAAATGGGAGAAGACCACCACAACCAATATCGGTCTTGATGTCTCCATCTTCAACAACAGACTGAACCTGTCCGTTGACTGGTACAACAACAAGTCGTCCAACTTGTTGATTAAGAATAAGATTCCTACTTCTACCGGCTATTCCACACAATATCAGAACATCGGTTCCATCCGCAACAGAGGTTTGGAAATCGTGTTGAACTCGACCAACATCCGCACAAAGAACTTCACATGGACAATGGACTTCAACATCGCCTTCAATCGTTCCAAGGTATTGGAAATCTATGGCGAGGGCGAGGACGATTACTTCATCCAAGACTATGAATCGCGTATGGGCTTCAAGATTGAAAAAGGGCAGAAGCTGGGACAATTCTACGGCTTGGTGTATGATGGCATCTACACCACCGACGAGTTCACGCAGAATGCAGACGGAACATATACGCTGAACGACGGCATAGCCTACCTGAAAGGTTCTAACCGCACCAGCGTGAAACCGGGTGACGCAAAATACAAGACCACTGCCGGCGAAACGGACAGCGACGGCAATCCCGTATGGAGCGTCAACGACCGTACCGTGATTGGTAACGCTTCGCCCAAGTTCACCGGAGGATGGAACAACACCTTCCTGTACAAAGGCTTCGACCTGACCATCTTCATGAATTTCGTAGTAGGCAACAAGGTGTTCAACATGAGTACGCAGCGTTTCATCGGCCCGTATCTGGCCAACCAAAACACGATTGCCAAGATGAACAACCGCTTCACATTGATTGACCCCCAGACAGGTAAGGAAACCACCGACTTGGCACGTCTGGCCGAACTCAACCCGGGACAATATGGCAAAGACATGATATGGAACATCTCCACCAACAACAAGACAGCCATCAGCGACCATAGCAGCTACTATATAGAAGACGGTTCGTACTTGCGTCTGAGCACCATCACATTGGGATACACCTTGCCGAAGAAGCTGACCCAGAAGGCACACATCAGCAACGCACGTATCTACTGTACCCTCAACAACATCCATACATTCACCGACTACACCGGCTACGACCCCGAAGTATCAGCTTCGAGCAACGCCTTGACACCGGGTATCGACAATTCTTCCTATCCTCGCTCTAAGAGTTGGGTTGTCGGAGTTAATTTAACATTCTAATCAGACATTCGAAATATGAAAAAGATATATAACATTTTAGGAATATCAGCAGCAACATTGCTATTTTTCACCTCCTGCCAAGATTGGCTGGATATGCCTTCCGAATCAGCCGCAGACAGTTCTACCATATTCGAGACCGTAAGCCGGGCCGAAATGACAGTTATGGGAGCCTATGCCTCACTGCACACACAAGAACTCGGTTATCAGCTATTGATGGGAACAGACGAATGCTGCTCCACCGAAAGCAACTCGAAGTACAACGTCTCCAACTACGACTATACCAATACTTCCGGTATGCTGAGCAGTACCTATACCACCATGTATAAGGCCATCGAGTATTCCAACGTCTGCATCAAGAACCTGCCCAACATGAGCGTGAGCGAAAGCGAACAAGAAACGGTGAATGCCCTGTTGGGAGAGGCACTTGCCATCCGGGCATACGCCTATTGGAACATCGTCCGTTGGTATGGCGACGTACCTTATACGGATGTCCCCACCAGCGAACTGACCACTTTCTCTTCCTCGCGCGTAAGCCGTGACACGATTTACGACCACTGCATCAGCGACTTGCAGCGTGCCGTAGAGCTGTTGCCTTGGTACAGCGAAGGCATGGTAGAAACTCCCGAACGCTTTACGAAGAACGCCGCATACGGCATCTTGGCTCGCGTAGCCCTCTATGCAGCCGGCTACTCCCTGCGCTGGGACTTGAGCACCACGCCTTACTCGGCAAGCACCGTAAAAATAGCCCAACGTAGTGACACCCAACGCATCACCGAACTTTATCAGATTGCGGCAGACGCCTGCAAGGCCGTGATTGACCAAGGCGAAAACTCACTGTTGGACGATTATGACCAAATCTTCCGCGACATCGCACTCAAGCAATACAACTCTGAAACGATGCTGGAATACGGTTGGTACAGCAGCAACGGTGTCGATGTCCGCACCGGATACACCAACGGAATCCCCACAAGCGGAACCGACAATAACATTCTTGGTAAAGGTGGTTCGCAGATGATAGCAACCCCTACTTTCTACTTTGAATTCGATGAAGGAGACCAACGCCGCGATGTGACCGTCTGCAACTATGGCCTTGTACTGAAGACCGGCAACAACGCCTACCAAATGAATACCTTCGCAGGAATGGGTGTCGGAAAATACCGCATCAACTGGAAGAAGGAAAGAGGCTCTACTGACAGCAAAAGAGACATCAACTGGCCCATACTGCGCTACTCCGATGTATTGCTGATGTATGCCGAAGCCTTGAACGAACTGAACAACGGCCCGACAAGCGCAGCCATCAGTGCCGTGAAGGAAGTGCGTATGCGTGCCTTCGAGAACGACGAGGCATTGGCCGGTGACATCCCGACCACTTACAGTGACTTCAAAGACTTCCTCATTAAGGAACGCAAACTGGAACTGGCTTACGAAGGTCTCCGCAAGAGCGACCTATGCCGTTGGGGCATCTTGGTTGATCATCTGACAAAAGAGAAAGAGAAACTGGTGGACTTGGCCAACAGAGTAGGCGACTATGCCGATGTAGATGTATATCGTGCCTATACGCTGACTTCTACCCCCGGTCTGAACGACCCGACCATCGCACTGGACTACATTTCCATCACTGAGGACGACCTGCTGAGCATGGGGCTGACAGACAGCGAACTGACGACCATGCATACCCTGAACAACAACTCGAAGGGCTATCTGACCAAGACCTTCTACGAGGCCGACGGTGAAGTGTATTTCACAAGAGATGCCGTTCCGTCAACCGCCACAGAGGTTACGGAAGCGACTTACACCATACTGAATATGTTCAGCGTCCATACCATCAAGCAAAAAGGAAACTTGTGCGTGGAAGATGTTGACGGACTTTCAGCCAACAATGCATGGATCACCGGTTCGTCCGGCCTGTACTACGGAATGAAAAAGAACATGGTGGAAATCCTTCCTTTCAACACCGTAAACATCATCGACGTAAATCCGGGACTTGCTGACCAACAGCATCCTTGCTATTAATCGTCGTTTTCAAATATAAAGTAGAGGGTGAATAACCCTCTACTTTTTTTCTTTTCCTCCCAACACGACTTTCATGAAGAGCATTTTATTAACAGCCTGTCTGCTGGCAGGCTTCCATTTCACACAAGCCCAGCAGTTGGCCTTCCCCGGTGCAGAAGGATATGGCAAGTACACAACAGGAGGGCGTGGCGGCAAGGTGATGATTGTGACCAACCTGAACGATAGCGGTGAAGGCAGTCTGCGCAATGCCGTCGAAGAGAAAGGGCCGCGCATGGTGGTCTTTGCCATAGACGGAACCATTGAGCTGAAGTCGCCACTCCGCATCAACAACGACAGCATCACGATTGCCGGACAATCGGCCCCCGGCGACGGCATCTGCCTGAAGGATTATCCCTTGGTGGTAAATGCCAGCAACGTCATCATCCGATACCTGCGTGTGCGGGTGGGCGACAAGCACCGCCTGGACAGCGACGGGATAGGCGGCGGACGGTATGGGCAGAAGAACGTTATCCTCGATCACCTTTCAGCAAGCTGGAGCATCGACGAATGTCTGTCTATATACAAAACGGAGAATCTGACCGTACAGTGGTGCTTGGTGACCCACAGCCTGAACTCCTCCGTCCACACCAAAGGGAATCACGGATTTGGCGGCATCTGGGGCGGATATAAAGCGACCTTCCACCACAATCTGCTGGCCAACCATGCCAGCCGCAATCCAAGATTCGCCTCGGTAGATGGGACGAAGTGGGTGGACTACCGGAACAATGTGGTCTATAACTGGGGATTCAAGACGGCTTATGGCGGCGGGCATCATGGTGAAATCAACATGGTGGGCAACTACTACAAACCGGGACCGGCTTCACAACATCACCGGTTGCTCGATGTAGCTGCGGACGGAACGGGGCGTTATTATGTGTCCGGCAATGTCATGGAAGGCGATGAAGCCGTGACGGCTGACAACCGAAGTGCCGTAAACGACCGTAGCGGGAAGCGATACATAAGCAGCAGAACCATACCCAACATTTCTCCCGAAGCCATCCCTGAACCCGGCGAAGAATCTCCCTCCTGCCTGGTGGATAAACCGTTCCCTTACGAACCTATTGAGGAAGACAAGCCGGCAGATGCCTATCGGCGAGTGTTACAGTCGGTTGGCTGTAGCTTTGCCAGAGACAGTTACGACCGCGAAGTCATACGCCAAGTGAAGAAGGCAACAGGGACATGGGGAACCAACGGCATCATCAACTCTCCCGACGACGTTGGCGGATGGCCCCTACTCCGAAAAAGGAAAGCCCCCCAAGACAGCGACAATGACGGTATGCCCGACACCTGGGAAAAGCGGCACGGACTGAATCCGCACGATGCAACCGATGCCTCCACTTATGTATTGGATAAAGGCTACACCAACCTGGAGGTTTATTTGAACGGGTTATAAGATGATGCCGATGATTGTGATGGAAGTAGTTAATCAAGATTTTCCTCCTCACGAAAATTATACGTGGATGCATTATACATTCATGTATAATTTTGTATCTTTGTACCATTCTGTGCGACATCGCACATACAGTCCTTAATGACGGGAACGGTGATAGCATTGTAGAACTACATAACAGAGGCCTATTTATGAAGCTAATAGAAAACAACATTCAGAATATTGTTGCTTTGTGCAAGAAACACAAGGTAAACAAGTTGTTTGTGTTTGGTTCTATTCTAACCAACCGTTTCAATGACGAAAGTGACGTAGATTTGATTGTTTCTTTCAACAAGGCAGAAGTAAATGATTATTTCTCCAATTTCTTTGATTTCAAATACTCATTGGAAAGTCTGTTTGACAGAGAAGTTGATTTATTGGAAGAACAGACCATAAAGAATCCATATCTGAAAAAGAATTTAGATTCAACTAAAGCATTAATATATGGATGAGCTGATAAAGAAACACCTGCAAGATATTTTAACCGCCATTGAAGAAGTCGAAGGTTTCTTTGGCGACAGACCTAAGTCGTTTGAAGATTTCTACAGTAATCTCTGTCTTAGACGTGCCATAGAAAGAAACATTGAGATTATTGGCGAAGCTATGAATCGAATCTTAAAAACAGACAGAAACATAGCTATTACCAATGCACGCAAAATTGTAGATGCACGAAATTATATCATACATGGATATGACAGTTTATCGGCAGATATTCTTTGGAGCATGGTTATCAATCATCTGCCAAAGCTAAAGAATGAGGTAGTGAATTTACTAAATGCTGATTGATTAAAAGATTGTCCTCAGCCTGTCCATAAACTGTGTGCAATGCTATAGAAAGATAATCTCGGGCACAGCAAACTCCCCTATTTCCTCGCCGTAATGTGGAAGCATCCCTGCTTCAGTTCATACTTGATGTAGCATTTGTCGGCCTTCCGCAAGTCTCTCAGCACTTCGGAGAGCACCAGCTTCAGGGTGTCGGCACTGACGTCCTGCAAGGGGCGGCCGTCGGCATCCTCTACTTTCCGGAAACGCTTCCAACTGATGTCGAAGGTGGTGCCATAGAAGTGGGCAGAGTTGGTGGTGGCATTCGTGTTGCGACGGCGCAGACGCTTCACGTCGTCCTGAGTGCGAAGCACGGAGGTGACTATCACCTGATTGGGATTCAAGCCTTTGGCTGTCAGCGAGTCGAGGAAGTTATGCCCGATGGTATCCAGCAGTTCTGCGGCAACGGGAATCAGATAGGGGATGGAGTGTGTCAACGAATCTACGGCATAGAGGTCGTTGCTCCGGATGTGGCGAAGTTTCCCCTTCATGCCTTCCGCCTCCTCGCGCGATGCCAGCGGGGCAATGCCGATGACCTGCGCAATGCCGAGGTGGGTATCGTTCAGGTCACCAAACGAACGCTTGTAGCTCACCACCCCACGGATGTTGCGGGGATGATTCAGCTTGAGCGACATATCTTTCTCCTTGCAACCGGTGAAGGGAAAAGACAGGGTGGCAAACACTGCAAACAGCAGAAACGGGACAATACGGCGGACATTATTCTTATTCATAAAGCTCAATCTTGATTATTTGGATAAAACGGAGGCAAAGATAATGCAAATTGAATGCAGAAAAATAAGCTTGCTTAAATTTTTATGCTGAAATGCAGCTTATCTTATCTAAAGATAATGCAAATTGAATGCAGAATTTCATGCTTGCATGAAAAATTATGCTGAGATACAGCTTATCCTATTCAAAAATGAGGTAAAATTAATACCTTTGCACCCGAAAAAAGAAAAAGAGAAGTGCAACGTTATTTCATTTACTTGGCTTACGACGGAACAGCCTACCACGGCTGGCAAATTCAGCCCAACGGGGCAAGCGTGCAGGAGTGTCTGATGAAGGCACTGACCACACTCCTACGCCGTGAAGTGGAAGTAGTGGGAGCCGGACGTACCGATGCAGGCGTACATGCCTCACTCATGGTGGCACACTTCGACTGCGAACAACCGCTGGACACGGCTTTCATGACCGACAAGCTGAACCGCCTGCTGCCATCCGACATCTCCGTATATCGACTGCGTGCAGTGCGACCCGATGCCCATGCACGTTTCGATGCTACGTCGCGCACCTACCGATACTACGTCAGCACGGCCAAGCTCCCCTTCAACCGTCAGTACCGCTGCCGCCTGTTCCAGACACCCGACTTTGCCGCCATGAACGAAGCTGCACGCCGTCTGTTCGACTATACCGACTTCACCAGCTTCAGCAAGCTGCATACCGATGTCAAGACCAACAACTGCCGCATCATGCACGCCGAGTGGACGCAGGTGGATGACATGACGTGGGTGTTCACCATCCAGGCCGACCGCTTCCTGCGCAACATGGTACGTGCCATAGTGGGCACACTGCTCGAAGTAGGCCGTGGCAAACTCTCCGTCGAGGGCTTCTGCCGCATCATCGAACAGAAAGACCGCTGCCGAGCCGGTACTTCCGTCCCGGGCAATGCCTTGTTTCTGGTGGACGTGACGTATCCGGAAGAACTTTTTGTAGTTGACAAGGAGACGAGTTGACAAGGAAACAAGGGGACAAGGAGAACCTCGTAGCCTCGTTAACTTGTCCCCTCGTCAACTAACTCAAAAACTTAAAAACTCAATATGTGGTTATTACTCGCCTTTCTCTCTGCTGTCCTGCTAGGCTTCTACGATGCCTTCAAGAAGCAATCTTTGCGCGACAATGCCGTGCTGCCCGTGCTGTTTCTCAACACGGTGTTCTCCAGTCTGATATTCCTGCCCTTCATTCTGACGTCCTTTCTGGCGCCCGATGCCTTGAGCGGAACCATCTTCTCGATGCCCGTCACAGGATGGGAGGAACATAAGTACATCGTCATCAAGTCGTTCATCGTCCTTTCGTCGTGGATATTCGGCTACTTCGGCATGAAGCACTTGCCGCTGACCATCGTAGGCCCCATCAATGCTACCCGCCCCGTCATGGTGCTGGTAGGTGCCATGCTGGTGTTCGGCGAACGGCTGAACCTCTACCAATGGATAGGCGTGATGCTGGCCGTGCTGTCGTTCTTCATGCTGAGCCGTTCGGGTAAGAAGGAAGGCATCGACTTCAAGCACAACAAATGGATTTACTTCATCGTACTGGCCGCCGTGACGGGAGCCATCAGCGGACTGTACGACAAATATCTGATGAAGCACCTCAACCCCATGCTGGTGCAGTCGTGGTACAACCTTTATCAGGTGTTCATCATGTGTCCCATCCTGCTCCTCCTGTGGTATCCCAAGCGCAAGGAGAGCACCCCCTTCCGCTGGGACTGGACCATCATCTGCATCTCCATCTTCCTCAGTGCGGCCGACTTTGTCTATTTCTACGCACTAAGCTACGAAGACTCCATGATATCCATCGTCTCCATGGTCCGACGAGGCAGTGTAGTGGTCTCCTTCCTCTTCGGTGCCCTCTTCTTCCGTGAAAAGAATTTAAAAAGCAAGGCCGTTGACCTTATTTTGGTGTTGATAGGAATGTTCTTCTTATATTTGGGGAGCAAATAAAATACAATGGACAGTTGACAATGGACAA
>JAUNJD010000385.1 GCA_030523205.1 Bacteroides sp.
AACGTCTTGGAACACCTTTGGAACGTCTTTGGTATCGTTCACTATCCAAATAACAACTCTAAAATCTTCCTCTTGAAAGAATTCTGGAGTCTTTAGCCCATAGTTACGGCATTTGTTGATAATGTCCTCTGTACCCGTACCAACTTTCTCGATGTATCCGTTCCAGTACATTGGGTCTGCAAGTAACATTGAACAGACGTTAGTTTGGAAAATATTTCTCTGCTTGCTGAAAGAAGAACATCTTAATTCCTCTTTATGGCTTGTCGTAAATAATATATTCTTCGGCAACCTATCAGCAATTGGAACGCGAGGAAACCAAGGCGTGGACCCTCGGACCAACTACGCTTTATTACGATTTTATGTGTGAATCACATAAAGATAAAGATTAAAAACTGTCAGTCTGAAGAAACAAATAGGCACGGATAACACAGATTTTCACGGCAGGAATATGATTACATCTTCATTTCTCCGTGTCTTTCCGTGTCATCCGTGCCTACATATTATAATGCATCGTAGAGCTTTCTTTTACTCTTCCCCCTTGAATCGCTTCGCCTGTTCGGCAATCAGTTCGGCATCGTCGAAGTAGTTTATCTTCATGGCTTTGCGCACTTCGTCCAGCGTGGCGGCAGCCGTTTCGCGGGCGGCTTCGCAGCCCTTCTTCAGCATATCGTAGATGGCGGGGATGTCTTTCTCGAACTCCTTGCGGCGGTTGCGGATGGGTGAAAGCTCTTCTTCCATGATGGCTGTGAGGAATTTCTTCACCTTTACGTCGCCCAGTCCGCCACGTTGGTAGTGGGCTTTCAGTTCGTTCAGGTCGGGATATTCGGGCAGGTAGCGTCCGAAGTGCTCGGGGCGGCAGAAAGCATCGAGATAGGTGAACACGGTGTTGCCCTCCAGCTTACCGGGGTCTTGCACGCGCAGGTGGTCGGGGTCGGTGTACATACTGCGTATCTTCTTTGCCACTTCGTCGGCAGAGTCGGAAAGGTAGATGCAGTTGCCCAACGATTTGCTCATCTTGGCTTTGCCGTCGGTGCCCGGCAGGCGCAGGCAGGCGGAGTTGTCCGGCAAAAGGATTTCCGGCTCTACCAAGGTTTCGCCATAGATGTAGTTGAAGCGGCGCACAATCTCGCGGGCCTGCTCAATCATGGGCTCTTGGTCCTCGCCCACGGGCACTGTAGTAGCCTTGAAGGCTGTGATGTCGGCTGCTTGACTGATGGGGTAGGTGAAGAAGCCTACGGGAATGCTGGCTTCGAAGTTGCGCATCTGTATCTCGGTCTTTACCGTCGGGTTGCGTTGCAGGCGGCTGACGGTCACCAGGTCCATGTAGTAGAAGCTGAGTTCGCAAAGCTCAGGTATCTGCGACTGGATGAAGATGGTGGACTTGGTGGGGTCGAGGCCGGCGGCCAAGTAGTCCAGCGCTACTTCGATGACGTTCTGGCGCACCTTCTCGGGGTTGTCCATGTTGTCGGTCAGTGCCTGTGCGTCGGCGATGAAGACGAACGTCTTGCTATACAGTCCGGAGTTCTGCAACTCCACTCTTCTTCTCAGCGAACCTACGTAGTGTCCGATGTGCAGGCGGCCTGTGGGGCGGTCGCCGGTGAGGATGATTTTTTCTTTTGCCATTATTGTGAGTTTTTGAGTTTTTAAGTTTT
>JAUNJD010000004.1 GCA_030523205.1 Bacteroides sp.
AAGATGGGTAAAAAGTTTGCCGAATATTCCAAGTTCGACCTTTCGGATGTGAACAAGGAAGTGTTGAAGAAATGGGACGAAAACCAGGTTTTCGCCAAGAGTATGACAGAACGTGAAGGATGTCCTTCTTTCGTGTTTTTCGAAGGACCTCCCTCGGCCAATGGTATGCCGGGTATTCACCACGTAATGGCTCGTTCCATTAAGGACATTTTCTGCCGATACAAAACCATGAAGGGGTTCCAAGTGAAGCGCAAGGCCGGATGGGACACACACGGACTGCCCGTGGAGTTGGGCGTGGAGAAAGCACTCGGCATCACCAAGGAAGACATCGGCAAGACCATCTCTGTGGCCGACTATAATGCCGCCTGCCGCAAGGACGTCATGAAGTTCACCAAGGAATGGGAGGACTTGACGCACAAGATGGGATATTGGGTGGACATGAAGAATCCCTACATCACCTACGACAACCGCTACATCGAAACCCTGTGGTGGTTGCTGAAGCAGTTGTACAAGAAAGGACTCCTTTACAAAGGATACACCATACAACCGTATTCACCTGCCGCAGGCACCGGACTTAGTTCGCACGAGCTGAACCAACCGGGATGCTACCGCGACGTGAAGGACACCACTATCGTGGGACAGTTCAAGATTAAGAATCCGAAACCCGAGATGGCGGAGTGGGGTACGCCCTACTTCTTGGCATGGACTACTACGCCGTGGACATTGCCTTCGAACACTGCACTCTGTGTAGGTCCGCGATTCGACTATGTAGCTGTGCAGACCTACAACGCTTATACGGGCGAGAAGATGACCGTCGTGTTGGCCAAGGCATTGCTCTATGCGCACTTTAACAAGAAAGCCGAAGGCATTGCCCTTGAGGACTATAAACCGGGTGATAAGCTGATACCCTTCCGTGTGGTGGGCGAGTACAAAGGTCCCGAGTTGGTGGGCATGGAGTACGAACAGCTCTTGCCGTGGGTGAAGCCCGTAGATGTGGATAATGATGGCAATTGGAGTGTCAGCTCGAAAGCCTTCCGTGTCATTGCAGGTGACTATGTGACGGTGGAAGACGGTACGGGTATCGTACACATTGCGCCTACGTTTGGTGCCGATGATGCCTTTGTGGCTCGTGCCGCAGGCATTCCTTCCCTGTTCATGATTAACAAGAAGGGGGAGACCCGCCCTATGGTGGACCTCACCGGAAAGTTCTATCTGCTGGACGAGCTGGACGAACGATTCGTCAAGGAATGTGTGGATGTAGAAGTCTATAAGGAATACCAAGGCCGTTGGGTGAAGAATGCTTACGACCCGCAGTTCACCGTAGATGGCAAGTACGACGAGAAGGCAGCCGCTGCCGCCGAAACGCTGGACATCTACATCGCCATGAAGATGAAAGCCGCCAATCAAGCCTTCAAGATAGAGAAGCACGTGCACAACTATCCGCACTGCTGGCGCACGGACAAACCGGTATTGTACTATCCGCTGGATAGCTGGTTCATCCGCAGCACCGCCTGCAAGGAACGCATGATGGAACTGAATAAGACCATCAACTGGAAGCCCGAAAGCACCGGTACGGGACGCTTCGGCAAGTGGCTGGAGAACCTGAACGACTGGAACCTGAGCCGTTCACGCTACTGGGGAACACCGCTTCCCATCTGGCGTACCGAAGACGGCACGGACGAGAAGTGCATAGAATCGGTGGAGGAACTGTACAACGAAATAGAAAAGGCCGTAGCAGCCGGACTGATGACCGCTAACCCCTATAAGGAACGCGGATTCGTGCCGGGTGAATATACACAGGAGAACTATGACAAGATAGACCTGCATCGCCCCTACGTGGACGACATCATCCTTGTATCAAAGGACGGAAAGCCGATGAAGCGTGAAAGCGACTTGATTGACGTTTGGTTTGATTCCGGTTCCATGCCTTACGCTCAGATTCATTATCCGTTTGAGAATAAGGAATTGCTGGACAGCCATCAGGTATATCCCGCCGACTTCATAGCCGAGGGCGTAGATCAGACGCGCGGATGGTTCTTCACTCTGCACGCCATTGCTACGATGGTGTTCGATAGTGTATCGTACAAGGCTGTGATTTCCAACGGACTGGTGCTTGATAAGAACGGAAACAAGATGTCCAAGCGTTTGGGCAATGCTGTCGATCCGTTCTCTACCATTGAGAAGTATGGTTCTGACCCTTTGCGTTGGTATATGATTACCAATTCTTCTCCGTGGGACAACCTGAAGTTTGACGTTGAAGGTGTGGAGGAAGTTCGCCGCAAATTCTTCGGTACTTTATATAATACGTATTCTTTCTTCGCCCTCTATGCCAATGTAGATGGATTTGAGTATGGAGAAGCCGACGTACCCATGACAGATCGTCCCGAGATTGACCGCTGGATTCTGTCCGTGCTCAATACGCTGGTGAAGGATGTGGATGCTTGCTACAATGAATACGAACCCACGAAGGCCGGCCGACTGATTTCGGACTTTGTGAACGACAATCTGTCCAACTGGTATGTTCGCCTGAACCGCAAGCGTTTCTGGGGAGGTGGCATGACGCAGGACAAGCTGTCGGCTTTCCAAACACTTTATACTTGCTTGGAGACTGTGGCCAAACTGATGGCTCCTATTGCTCCGTTCTACGCAGATATGCTCTATACGGACTTGATAGCCGTAACAGGCCGCGACAGCGTGGTTTCCGTTCATCTGTCCAAGTTCCCCGAGTATAAGGAGGAAATGATTGACAAGGAATTGGAAGCACGTATGCAGATGGCGCAGGACGTTACGTCTATGGTACTGGCCCTTCGTCGTAAGGTGAACATCAAGGTGCGCCAACCGCTTCAGTGCATCATGATACCCGTAGTAGATGAAGCGCAACGCGCACATATCGAAGCTGTAAAGAACTTGATTATGAACGAGGTAAACGTGAAGGAAATCAAGTTTGTAGAAGGAGCTGCCGGTGTGCTGGTGAAGAAGGTGAAGTGCGACTTCAAGAAGCTGGGCCCGAAGTTTGGCAAGCAGATGAAGGCGGTAGCTGCTGCCGTAGCCGGAATGTCGCAGGAGGCCATTGCCGAACTGGAGAAGAACGGTTCGTATGCGTTGAGCTTGGATGGTGCACAGGCCGTCATCGAGACTTCCGATGTCGAAATCTTCAGTGAGGACATTCCCGGATGGTTGGTAGCCAATGAAGGTCGTCTGACGGTGGCTTTGGAGGTGACAATCACCGAAGAACTTCGTCGCGAAGGCATCGCCCGCGAGTTGGTAAACCGCATTCAGAACATCCGTAAATCAAGCGGTTTTGAGATAACGGATAAAATAAAAATTACCTTATCAAAAAATCCGCAAACAGATGATGCAGTGAACGAATATAAAGACTATATTTGCAACCAAGTTCTTGGCAATGCTCTGACGCTGGCTGATGATGTTGAAAACGGAACTGAATTGGAGTTCGATGACTTCAAGTTGTTGGTAAGTGTTGTCAAAGAATAAGAAGATTCAAAAACCTATAAACTCATAAACTAAAAAACATACAAGTTATGGCAGAAAAGACTAGATACTCGGATGCTGAATTGGAAGAATTCCGCGCCATTATAATGGAGAAGTTGGAATTGGCACAGCGTGATTATGATTTGTTGAAGTCCAGTCTGACGGGTGCTGACGGTAACGATACCGATGACACGTCTCCAACGTATAAAGTATTGGAAGAAGGTGCCAACACTTTGTCCAAGGAAGAAACCACACGCTTGGCTCAACGTCAGTTGAAGTTCATTCAAGGATTGCAAGCTGCATTGGTGCGCATTGAGAATAAGACGTATGGCATTTGCCGCGAAACGGGTAAGCTGATTCCGGCCGAACGTCTGCGTGCCGTGCCCCATGCTACGTTGAGCATCGAAGCTAAAAACAACGGGAAAAAATAAAGAATGAATAAATTTCTTACGAAAGGCCGAATTGCCCTGCTTATCATTTTTTCGGTACTGATTATCGATCAGGTTATCAAAATCTGGATCAAGACGCATATGTACTGGCATGAGAGCATCCGGATAACGGATTGGTTCTATATCTATTTTACTGAAAATATCGGTATGGCGTTCGGCATGGAGATATTCGATAAGTTATTCCTGACCCTTTTTCGTATTGTCGCTGTGGCGTTGATAGGATGGTGTCTGTATAAATTCGTGAAACATGGTATGAAGACCGGTTTCATCGTATGCGTTTCTCTCATCCTGACAGGGGCATTGGGTAACATTATCGATAGTGTATTTTATGGTGTGCTGTTCGACGACAGCACCCATTCTCAGATAGCTTCTTTCATGCCCGAAGGAGGAGGATATGCCCCCTTCTTTTATGGCAAGGTGGTAGATATGTTCTACTTCCCTATTATTGACACAAACTGGCCCGAATGGATGCCATTTGTCGGTGGAGAGCACTTTATATTCTTCAGCCCGATATTTAACTTTGCCGATGCGGCAATCAGTTGTGGTGTTATAGCTGTGTTTTTGTTCTATAGCAAATATTGGAACGAAGCCTATCATGTCATATCAAAATCATGAAAGGAAGGAATCATATTCAATGGTGTAGCATACTATTGTTGGCACTGTGCTTGGTCGGTTGTAAAGTGCGCCGACCAAGCACGGTGTTGACGGATGCCCAAATGGAAGAAGTGCTGTACGACTATCACATTGCCAGGGCGATGGGAGAGGAGCTTTCGGTGAACGAAAGCTACAAGAAAGTGCTATACGTTGAGTCTGCCTTCAAGAAACATGGAATTACCGAAGCACAGTTCGATTCTTCAATGGTGTGGTTTGCCCGCTATCCGGATGCATTGGCAAAGATTTACGAGAAAGTGAATGAGCGCCTGAAGGCCGAGCGCGATGGCATCAACCATCTGATTGCATTGAGAGACCACAAACCGAAGGAGTCACTTCCGGGCGATAGCATCGATGTATGGCCTTGGCAGCGCATCTATCAGCTGACAGGTACGCCGTTGGATAACAAACTGACTTTTACCATTCCTTCCGATACCAATTTCAAAGACCGTGATACGTTGCGTTGGACTGTTCGCTTCCGCTTCCGCGAAGAAATAGATACGCTGTATGCACCCGTAATGGCCATGCAGATAGTGTATGATAGTGATACTGTAATTGGTAGTTTGCGGAAAGTGTTAGGAACAGGAACGGAAACATTGTGTCTTCATGCAGATACGTTGGGTGCGATAGAGGAAATACGTGGATTTATTTATTATTCGCCAAAGGATTCACTGTCCGGTGCACATGGATTTTTGGCCGACCGCATCTCTCTGATGCGCTATCATGCAACAGATACACTGGATTTTTCGAAGTCGGATTCTCTTCAGGTAGATTCGCTTAAAGCCGATACGTTGAAGAAAGCAGAAACCAAACCTAAGGTTGCGACACCGTCTTCGGAACGTAAGAGCGGACCGTCTCGTCCACGTCCGAATGTGAAGAATGTACCCACACTGGATGCACCGGAGCCTTTAGAGTTAGAAAAGCCTTCAAAAACATTGGATAGAAATAAGAGTAAAAAGACTTCTGTTGGCAACCAAAAAACAACCAAGAATAAAACTACCAATAAGACTGTCAACAAAACTACCAATAAGTCTGCAACCAATACCAATAAGACTACCAATAAAAACAAGGTAAGGAAGGCTCCCGATTTGCAGAAAATGCAAAAAGCAGAACCCCTCAAATTGCAGGAGGAAAAATGAAACGTTATGCTTCCCATTATCTATTTCTTCCGCCCTATAACTACCTGAAGCAATATGTTGTGGAGGTGGCAGACGGGCAGGCTGTGCGTGTGTTTCCGTTGACGGAAGAAATAGAAGATGTGGAGTGGTTTCCGGGAGTCATAGCATTGTTGCCCGAAGGGGAAAACGGTGAGTTTGTCCCTTATCTGTACTATCCGTTTGACTTTGCTACAATGAAGCCCGTCGGCGGAACTCGGCGCAGACTATTGCCGTAGCAATGGCTACATTGAGTGATTCGGACGTTTCCCGGTTGGGTGGATAGCTGGGGATATACAATCTGCGGTTTATTAGTTGAGCTACGTCTTTCCCGATACCATTTCCCTCATTGCCCATGACAATGATGCCATGACTGGACAAGGGTTGTTCGTACATATTCCCTCCGTCGAGGAAGGTGCCATATATGGGAATGTCTGTTAATGACCGGATAAGTTCGGGCAAAGGAGTGTAGTGCAGCTTTACTCGTGCGATGCCCCCCATTGTTGCTTGAATGGCTTTAGGATTATAGATGTCGACTGTATTGGGTGAGCAGAAAATGTGTTCAATGCCAAACCAATCGGCAAGACGGACGATAGTACCCAGATTGCCGGGGTCTTGCACATCGTCCAAAGCAAGGGTGAGGGAATGCCGGATAACAGATAAGTCAATACATTCGTCGGGTTGCTCGAATACGGCTAGCACTTGTTGGGGAGCTTTCAGCAGACTGGCACGTGCCAGCTCTTCTTCGCAAACTTCTGTAACATCGCTTATCGGCAACTTCTCTTGTTGGCGCAACCACTCGGAGGTGGCTATCAGGAAACGGCAACGGAAATGTCCTAACAAGTCGCCTACCAATTTGGGACCTTCTGCCAGAAATACATTTTCAGCCTTTCGGTTCTTCTTAAGCTCCAATGAGCGAATGTACTTTATGCGGTTTTTGCTTACTGTCATTTTTCGTTCAAAATCAGTTCGTATATCATTCCCTAGAGTTATCGGCCTACAAAAATACATGATTATTTCTATATAATCAAAAACTCTGAACTCTTAGGTCGGTTTTATTTCGGAAATAAAAAAATACAATTATATTTGTAGCAAGTTTATGCGCAAAATAATAAAACCCGGTATGAATAATAACTGTCGTAATGTACTACTTATTGCAATCTTATGGCTATTGGCTTCGTGCTCTGCCACGAAGTATGTACCGGAGGGGGCCTATTTATTGGACGAGGTGCGCATACAATCGGATAACAAAGAAGTCAAACCTTCCAATTTGGCCTTATACATACGGCAAAATCCAAATTCAAAGTGGTTTAGTCTGATTAAAATGCAACTCTATGTCTATAATCTGTCGGGGCGCGATTCTACCCGATGGATAAATCGTGCTTTGCGCAGGATGGGAGATGCTCCGGTCATTTATAGTGCCGAAGATGCTGAACGCTCGCGAGAGGAGATTGCAAAAGCCGTGCGAAACATGGGATATATGGGAGCCAGCGTCACTTGTATTCCTACCTTCAATACCCGGAAACTGAAGCTGACCTATAAGATAACAACCGGAAAGCCTTATAAAGTGAATGCACTGAGCTATGATATTCCTGATGAGAAAATCAAGGACTACATGGAGGAAGATTCTGCCGGGACGTATCTGAAGAAGGGAATGTATCTTGACGTGAATGTGCTCGACTTGGAGCGTCAACGCATAACAGACAATTTGCGACGTCATGGTTACTATCGTTTCAATAAAGATTATCTTTCCTATACGGCAGATACTGTTCGAGGTACATATCAGGTGGATCTGACTTTGCATTTGGCATTGTACAAACCGGGTAATGATTCTCAACCTCAGCCGCATCGGCAGTATTTCATTGATAAGGTAAATTTCATTACGGATTATAATGTGCTCCATTCTTCAGCTTTGAGCAGTGTGGAGGTGAACGATTCCATACATTATAAAGGCTTTCCGATTTATTACAAGGATGACCTCTATTTGCGTCCAAAAGTGTTGACTAACAACCTGCATTTTTCTTCGGGAAGCCTGTACAATGAAAGCGACGTACAGCGCACTTATTCAAGCTTTGGTCGCCTGCAGGCCTTGAAATATACCAATATCCGTTTCTTCGAGACGCAAAGGAGTGACAGCACTTTGCTGAATGCGTATATCATGCTGACCAGAAGCAAACACCAATCGGTTTCGTTTGAATTGGAGGGTACCAACTCGGCTGGTGATTTGGGGGCTGCCGCTTCAGTATCTTTCCAGCATCGCAACCTGTTCAAGGGCTCCGAAACGTTCATGATAAAGCTTCGTGGTGCATACGAGGCTGTTTCAGGATTGCAGGGCAATTATCGGGATGAAGACTATACGGAGTTAGGAGCCGAGGCTACCATCAACTTCCCACGATTCCTGTTTCCACTGCTTTCCCCCGACTTTCGTAGAAAGATAAGAGCCAATACCGAGTTTGGTTTGCAATATAGTTATCAGTTTCGTCCCGAGTTTACACGTATTGTGGCATCGGCTAGTTGGAGTTATAAGTGGGGAGTACAGCGCAGAAACCTTCAACATCGTATCGATTTGCTGGATGTCAGCTATCTGTATATGCCTTGGATTTCCCAGGATTTTCAGGAACAATATTTGGAGAAAGATGAAAACTATATTTTGAAGTATAATTACGAAGACCGTTTGATTGTACGTAGCGGATATAGTTTGGTCTATAACAGTGCCGGAAGCGCTTTGATGAACAATACGCTGATAGGCAACTCTTCGTCCATTCGCTTTAATGTTGAGTCGGCCGGTAACTTGCTGTATGCGTTGGGTAAAATAACGGGGATGAAGAAGAATGATGACGGTGAATATACCTTATTGAATATTCCTTTTGCACAATACGTGAAGCTTGACATCGACTATGCCAAGAACATCATGATTGACAACCGTAACTCGTTGGCCTTTCACATTGGTGGCGGCATTGCCATCCCTTATGGAAACGCTACGGTGGTGCCTTTGGAGAAGCGTTACTTCTCGGGAGGTGCCAATAGCGTGAGAGGTTGGTCTATCCGCGACCTGGGTCCCGGAACGTTCCCCGGTGACGGCAACTATTTGAACCGGACAGGTGATATTAAGCTGGATGCCAGCATTGAATATCGTACCCGTTTGTTCTGGAAGTTTAAGGGTGCCGTGTTTGTTGATGCAGGCAATATTTGGACATTGCGCAATTATGAAGACCAGCCGGGTGGTCAGTTCAAACTTAAGGAATTCTATAAGCAAATTGCAGTAGCCTACGGACTGGGCTTGCGCTTGGATTTAGATTTCTTCGTCTTGCGCTTTGACGGTGGTATGAAGGCTATCAATCCTGAGAGTGGTGCCAAGCGTTATCCGTTTCTTCATCCCAACTTCGGACGCGACTTTGCATTCCATTTTGCTGTGGGATATCCGTTCTAATTGGTATAAAAAAAGGACGATTCTGCTTGGTGCTTGAATCGTCCTCTGTTTATCAGTAGTTTGTATGTCTTGCCGCTAGTTTAACGGAAAGCATAGTAAGTATCAATCATGGTAGCTTGACGGGCGGCGGCTACTCCCTGTGCATCTAGAGTGACGTTCATAGCCTCTCCGTTAGGCAGATACATCTGTGCCGTGCCATCGTTGTTCATTTGCAGAAGTTCGGTGCTTACACCATCAGCTACAATGTTCCACGTGTTCAAGTCTTTGTTGTAGATGAGTTCCATGGACATATCTTCACCTTCTTTTGTGATGGAGTATCCATTTTCAAGTGTTTCTACCAAGTAGTTGCCGTTTTCGCCTTTTACCTTCTTTACATCTCCAATGCTAGCCATAGGATTGCTACCACTCCAGAACTCGATGGAGTTGATAACCAACGCATCAGCTAGATAGCACACAGGGTAAACGGGGATGATATTGCAGGCCAAGTAAACAAGTTCGTTGACGAACTTACTGCTGATACCTTGATTCCAAGTTGCCAGTCTGTTGTGCAAACCGAAAGAACCTACGCAAGAACTAAAAAGAAATGCACCGCATATCATTACGCTTGCAGCCAATTTCAAATTGATTTTTCTCATAACGACTTTCTTTTTATTGTGTTTATTTTAAGAGAATAACTTTATTCTCCTGCCTTATTTGTTGCAAATATAATGTTTTTCATGAATAAACACAGGATTATGAGGATAAATATTCAGATAAACGGTGTTTTTGCGTACTTATTTGTATTCACATATATCAATTCCGGCATTTCCGTGCCTTGATTGCATACTCTTTCTTCCTTATCCTTCTGTTGCATTGTCTTTCTCCACATCACCGTCCGTCGTTCTGAATATCTTATATCCGATAGCTGCAATGGCAATACTCATCAGTGGGCTGATGATGTTGAAGAAGCAGTAGGGAAGATAGGTCAGTGTGGGGACATTCAGGATGGTAGCTTGTGTCATACCGCACGTGTTCCATGGCACTAACGGTGAGGTAACAGTTACAGCATCCTCCGTTGTTCGGCTTAACAATCGATTTTCGTACCCCTCTTTCTTATAAACGCTGCGGAACATATTCCCGGTAAGGATGATGCTGATGTATTGGTCGGCTGTAATCAGGTTCAGAAGCAGTCCTGAACAGACGGTAGAAGTCACAAGGCTGGTCTTGCTTTTTATGAAGCGTATGAAGAATGAGGTCAAGCTGCCCAGCATTCCGCCTGCCGTCATGGCACCTCCAAAACACATGGCACACAGAATAAGCCATACGGTGTCCATCATGCCGGCCATGCCTCGTGTAGAGACTAATTCAGTCAGCATATCATTATCAGTATGCAGATGGGTGCTGCCATAGACTGACATCATGCTGCCTTTGAATAGGTCATTGCCTTCGGCAATTTCTCTTAGTAAATCCGGTTGAAAGATTAGCGCAAAGATTATGGCTAAAGCTGTGGAGAGGAACAAGGTTATGATGGAAGGAGCTTTGCGTGCGATGAGAATGCCGGTGACTAAAGGCACAATCAGCAGCCACGGAGTGATTTGGAATCTTGCATCCAAGGCAGCCGTAAACTCAGCTATCTGTTGGGCATTACTTGTTTCATGCGTCAGTCCCATGCAAGTGAATATGACGATGGCTATCACCAATGACGGAATGGTGGTAATCATCATGTAGCGGATGTGTGTGAATAGCGGCGTGTGGGTGACGGAGGAAGCAAGTATCGTAGTGTCTGACAGCGGTGAAATCTTATCGCCAAAGTAAGAACCCGAAACGATGGCACCTGCAATCCAGCCTTCGTCAAATCCTTGCGCTTTGCCTATACCCATCAGAGCAATGCCTATTGTGGCAATGGTAGTCCATGAACTACCGGTCATGACCGAGACCAAAGCACAGATGATGCAAGTAGATGCAAGGTAGAAGTCGGGATGGATTATCTGCATACCATAATAGATAAGAGTAGGTACAACCCCGCTTATCATCCAAGCACCGCTTAGTGCACCGATTATTAGCAGGATAATAGTAGCAGTGGCAATGCCGGATATGTTATTGGTAATCGCTTTTTCATACTCTTCCCAAGGAATGTGATAAAATGCCCGGCCGATGAATACACAGAGACCGGCAGTAGTGAGTAGCGATATTTGGCTTCCTCCACTGAGCGCATCGCTGCCGAACGTGCGGATAGTAGCAAATAGCATTCCGATAAGGAAAGCAAGAGGAAGGGAAGCCACTAGAGGTGACGGAGTTTTGGGGGTTGAGGTCATTGTATTTGTTTTTATGGTTGGTGCAAAGATAAAGAAAAAGCTCTGAAAGATTATGACCTTCAGAGCTTTTATTTACTTCTTCGTACACCCTCAGGGATTCGAACCCTGGACCCACTGATTAAGAGTCAGTTGCTCTACCAACTGAGCTAAGAGTGCATCGTTTTCTCATTTGCGGGTGCAAAGGTAATGCTTTCGTTGAATCCTGCAAAATAAATCACTGTTTTTTTTCGATGAAATCGATGTTTTTTTTATTCGAATACATAGAGTTCGGAAGGCGTTGTCCGCTTTAATGCGCAGAGTTGCACGTCTTTACCTACCAAGATGCCTTTATTGCGCAGCTTCCATTCCACCGTCTTGTAGGCCAATTCAGGATGATTGTTGTCCTTGCTTAGATGGCATAGCCAGATGTATTTCAGGTCTTCGGTGATGTTTTCGGCCAGGAAGTCAGCGGTGGCATCATTGCTCATGTGTCCTGTTGGGCTGGCAATTCGTTCTTTTAAGTGCATGGGGTAAGTACCCATACGCAGCATTTCCACGTCGTAGTTGGCTTCCAATATCAAATAATTGGCTTTGCGGATGTATTCGGCGGCAGTAGGGGTGATCTCTCCCAAGTCGGTCAGGAAGGAGAAGGTTTTCCCGTCTATTTCAATGCAATAACCTACGTTGTCGCTTCCGTCGTGAGGTACTTCGAAAGATTCGATGTGGAAGTCTTCCAGCCACATAGGTTGCTGCTTCTCCAAAAAGCGCACGGACGAGTGCAGCTTTTCGGTCACACAATAGCTCTTGTTGATTCCCTCGTGAATGCGTGCAGTAGTATAGATAGGAATGTGTAGTTTCTCACCCAGTCCGCCGACCGCTTTGATGTGGTCGGCATGGTCGTGGGTAACGAAGACGGCCCGTATCATTTCCATGCCTATACCGACCTCCTTCAGTCCTTTCTTGATGGTGCGTGCGGCAATGCCCGCATCAATCAGTATTCCATATGTTTCGGTGCCTAGATAGTAGCAGTTTCCGCTACTGCCACTTGCCAGACTTATAAATTTTACTTTCATTTTGGTCTCCTTACTATATAAACAGGAGATGTGCTCTATAAACTTCCTCTTGTAGAGCACACCCTTGGATACGTTCTCTCTATATTTTCGTATCGGGGCACAAATATACGTAAAATATGCAACATCCGAACTTATGCTTTCTTCTTTTTGTCGATGAATGCGGTGATTTTGGCAAATGCAAGGAGGGCAATGGCGGCTATCAATCCGATGCCTGCAAAGTAATACCAGATGTAGTGTGCGTGTACACTGGCTGCCTCCCAGGCTTCACGGGTCTCGAACAAAGCAGGGTCAGGGCAGTATTTGGTCAGCAGTACACCGGCTATTCCGAATCCGAAGATGGAGGATAAGAAAGAGTCGAGGTGACTGAACCCGAGATACATACCTTCCTCACCTTTGGGTGCTTGCAAGGAAAAGTATTCCAGATAACGAGGCGAAATGAAGCATTCGGCCAATGCCTGCACCACGATTCCCAGAATCAGCATCAAGGTAATGTTGCTGACGCCGGAGATGATTTCGTTATCCAGCAAATTGCCGCAAGCCATAAGCAGGGCAGAAACAGGGATAAGAAACATGCCGATGTTCATGGATGTGATGGCTGTGCGTTTGGCCATGAGCTTGGTGACAAAGCTGACACAGCATACCACCACAAAGGGGTTGACATTGGCTATCCAGCCCGGTTTAGCCGTTTCGCCGGCCATGCGGATGACATACTTTGGCATGGTGGCATATAGCTGTTGCTGCACCATCCAGAAGCCTGTAACAATCAGTATCAATGCAAGGAGGCGCCAATTGGTGAAGATGCGCAGGAAGCCTTGTCCTATGTCGCGCATACTTTTCCCTTCGCCGGCGGTGTGCGAAGATTTGTAGAGCAGCAGCACAGCCAACAGAGCCAATATGGTCATGGTGGCCGAGAAATAGTTGATATAGATATAGGCCTGTTCACCAATCAGGTTGCGCAGAGGGTCGATGACGGTTTTGCCGGTGAAGGCACCGAAATTCACCATCATGTAGAAGATGGAATATCCACGTGCACGGTTGGCCTCGGTGGTCTCCTTGGCTACGGATGCAGATATGATGGACTTGATGAATGAGCCTCCCACCATGATGACAAACAATACGGGAACAATCAGCCAATGCTCGTCGCTATCGGGCAGACCGGTAAAGCGGGTAGTTTCGCCATATTCTACCAATCCGGCAGCTTCCAGCAGGGTGGGAAGGGTGCCTAGTCCTAAGTAGCCGATGGAGAGTAGCGAGAAAGCGATTATCATCGATTTGCGGAAACCAATCTTGTCTGCGTATGCTCCGGTAAAGATGGGTAGCAAATAAAGACCGCCGGAGAACAGACCGGAAATCATGCTTGCTTCAAAATCGTTAAAACCCATTATGCTTGACAGATAGATGGTGAGCACAATAAATACGGCATAGTAGGCCATGCGCTCAAGCAATTCGGTGGTGTTGCTTATCCAGAAGGCTCTGCTGAAACCTTTGGAAGTCGTTTTGGGGGATTGTGCCATGCTTTTTGCTTGTTATATTTAGAAATTTGTTGCAAAAGTACAGCTTTAAGGGATAATATGCAAACGTACTGATATGAAAAAAGCCTGTCATGCTATAAGCCGACAGACTTTTTTCTCTGAAGATAATCTATGAAAGGATTATGATTCTTGTAGTCTTTTCTTTTTTAGAACTGGAAGAATTTCTTTGCATTGTAGTAGCTGATGTCTTCAATCATCTGATTGACGCGATCCATCTCTGATGCGGGGATTTCTCCGTTCTCTACATCACGTCCCACCAAGTTACACAATGTGCGGCGGAAGTATTCATGACGCGGATAAGAGAGGAACGAGCGAGAGTCGGTCAACATACCTACGAAACGGCTCAGCAGACCCAATACGGACAGGGCATTCATCTGCTTCTCCATACCGTCCTTTTGGTCGAGGAACCACCAGCCCGAACCAAACTGAATCTTTCCGGGAACAGTGCCATCCTGGAAGTTGCCCAGCATAGTGGCAATCACCTCGTTGGCACACGGATTCAGGTTGTAGAGGATGGTCTTGGTCAGCTTGCCTTCGGAATTCAGATGGTCGAGGAACTTGGCCATGGCCTTGGCTGTGGTAAACTCGCCGATAGAATCGAAACCTGTGTCAGGTCCCAGTAGCTTGAACATCTTGCTGTTGTTGTTGCGGATAGCGCCATAGTGGAACTGCTGTGTCCAGCCCGTTTCCCAATCCATCTCGCCAAATACTACCAACATAGCAGACTTGAACTTCAGAATTTCTTCCTTCGTCAGTTCGGTGCCTCCATATACCTTATTAAATATAGCCTTGATTTCAGCATCCGTATAGTCTTCAGCATAGAACTCTTCAATACCGTGGTCGGACAGTTTACATCCTTGTGCGGCGAAGAACTCATGACGCTTGCGCAGAGCATCTATCATATCATCGAAGCCGGAGATGCTGACGCCGCTAACTTCGGCCAGCTTTTCTACGTATGCACGGAAGTCGGCGGGAACTTCTACGGCCATAGCCTTGTCCGGACGCCATGTCGGCAACATCTTGATTTCAAAGCCACTTTCGCGAGTCTTGATGTGGTATTCCAGTGAATCAACGGGGTCGTCGGTAGTACAAACCACTTCTACGTGATAACGACGCATCATGCCGCGTGCAGAGTATTCGGGTTGTTTCAGCTTCTCGTTGCACTCGTCATAGATTTCGCGGGCAGTCTTCGGATTCAGAATCTTGTTGATGCCGAATGCGGTCTTCAGTTCAAGGTGAGTCCAGTGGTAGAGCGGATTGCGGAATGTGTAGGGTACGGTTTCGGCCCATTTTTCGAACTTTTCCCAGTCGGTCGTGTCCTTTCCGGTGCAGAAGCGTTCGTCTACGCCGTTGGTACGCATGGCACGCCACTTGTAGTGGTCACCACCCAACCAAATCTCGGTCAGTGATTTGAATTGATAGTCATCTGCTACCATTTGGGGGATGAGGTGACAGTGATAGTCGATAATCGGCATCTTGGCCGCATGTTCATGATACAACTCCTGTGCGGTTTCTGTCTGCAACAGGAAGTTCTTTCCCATAAAGTTTTTCATTTTCTAGTGTTTTTAGTATCTAAAAATATTACTTTCTTTTTGGTATACCTATATAGTATTGATTGTAAAGCTAATAGGTATGATAACCGTTTTTGCTTTTATTAACCGTTATCGAACACAAAAGTAGAAATTTTACTTGGAGAAACAAAATATTTCGTATCTTTGCGGCAAATATTTATAATATTTAAGTTTTAAACGTCAAACCTTAGATAGCCTTGGGCAGAAACAGGTATGGAAAACAAAAATTATACCATCAAAGATATAGCACGTATGGCCGGTGTATCAGCCGGTACAGTTGACCGTGTGCTACACAACCGGGGAGACGTTTCTCAGCTTAGCAGAGAAAAAGTGCAGCGGGTTCTCGACGAAATAGATTATCATCCCAATATGTTTGCCATTGGTCTGGCTGCCAAGAAGCCCTATCGGATAGTTTGCATTATACCTTATCATATAGAGCATGACTATTGGCATACGGTAGCCGATGGCATAGACCGGGCGGCACAGGAACTGCGTCCGTTCAACGTCAGCATATGCTATTTGTACTACAACCATGCCGATGAAGTGTCGTACGAAGAGGCGTGCAAGGCTTTGCGTCAAGAAATGGTCGATGGTGTGCTGATAGCTCCTAACTTCAAGGAAGAAACCTTGGAACTGACTACGTGGCTGGACGAGAAATCCATTCCCTATGTATTTATCGACTTCAACATCGAGCAGACACACGCTTTATGCTACATCGGACAAGATTCGCGTAGCAGTGGATACATTGCTGCTAAAATCCTGATGCGGGGCTATAAGGAAGGGCAGGAACTGGTGCTTTTCCTCAATAATCAGAAGAACAATCCTGCTGAGATTCAGATGCAACGCCGTCTGGAAGGATTCATGGAATACATAGCCGAGGCGCATGATGCCATGGTGATACACGATGTGGTGTTGCAGAAGGAAGATGCCGAAGCCAACCGATGCATATTGGACGAGTTCTTTACCCTGCATCCGAAGGTCATGCTCGGTGTCGTATTCAATTCGCGCGTCTATCAAGTGGCCGACTACCTGCACGAGAGTGGACGTAAGCTTGAAGGGCTGCTAGGTTACGACCTCTTGCAGAAGAATGTGGACTATCTGAACTCGGGTGAAGTGAATGAACTCATCGGGCAGCGTCCCGGCCTGCAAGGCTATTGTGGCGTGAAGGCTTTGTGCAATCATGTGGTCTTCAAGAAACCGGTGACCCCCGTGAAGTATATGCCCATCGACATCTTGGTGAAGGAAAACATTAGCTTTTATTTCGAACTGGAGTGAGGCGACTCTAGGAATAGAAGTGATGATAAAAACTTATAGAAGAAAGATTTATAGATAAACATACATAACTAATTAAATCATTTTAAAAATGAAAGCATTAAACAAATTGACGGCTCCTAAGTCCGTAGCACCCGAAAGAATCATCCAGTTTGGTGAAGGTAATTTCCTCCGCGCATTTGTAGATTGGATTGTTTACAACATGAATCAGAAAACCGATTTCAATAGTAGTGTAGTGGTGGTTCAGCCCATCGGAAGAGGTATGGCTGAATGGTTGAACGGACAGGACTGTCTGTATCACGTCAATCTGCAAGGACGCCTGAACGGTGAGGCCGTAAACAGCCTGACCCGTATCGATTGCATCAGCCGCGCCTTGAATCCTTATTCGCAGAATGCCGCCTTCATGGCATTGGCCGACCAACCGGAAATGCGTTTCGTCATCTCCAACACGACGGAAGCCGGTATTGCCTTCGACCCCAGCTGCAAGCTTTCTGATGCTCCGGCTGCTTCTTATCCGGGCAAGCTGACCCAGTTGCTCTATCGTCGTTTCAAGACCTTCAAGGGCGACAAGAACAAAGGTCTCATCATCATGCCTTGCGAACTTATCTTCTTGAACGGACACCACCTGAAGGAATGCATCTACCAGTACATCGAACTGTGGAAGGAAGACTTCGGTGCCGACTACGAGAAGTTCAAGACTTGGTTCACCAAGTATTGCTACGTTTGCGCTACGTTGGTTGATCGTATCGTTCCGGGATTCCCCCGCAAAGAGATAGACCAGATTCAGAAGAAGATTTGTTATGCCGACAATCTCGTTGTACAGGCCGAAATCTTCCACTTGTGGGTAATCGAGGCTGCCGAGAACCTGTCTCTCCGTCAGTTGGCCGATGAGTTCCCCGCCAACAAGGCCGGTCTGAATGTGCTCTTCGTGAAGTCCGAAGCTCCGTACCACGAAAGAAAGGTTACTCTGCTGAATGGTCCTCACACCGTACTTTCTCCGGTGGCTTACCTCAGCGGTGTAAACATCGTGCGCGACGCTTGCAACCATCCGGTTATCGGCAAGTACATCCACAAGGTGCAGTTCGACGAGCTGATGCAGACGCTGAACTTGCCTATGGACGAACTGAAGCAGTTTGCTTCCGACGTATTGGAGCGTTTCAATAACCCGTACGTTGACCATCAGGTGACCAGCATCATGCTGAACTCCTTCCCGAAATTCCAGACTCGCGACCTGCCGGGCTTGAAGGTTTACTTGGAGCGCAAGGGCGAACTGCCGAAGGGGCTTGTTCTGGGCTTGGCTGCCATCATCACTTACTACAAGGGTGGTGTACGTGCCGACGGTGCCGAAATTGTTCCGAACGATGCTCCCGAAATCATGCAGTTGCTGAAAGACCTTTGGGCAACGGGCGATACCCGCAAGGTTGCCGAAGGCGTATTGGCTGCCAAGGACCTCATCTGGGGTGAACATGGCGACTTGAATGCCATCCCGGGCCTGACTGACATGGTTACTGATTTCTTGAACTCTATCCAAGAGAAAGGTATGCTCGATACGGTGAAGAGCATCCTTTGATTCCTGATTTGATAAAACTATGGGATGGGGCAGGGCTTTGGCTTTGCCCCATTTTTTTGTGGATGCAGAAGGAGTTGTTTCTTCCCAAACGGGCATGGCGGACTGATTGCACAGATTAAAACTGTCTTTTTGATTGCTTATGGGCAGTTTCCTGCTTCAATATGTTTGATATTCCAATATTAAAAGTATATTTGCAACTTAATTTCATGAATTAAGCACATTAGTTAACTCTTAAAAGCAACACTTTTTTATGTTTGGAATAAGCGACCCCGGCATTTGGCTGGCTTATCTATTGGCATTAGCCTGCTTGTTATACTCCGTTTGGTACGGAGTGACCCGTTGGAACAAAGATGATGAAGATAGTACCCACCTGCAAAATCCGAAGCCATGAGTACACTGACCCTAGGAATCGTCGTTATCATCTATATGTTCGTCCTGGCATGGCTGGGATACATCGGTTACAAACAGACGCGGAACGCCAGCGATTACCTGCTGGGTGGACGCAAGGTGAGTTCGGTCATCATGGCTCTTTCGTACGGAGCCACGTTTATTTCAGCATCGGCCATCGTAGGTTTCGGAGGAGTGGCGGCTACTTTCGGCATGGGCATCCAGTGGCTCTGCCTGCTCAATATGTTCATGGGAGTGGTCATAGCCTTTATCATATTTGGCCGTAGTACCCGCAGGTTGGGCGAGAAGTATAACGCCCGCACTTTTCCGCAATTGTTGGGATTGCATTACCAATCGCGCACGATACAGATTTTTATCGCTGCCATCATCTTCATCGGAATGCCTCTGTATGCGGCTGTCGTGATGAAGGGTGGGGCGGTTTTCATCGAGCAGATGTTCCACATTGATTTGCACTTCGCTTTGCTGATATTCACATTGATAGTAGCGGCATACGTCATCACGGGCGGCATCAAGGGCGTGCTCTATACCGATGCCCTGCAAGCTGTCATTATGTTCGCCTGTATGCTGTTCCTCCTGTTCTGGTTCTATCGGATTATGGGAATGGGATTCGTCGAAGCCAACCGTGAGCTGACGGAAATAGCTCCGCTCGTGCCCGAACGCTTCAAGGAAGTGGGCCATCAGGGATGGACGGCAATGCCCGTTACGGGGTCTCCGCAATGGTACACGTTGGTCACTACCCTCATTTTGGGCGTAGGCATTGGCTGCTTGGCCCAACCGCAGTTGGTAGTGCGCTTCATGATGGTGGAGAGTAGCAAGCAGTTGAACCGTGGCGTACTGATAGGCTGCCTTTTCCTCATCATAACGGTAGGTGCCATTTATCATGTAGGTGCCTTGTCCAACCTGTTCTTCTTGAAGACAGAAGGTGTCGTGGCATCAGAGGCCATCAAGGATATGGATAAGATAATTCCTTTGTTTATCGACCGTGCCATGCCCGAATGGTTTGGTGCCGTGTTCATGCTATGCATCTTGTCGGCCAGTATGTCAACGTTGAGTGCGCAGTTTCACACGATGGGTGCATCGTTCGGTGCCGATATGTTTCCGGGGCTGGGACGGCGGAAAAATCCCAATTCAACGATGGGAGTACGTATCGGTGTACTCTGTTCCATTCTGCTCAGCTATGTCATCTGCTATACGTTGAGTGCGGGTATCATTGCACGCGGCACGGCCCTTTTCATGGGTATTTGTGCGGCAACTTTCCTTCCGGCTTACTTCTGCTCGCTGTTTTGGAAGAAGGCCACCAAGCAGGGTGCTTTGGCCAGCCTTTGGACGGGTGCCTTGGCCAGCCTGTTTGCCATGCTGTTTCTGCACAAAGCCGAGGCAGGTGCCATCGGGCTTTGCAAGGCCTTGTTCGGCAAGGATGTGCTTATCGATGTCTATCCTTGGTATGCCATCGACCCGATTCTGTTTGCTTTGCCACTGTCCGCCTTGGCAATCTACGTGGTGAGTAGAATGACTGCCAATCGAGAATCCCGGCCGTGAGCTCTGATTATACAAAGAACTATTCAATTGACAGGGAGGCGCATCATCGCGGTGCGTCTCCTTTTTTTAATATCCGGCATAGGGATTCACAGAATAGATTCCGGTATCACATAGGTATCACAAATAGGATGCTGGCATCGGTCGGACATGAGTGCCGGGCAGGACATAGCTTGCCGTTCGATGCCTTTCTGAAGCTCAATTTGTATCAACTTTTTTCTTTCCTCATATAGGCTATTTGTACATCTGCAACTATCTGATAATGAGCTACGTTGGGTCATCCTATTTCAGTCCCTGACTGAAATAGGATGAGTCCCTGAGTGATATGGTTTCACTCAGGGACTCATTGTTTTCCTATTTTTGTGTTGATATTTTTCTTATTTTTATTCTGTGTCATTGGTCGTTGAAATCCGGCATACAACAAAAAAGGCGACTACCGAAGTAACCGCCTTTCGTGATTCCGTTGCGATTCGAACGCAAGACCCACGCCTTAGAAGGGCGTTGCTCTATCCAGCTGAGCTACGGAACCATCCTTAAATGCGGTGCAAAGGTACGCTTTTTTGTGAATATGGCAAGCGTTTGCCAATAAAATATTTCACAGAGGGATGAAAAAGAGTGCTGAAGGGTCTTCAAGATGCCCCGAAAGGCCTTTCCAACGGGTGTTTTTACGTTCTACAACAACTGTTATTACTCTACTAAAAACCACAAAAAAGATAAATTTTTTTTGTGCCTATTTTTTTGCCCACTATATTTGGAATACGATTTTTAAACAACTAAAAGCAATATGAAAAAATTAATTTTGTCAATCGCGCTTTGTTGCGCAGCCACTAACTTTTTTGCACAGGAAGCTGACCCTGCTGCATTGGTAAATGAAGGAAAAACAGCTCTTGAAGCCAAGAATTATCAGGAAGCATACAACAAGTTCAGCACCTACCTGTCACAAACAAATTTCCAAGATTCTGTTATTGCCTATAATTGCGGTGTATGTGCCGACAAAATCAAGAAACCGGCCGAGGCTGCCAAGTATTTTGATATAGCCGTGCAGAAGAAGTACAATCTGGCCAATGCGTATATCGGCAAGGCCGGTGCGTTGAAGGACTTGAAGAAGAATGACGAATACCTCGCTACTTTGAAAGAAGGATTAGAAGCTGTACCCGGAAACAAAACACTGACCAAGTTGTATGCCAACTATTATGTAAATGCCGGTATCACAGCCCAAAAAGCCGGAAAGACGGAAGAGGCGGAAGATGCCTTCAAGCAAGTGCTGACCATCCAAGACAATAACCTGAATGCGCTTTACAGCTTGGGAACCCTTTACTACAACAACGGCGCAACGACATTGAAGAATGCCACTCCGCTGGCTACATCGGACAGAGCCAAATATGATGCAGAAGCAGCAAAGGCCGACCAAGATTTTAAGGATGCCAAAGTATATTTGGAGAAATTGGTTCCCCTGTTGTCAGCTGACAAACCTGCCCAGAAGAAGATGCTGGATAATGCCAATAACTTGCTGAAACAAGTAAATGAGCAGCTGAAATAAATGTCCTCTCGCTCGAATGTGAGAGAAAGTATAACAAGAAGAAGGCATCAAAAACGAAAAGATGATATCTTTCGGTTTTGATGCCTTCTTTTTATTTATGAAGTTCTTGTATTGAAGCTATTCGGCAACCCGCAAAATGAAGGTTGTAGCACCAATGGTGATGATGGCTCCATCTTCAATCCGAATACGGTCTTTATCGCCCAAGATTTCATTGTTTAGGAATGTGCCGGTTAGGCTGGGGGCATCGCGCAAGGTGTAGATTAGTTTTCCTTGCTTATTGCGCTTCACATTGATGACGCAATGGTTGCGGTCCATACTCATGTCCGATGTCTCGATGGGCACTTGCACGGAGGTACCCACGCAACGGCGACCTATCATGTTGTCCCCCTCTTGCAAGGGGAGCACTTGCTTGAATCCAAATACGTTCTCGATGACGGTGATACTGCCAAAAGCTTCTTTAAATTCCGATTCGTCAGGTTTCTCTTCTTTTTGGGGAGCCTTCATCTTTGTTTTTCCCAGCCGTATGCTGAACTGCTTCTTGCAATGCTCGCAAACGAACACCAAAGACTGGCCTTCGGTATATTGGGTTTCATCAAATGTCAGGTAGTTTTCGCATTTAGGGCAACGTATTCGTTTCATGCTCTTTACATTAAGTAGTTTTGAGAAATTATTTCTTCAGTACCCACGCATTCTTGTAAGCCTCGTTTTGGCGTAGCTTGTTCAGTTCCTTATAGGCTGCTGCCTCTGTATCGAACGACTGGATGCAGACACGCATCTTGCCGTCTCCGATGATGGCCTTTGAATCAGAATGTCCCTCGCCTTTCAGTTGGTCGGCCATGGCACGCGCGTCGCGTTCGGTACCCACGCTGGCTACGATGATGTGGTATCGTTTGGCAGCAGGAGTAGCTACGGCCGGTTGTTTAGGCTGGGCGGCAGGAGCTGCTGTTGGCTGCTTCACCTTCACTTCCTTTACGGCTACGGGGGCTACTGTCTTCTTAGAAGTTGCTTTAGTCTCTTTCTTCGCTTCCTTCTTGGTCTCTTTCTTCTTTTCAACCTTTTTGGGTGATTCTGCTTTGGACTTTACGGCAATAGGGGTAGCGGCCAACGACTGTTTCTCTATTTTCTCGAACAGTTCTTGTGGCAGAAGCTGGGCATAGTTCTCTTCGGTCACTTCGGTATTGGCTATCGGAGTGGAGAGGAAGAAGAACAAAGCCACAATAGCAATCATAGCCACGGCATTGACCAAATAAGACGGGTTAAACCGGATGGGGCGAATGACGGGTTGCCATTTGTCTGCATTGGTGTTGGCGACCGGAGCCATCGGTATAATTTTCTTTTCAGCTTCCACCTTCTTCAGGACAGGCAATTCGGACATTTCGAAACTGTCGAAACCATATAAATAAGGTGTAGCTATCTTGTGGTCGTAAGGAATGAAGTCGTACGTGTCGCGGATGGAATAGCGCAATTCGCCTACATTGGGCAAATCGACTTTCCCGTCTTCGTGCAGAAGGGTCAGCAGTTCTTTGACTTTGCGTTCTACTATTTTGGTCGCGTCGGGGAAGTTTGTGCCATATACGGCCGCAAACGACTGAGCCAGCAATCCGTCGTTCATCTTCAACTGCGGGTTGAAGCCGATGATGCGGGTGGGGGCGAGAAACAGGTTTTCTTCCGCTATTCGGGAGGCCGGTGTGTAGTGAGCTACAAAGCCTCCCAATCCCGGAACGATGACGCAATCATTCTCCAATAATAAAACTTCTATATGTAGTGCCAATTCATTCATACTGCAAAAATAGCAGATTTGTCGGACATAGACCACTTTTGGCGGGCTTTTCTTTTGAACAAGATATAAACAACTGTCCTTTTCTTACCTAATTGATGAGATTTTTTTCTAATTTTGCATCGTTTTACAAAATATTCAGGAAACAATGAACTACATTCAGACAGAAATTGACGGTGTATGGGTGATTGAACCGAAGGTGTTCAACGATGCCCGTGGGTATTTCATGGAAGCTTTCAAGGAAGCAGAATTTAAGGCAAATGTTGGTGATGTCCACTTTGTGCAGGACAATGAATCGAAATCTTCTTTTGGCGTGTTGCGTGGACTGCATTATCAGAAAGGGGAATTCAGTCAGGCCAAATTGGTGCGTGTCATCAAGGGAAAAGTGCTGGACGTAGCAGTCGATTTGCGTCAATCATCTCTTACTTTCGGAAAATATGTAAGTGTGGAACTGAGCGAGGACAACAAACGTCAATTCTTCATTCCGCGCGGCTTTGCCCACGGTTTCTTGGTACTGAGCGAAGAAGCAATCTTTACCTACAAGGTAGATAACGTATATGCTCCTCAGGCCGAAGCCTCTATCCGTTACAACGACGAAACTATCGGTATCGACTGGCCTGTGGCTGGCGAACAGCTTCTGTTGTCCGAGAAAGACGGACACGCTGTTTCATTCAAGGATGCAGAATATTACGAATAATCCCCGATGAAAGTTGCTATTGTCGGAACAGGATATGTCGGTCTGGTGACCGGCACCTGCTTTGCTGAAATTGGTGTCAACGTGATATGCGTAGATACCAATAAGGAAAAGATTGATGCGCTGCAGAAGGGGATCATACCTATCTATGAAAATGGCTTGGAAGATATGGTCAACCGCAATGTTAAGGCAGGGCGTTTGAGTTTTACCACTTCTTTGGAAAGCTGTTTGAACGAAGTCGAGGTCGTGTTCAGTGCTGTGGGCACTCCGCCCGACGAAGATGGAAGTGCCGACCTCAGCTATGTGCTCGCTGTTGCCCGCACCATCGGTCAGCACATGAATAAGTATGTGTTGGTGGTTACGAAGAGCACTGTTCCGGTAGGTACGGCACGTAAGGTACGTGCAGCCATTCAGGAAGAGCTGGACAAACGTGGCGTGAGCATAGAGTTCGACGTGGCATCCAATCCCGAATTCTTGAAGGAAGGAAATGCCATCAGCGACTTTATGAGCCCCGACCGTGTAGTGGTAGGAGTAGAATCGGAGCGTGCCAAGTCTCTTATGAGTAAACTCTACAAACCGTTCTTGCTGAACAACTTCCGCGTGATTTTCATGGACATACCTTCGGCCGAGATGACTAAATATGCGGCCAACTCCATGCTGGCTACCCGCATCAGCTTCATGAACGACATCGCCAACCTTTGCGAATTGGTAGGCGCAGACGTGAATATGGTACGTAGCGGCATCGGGTCTGATACACGTATTGGCCGTAAGTTCCTGTATCCCGGCATCGGCTACGGTGGCTCCTGCTTCCCCAAGGATGTGAAAGCCCTGATAAAGACAGCCGAGCAGAACGGTTATCAGATGAAGGTTCTTTCTGCCGTAGAGGAGGTCAACGAACGTCAGAAAAGCATATTGTTCGAGAAGTTGCAGAAATACTTCGGAAACGATTTGGAAGGAAAGACCATCGCCCTGTGGGGATTGGCTTTCAAGCCAGAGACAGATGATATGCGCGAGGCTCCTGCCTTGATTCTGATAGATTGTCTCTTGGCTGCCGGTTGCAAGGTACGTGCGTACGACCCGGCTGCCATGAATGAATGCCGCCGTCGGATAGGTGACAGCATTTACTATGCTACCGATATGTATGATGCCGTGTTGGATGCTGATGCACTGATGCTGGTGACAGAGTGGAAAGAATTCCGGTTGCCTTCGTGGGCAGTCATCAAGAAGACAATGATGCAGCCCGTCGTATTGGATGGCCGAAATATATATGAGAAAAAAGAATTGGAAGATATGGGATTTGCCTATCACTGTATCGGACAATAAAAACAGAATAGAAGATGGAAGACATGAGAAGAGCTATTTTATGGATATGCTTTGCCCTGTTGCTGACGGCATGTGGTGGCGGAAAGGAGGTTCAGAAGCAAGAAGAAGACCTGACTGCCAAGGAAATGCTGCAAGGCATTTGGCTGGATGACAATACGGATATGCCGTTGATGCGGATTGAGGGGGATACGATATACTACGTGGACCCTCAGAATGCACCGGCGGCATTCAAGATTGTACACGATACAATCTACATCTACGGCAATACGCCGACTGCATACAAGATAGATGCTCAGACGGAATATAGTTTCCGGTTTCACTCTTTGGTGGATGACATCATTTGTATGCATAAGTCGGAGAACCCGGAGGATGAGCTTTCCTTCACGTCCAGCCACGAGGTGGAGGTTATCCCCACAATCTCTGAGGTGATAGAGAAAGACAGTGTCGTGATGTATAAGGGTACGCGCTACCGTGGATACGTCTATATCAATCCGTCTCAGATGAAGGTCATCAAGACTTCCTATTCGGAGGAGGGCATGAGTGTGGATAATGTATATTACGACAATGTGATTCACATTTGTGTCTACGAAGGCAAGCGTCAGCTCTATGGGAAAGATATAACCAAGAAGGAGTTTGCCGATGTTGTTGAGGAAGAATGGTTGCGTCAAGTCATTCTTTCGGACATGGACTTTATGGGCGTAAAGGAAGATGGGTATCACTATCAGGCCGTCTTACGTGTCCCTGAGAGTTCGGTGTACAATCTGATAAATATTGTCATCAGTTTTGATGGTGAGATGAAGATAAACAAAGCGGATATGTCCGAATAGATTCTATTTCAGGGCATATCCGCTTTTTTATACTGTTTCCGTCACAGAAAAAGAAACATTCTTGCTTAGGAATGTTTCCCGTTGTTTCGATTTCTACCTTTGTTCCCGTTTCGGTTGCCGCCTCCGCCGTTCCTATGTCCGCCACGTCCGTTTCTCTTCTTTCCTTCGCTGGTGCGCGGACGGTATTCGGGTGCTTCTCCTAGTTCTTCGGGAACGGCTATTTTATAAATATCTTTTTCAAGGAAATTCTCGATGTTCTTGAAGTTGGTTTGCTCCTTTTCGCTGACGAACGTGATGGCTACACCGTCGTTGTTGGCACGTGCCGTACGTCCGATGCGGTGTACATAGTCCTCGTTGTCGTGCGGAACGTCATAGTTGATAACCAAGCGGATGTCGTCAATGTCTATACCGCGAGCCACAATGTCCGTAGCCACTAGGATATTGATTCTTCCTGCTTTGAACTCATACATCACTTCTTCGCGTTGGGCTTGCTCCAGATCCGAATGCATCTCGCCCACATTCAGTTTCATCTGCTTCAGCGACTTGGTCACTTCCTTTACCTTCAGCTTGGACGAGGCGAAGATGATGACGCGCTCCGGTGTCTGCTCAGCAAAGAGGCTACGGATGATGCCTAGTTTCTGATTCTCGTAGCAGACGTAAGCAGCTTGTACGATTTTATCCGCAGGTTTGGATACGGCAAGTTTCACTTCCGCCGGATCATTGAGAATAGATTTGGCAAGCTGCTGTATCTTGGCGGGCATGGTAGCCGAGAACATGATGGTCTGACGTTCCTTGGGCAGATACTTGGCTATCTGCATGATGTCATCGTGAAATCCCATATCCAGCATACGGTCGGCTTCGTCGAGGATGAAATAAGATACGCGCGACAGGTCCACATAGCCCAGACTGAGGTGAGCAATCAATCGTCCGGGAGTGGCAATCACAACGTCTGCTCCCAGCGTCAGTCCTTTTTTCTGCTGTTCGAAAAGTATTCCATCATTACCACCATATACGGCCACGCTGGATACCGGCATGAAGTATGAAAAACCTTCCATCTGCTGGTCAATCTGCTGAGCCAATTCTCGTGTGGGGGCCATGATGACACAGTTGATGGCATCTTCGGGATACCCTCCTTCAGACAATTGGTTCAGGATGGGGAGAAGATAGGCGGCAGTCTTGCCCGTGCCGGTCTGTGCTACGGCTATCAGATCTCTTCCCTCCAGTATGACGGGAATTGATTTTTCTTGTATGGGAGTACATTCTTCAAAGCGCATGGCATCCAGTGCGTCAAGCACTTGGTCGTTGAGTGGTAGTTCTGAAAACTTCATCTTTCTATATCTCTATATTATCATCGCACAAAGATAGGTATTTCTATGCTTATGACCAAAAAATAAGCATAAAGGCTGGTATATCCTTACTTTTTGGGCAGGTCTATGTATGAGTCCTTGAAGCCTAGGAAATAAAGAACGCCGTCCAGACCAATGGTATTGATGGATTGCTTAGCATTTGCTACAACCTTAGGCTTGGCATGGAAGGCGATACCCAGACCGGCAACGCCCAGCATCGGCAAGTCGTTGGCTCCGTCGCCCACAGCGATGGTTTGTGCGATGTCCACCTTTTCCACCTGCGCTATCAGGCGCAACAGTTCGGCTTTTCTTTTTCCATCTACTACATCGCCCAGATAACGTCCCGTCAGTTTACCGTCTACTATCTCAAGTTCGTTGGCATATACATAGTCTATCCCGTATTTCTTCTGCAAGTGCTGTCCGAAGTATGTGAAGCCTCCGGAGAGGATGGCAATTTTGTATCCATACTTCTTCAGTACAAACATCAAGCGATCTACCCCCTCGGTAATAGGCAGGTTTTCGGCAATCTCTTGCATGACAGACTCATCCAATCCTTTCAGCAGGGCCACCCGCTCGCGGAAGCTTTCGGTAAAATCTATTTCTCCGCGCATGGCACGCTCGGTGATAGCTTTTACTTCGTTGCCCACGCCGGCCCGCATGGCTAGTTCGTCAATCACCTCGGTTTCTATCAGTGTAGAATCCATATCGAAGCAAATCAGGCGGCGCATACGGCGATACATATTGTCTTGTTGGAAGGAAAAGTCCATTTCCAGTTCGCTGCCCAGCTTCATCAGTTGTCCTTGCATGGCAACAATGTCCTTGGGCGTGCCTCGTACCGAAAACTCAATGCATGCACGGGTGCGTGCTTCGCATTCATTCAAGGGGATACGTCCGGTCAGACGCTTGATGGCATCAATGTTCAGTCCTTGTTCTGCCAGCACGCGAGTTGCGGCCGAAATCTGTAAGGCAGATAGTTTGCGTCCCAATACAGTCAGGATGTATCTGTTTTTTCCCTGCATACTTACCCAGTCTTCGTATTCCTTTACCGAGATGGGGTAGAAGCGGATAGTGACACCCAGTGAGGAAGCCTTGAACAGCAGTTCCTTCATGATAAAGCCCGAATGTTGCTCCTCCGTCTTGCACAGGATACCCAGTGACAGGGTGTTGTGAATATCAGCTTGTCCGATGTCGAGAATGGCTGCGTCATATTTGGCAAGAATCTCAGTGACCGATGCCGTCAATCCGGGACGGTCATCGCCTGTAACACGAATCAGAATAAGTTCTGTACTTAATGGTTGTTGCATAAGTTTTCTTATTTTTAGTTGTTATTCCACTTTTAAGTCGTTATTCCGTGGCAAAAATAAGGAAAAACTTCCGATTTATGCTATATAGCATAGAGTTTCATGAATATATTCGACATTTAAAAAAGATATAGATAATCTATATATGTTCAAAAAATATGTTGTAGAACATAAAATATATTCTCTTTTGCTTGATATTCAATATAAATGTTGTACCTTTGCTGCCGAATTAGAACAAACGAGTTTTGATTCAAGAGCTAACATTGTTTTACAACCGTTTTACGAACTTGTTCTTATCAATAAGTAACTCGCTGTGAATCAATAAGTATTAACTAAAATCATATTACATGAAGTATGTAAAATGGGTTTTTGTTGTATTACTAATTTGTTCCTTGACTTCTTTCGTAGAAAAAGACAAACCTACCGGAGGTTTGAATGTGGGTGACATAGCCCCGGATTTCAGTATCCAAACTATGTTGGCTGAGCAGCCGGAACAGGACCTTTCCGATATGAAAGGCCGTTACGTATTGCTTAGTTTCTGGGCCAGCTACGACGCACAATCCCGGATGCAAAACGCAAGTTTGAGCAATGTGCTTCGTTCGTCTGAGCTCAATCGTGTAGAAATGGTTTCTGTCTCATTCGATGAGTATCAGTCCATCTTTGAGGAAACCATTCGTAAGGACCAAATAGTTACGCCCACCTGTTTCGTGGAAACTAAAGGCGAGTCCTCCGACTTATTCAAGAAGTATCGTTTAAGCCGTGGATTTACAAACTATTTACTAGATGATAATGGTGTAATAATTGCCAAAAACATCTCTGCATCAGAACTTTCTGCTTACTTGAATTGAACCTGTACTGCAAGTTGCGTAAGAGTTTAAAGAACCTGTAAGACGAAAGTGTGGGTAAGTCCTTCCAAAAGCTGTAATGGCTGCTGAAGGACGAAGCTAAAAGAGGAAAATGAATACAACAAAAAAGCCCCTCCTGCTTGTAGCAATACGAGCGGGAGGGGCTTCTATTTTTATATACGTTACGGCTGGGAATGCAGTAAGTATTGCGTAGTCTTTCTGCGAAAAGATTTCAGTCCTTCCCCGGCATTACGTCAGTCCTTCAAGGGAAGGACTGACTTGCGAAGCATTATTTCGGTGCTTTCTTATATAGGTAGAATGCGATGAAGGCGTAAAGTACGTTGGGTATCCATACCGCAATCACCGGAGGCACATTTCCGTTGACGGCAAAGGTGGAAGCGATGGTCTGGAACAGAATATAGGAGAAACTCAGTCCCAATCCGATACCCAGGTGCAATCCCATTCCTCCTTTCGTCTTTCGGGAAGAAAGCGACACACCTATCAGTGTCAGAATGAAGGAAGCGAAGGACATGGCAATTCGTTTGTGATACTCTATCTCAAACTCCTTGATGTTGGCAAACCCTCGTTGTCGTTGTCGGTCAATGTATTCGCTCAGCTGGGGGCTGGTTAGCATCTCCTGTTGGTTCTTCATAATGAGGAAGTCGGCCGGTTCCATGAATAGGGTGCTGTCTATGCGGTCTCCCTTGCTGATGCTTTCCTTCATGCCTTCCATCTGACGAATCATGTAATCCTTGATGATCCATCGGTGTACAGCCGTTGTGTCATAGGTGGCGGAACGGGCAGTCAGGTGCGAAACCAACTGCTTATCCTTGAATTTATCCAGCGAGAAGCGGTAGCCCGTTTTGGAACGGTCGTCATAACGGTCGATGTAAGCTATTACGCCTGAATCGACCTCCAACTGTATGTTCCGGGCCGTATTGCTCTTGCGTGGCTTATAGTATTTATCCTCAAAATTAATGCGGGTTACACTGCCTTTGGGTATCACATACGCACCCAGACAGAAAGTCACTACGGCAATGATAGCAGCCGACACCATATAGGGCCGAAGCATCCGCTTGAAGCTCATGCCGGTAGAGAACATGGCTATGATTTCAGAGTTTTCCGCCAGCTTGGAGGTAAAGAATATGACGGCAATGAAGACGAAAAGCGGACTGAACAGATTGGCAAAGTAGGGGATGAAGTTCAGATAATAGTCGAAAACGATGGCCTTCCACGGCGCTTCGTGCGACATGAAACGGTCCATCTTCTCGTTAAAGTCGAAAACTACCGCGATGGAAATAATCAAGGCGATGGCAAAGACGTACGTCCCCAAGAACTTCTTGATGATGTAGTAGTCCAACCGCTTCAGGTACTTGCCGCTCGGCAGTTTGATGCTTTTCAATATCTTCCAGTCTATCTTTCTCATAATCGTGTCGATACTCGTTGCACCATTATTGGTTTCCATGTAGCGAAGTCACCGGCAATGATGTGTTTGCGGGCTTCGCCCACCAGCCATAAGTAGAACGCCAAATTGTGTATGGAAGCAATCTGCATGGCCAGCAATTCCTGTGCATGGAAGAGGTGGCGCAGATAAGCCTTGCTATACAGTGTATCTACATAAGATGCCCCATTTGCCTCAATAGGCGAGAAGTCCGTTTCCCACTTCTTGTTGCGCATATTGATGATGCCGTCTTTGGTAAATAGCATACCGTTGCGTCCGTTGCGCGTAGGCATCACGCAGTCGAACATATCCACCCCCCGTTCAATGCCTTCCAGAATATTGACTGGTGTACCTACTCCCATCAGATAACGAGGCTTGTCTTTGGGCAAAATCTCGTTTACCAATTCAATCATCTCGTACATTTTCTCGGTAGGTTCGCCTACGGCCAATCCTCCGATGGCATTGCCTTCCGCCTCTTTGGAGGCTATGTATTCGGCCGACCGCTTGCGCAAGTCGGGATAGACACATCCTTGCACGATGGGGAAGAGTGCTTGATGATAACCATATTTGGGTTCCGTCTCATTGAACCGGCTGATGCAGCGGTCCAGCCAACGGTGGGTCAGCTCCAATGATTTCTTGGCGTATGCATATTCTGCGTCACCGGGTGTACATTCGTCAAAAGCCATCATGATGTCGGCACCGATGGTACGCTCAATGTCCATCACCTTCTCCGGTGTGAAGATATGCTTGCTTCCGTCGATGTGCGAGCGAAACTCTGCTCCTTCTTCACGCAGCTTACGGATACCGGCCAAAGAAAACACTTGAAAGCCACCGCTATCCGTCAACATAGGACGGTCGAAGCCATTGAATTTATGCAGTCCACCGGTCTTTTCTATTACGTCCAGTCCCGGACGGAGATACAGATGGTAGGTATTCCCCAGGATAATCTGCGCTTTTATGTCCTCCTTCAGCTCAGTCAGGTGCACACCTTTGACGGTTCCCAATGTACCTACCGGCATGAATATGGGTGTCTCAATCTGCCCATGGTCGGTTGTGATACGTCCGGCTCGGGCATTGGTCTTAGAGTCTGTATATTGCAGTTCGAATGTCATTCCGCTTTCTTTTCTGTCTTTTCTTTTTTAACGGACAGGTCGATGGCATCGGCCACTTTTTCATGGGTCAGCGCAATGGCAAATACCTCCTTGATGTCTTTCACATAGTGGAAAGTCAGTCCTTTCAGATAAATCTCCTGTATTTCTTCAATATTCTTGCGGTTTTCCTCGCACAAGATTATTTCCTTGATGCCGGCCCGTTTGGCAGCCAGAATTTTTTCCTTGATGCCGCCTACGGGAAGCACTTTGCCACGGAGGGTAATCTCGCCCGTCATGGCAAGGTTGGCCTTTACCTTGCATTGCGTCAAGGCCGATGCCAAAGAGGTTGCCATGGTGATACCGGCCGACGGACCATCCTTGGGGATGGCTCCCTCGGGCACATGGATATGTATGTTCCAGTTGTCAAAGATTTCCTCGTTTAAGTTCAGCAGAGAAGCGTGTGCCTTGATGTACTCCAAAGCCAGCATAGCCGATTCTTTCATCACGTCTCCCAGGTTTCCCGTAAGGGTCAGGCGTCCTCCCTTTCCTCTGCTTAGGCTGGTCTCTACGAACAGAATCTCGCCGCCTACTGCCGTCCATGCCAATCCGGTGACCACGCCTGCATACTCATTTCCTTGATATTTGTCTCGTGAGTATTCGGGCGAACCTAGAAAGTCATTAAGGTCCGTCGGCTTGATTTCCGTCTTCTCGAAGTAGCCATTCGTGGCATACTGGCGAGCCGATTTGCGCAGAATCTTTCCGATTTTCTTTTCCAGTTCGCGTACACCGCTTTCCCGTGTATAAGATTCGATGATAGCTTCCAGCGTATTCTTGGGAATCTTGATGTCGCTCTTCTTCATTCCGTTGGCTTCCAACTCCTTCGGTACGAGGTGACGGCGGGCAATCTCAATCTTTTCCTCCGTGATGTAACCGCTTACTTCAATCAGTTCCATACGGTCGAGCAAAGGGCCGGGTATGGTATTCAGATTGTTGGCGGTAGCAATGAACATCACCTTCGACAAGTCATAGTCCACATCCAGGAAATTATCGTGGAAGGTGGTGTTCTGCTCAGGGTCGAGCACCTCCAGCAAAGCCGAAGAGGGGTCACCTTGTCGGTCAGAACTAACCTTGTCTATTTCATCCAAGATAAATACAGGGTTGGAAGAGCCTGCTTTAATCAGACTCTTGATGATACGTCCCGGCATCGCTCCGATATACGTTTTGCGGTGTCCGCGTATTTCTGCTTCATCGTGTACGCCACCCAGCGACATTCGGATGTATTTCCGTTTCAGTGCAGCGGCAATGGAGCGTCCCAACGATGTCTTTCCTACTCCCGGAGGGCCATAGAGGCAGATGATGGGCGATTTCATGTCGCCTTTCAGTTTCAGTACGGCCAGATGCTCCAATATGCGTTCCTTTACCTTCTCCAGCCCGTAATGGTCCTTGTTCAATGTCTTTTCGGCATTGGTCAGGTTCAGGTTGTCCGTCGTATAGATTCCCCACGGCAGGCTGAGCATGGTTTGCAGATAGTTCAGTTGTACGCTGTAATCCGGTGACTGCGGGTGGGTGCGCTCTAGCTTGTCCACTTCTTTCAGGAACGTCTTCTTGACCTCTTCGCTCCACTTTATCGTCTCCGCCTTTTGGCGCATCTCTTCTATTTCCTGTTCTTGGCCGCTGCCACCCAGCTCATCCTGTATGGTCTTAATCTGCTGTTGCAGGAAATATTCACGTTGTTGTTGATCAATGTCTTCGCGGGCACGCATCTGGATAGATTCCTTGATTTCGGCCAACTGTACCTCCTGATTCAAGATTTCCAGCAGGCGATATGTGCGTGCGCGGAGGTGATTCATGCGGAGCAATCCTATCTTGTCATCCTTCTTCAGCGGCAGGTTGGTGCAGATGAAGTCTATCAGGAACATCGGGTTATTGATATTCTTGATGGCAAATGCAGAATCCTGCGGGTACATATCCGACGACTTTATGTAACGGATGGTAAGGTCTTTGACGGCTTCCACCAACGCATGAAATTCCTTATCATTCTTGGGCGGCAACACCTCTTCCAGCGTCTTGATGCGTCCTTTCAGATAAGGGATTGTGTCTGTCAGTTCCAGCAGCTCCATGCGTTTTGAACCTTGCAGGATGACCGTGGTGCTTTGGTCCGGCATCTCCAGGATGCGGATTATTTTGGCGATAGTGCCGATGGTATGTAAATCCTCGAACTGCGGAGATTCCGTCTCAGCAATCTTTTGGCATATTACTCCTATATAGCTCCCTTTCTTTTCAGCTTCACGTACTAGTTTAAGGGAAGTTTTTCTCCCTACTGATACCGGCATAAACACTCCCGGAAATAGAACCATGTTCCGAAGCGGTAATATTGGCAGGACTTCATCTACCTCGATATCCATCAGCTGCTCTTCATTCCCTTCGAAATCAGCGATTACGGAGAACCCGTTTCCATTCCTGTCTTCGATATCACTTAGGTAATTTCTTTTCTTCATTTCTTTCATTTTAGTTTATGTCATATTGGCAGGCCAATAAAGCGCCTGCAAAGTTAATCTATTTCTCGCTTATATAGATATTCGATTCCTTTAAAAAGACAAAAACAGTGCCAAATTTGCGTTTATTCTGTGCCCTTTGATTATTTTTGAGGCTGATTAAAGAACATAAATATGCCGAAATCATTTTTTCAGTTTAAACATTTTACCGTATGGCATGACCGGTGCGCCATGAAGGTTGGCACAGATGGTGTCTTGTTGGGAGCATGGGTGCCCCAAGGAAACTATCGGCGAATCTTGGATGTCGGGACCGGTACCGGATTAATAGCGTTGATGTTAGCCCAGCGTATGCCGGAGGCGAAGATTGTAGGCGTGGAGATTGACGCGGCGGCATCCGAACAAGCCCGTGAGAATGTCTCTCGTACGGAATGGGCTGATAGGATAGAAATAGAATGTTGCGATTTCCGAAATTATCAGTCGGATGAAACTTTTAATCTGATTGTATCCAATCCTCCATATTTTATAGATGCATTGAAGTGTCCGGCCGAGCAACGTAGTGTGGCCCGTCATGCCGGAAGCATGAATTATGATTTGCTGTTCCGACGGTCGGCTTCTCTGTTGCATCCCGATGGGCAGATATGCATCATTATCCCGTCGGAAATAGAAAAAAACGTCACCGATGCGGCATGGAACCATCATCTGTATCCTTGCCGTCGGCTGCGTGTCTATACCAAGCCCGGTAAACCTTGCCGCCGGGTGTTGCTTGCTTTTAGTTTCAAGGAAAGCATTTGTGCAGAGGACGCATTGTGCATCGAATCCGAGGCGCAGCAATATACCGCAGAGTATATTGCCCTGACTCGGGATTTCTACTTGAAAATGTAATGATTGCCTAAATCTGTAAGCAGCCTCTAAATACGGTTTCCACTCCATTCTCCTTTCTTCATATATCGGTAGCAGAGTAGGAACAGAAAATTGCCATAGACGATTTCTGATGTCCAACAGAGGGCTACGTCCACCTTTAAATAAAGTATTATGAGGGTAATGTAAGCCACATAGATAACCAGTGTGCTCAGCTCAAGCCGTAAGGCCATGCGTGTGTTTCCTGTGCCCGAAACTGCTTGAAAGTAGATGTTGGCCGGTACTAGAAATAAGTATGCGAAACACATGACCCACTGCGAATGCACAGCTGCCTGCTGCAATTCGGGTATATCCGTGTAAATGCTCAGTATCTGGCAAGGGAACAGGGAAAACAGTCCGGCTAATGGCAACACAAACAGGTAGGCCAAGCGGAGATGTTGGCGAATGGTGGCCGGTACACTCTCTGCGTGTCCGGCTCCAATCAGGTTGCTCACTAGCGAGCCGCAAGTCGAAGCAAATGCCATCAGCATCATGAACAAGATACCCGAAACGCTGCGAACGATGTTGGTAATAGCCAATGCCCGCTCTCCCAGATGTTCGATGTAGAGAAAGAATAGGAACCATGTGGAGAGTGAAATGAAATTCTGTATCATTGTCCAAAAGGAGACATTCAACATCCGTTTCAGAACCTCCGGCTTGAAACGCGGAATGCGTCCCAGGCCGTATTTGCGGCCGTCGATGTGGTTGCGGGTATATACTATGAAGAATATCAGTGATACCAATTCCGCCAAAGACGACCCTATGGCTGCCCCTTCAATGCCCAATGCCGGGAACCCAAAGTTACCGAAGATTAAGATATAGTTGAATACGATGTTGCTCAATACCATGACAATGGAGTTCAAGGTTAGGGTCTTGGTCTGTGTGGTCCCTAAAAAGAATGCACGAAAGATGACAGCGCAGAACGAGAAGAATGCCCCGAACACCCTCCAGTGCAGATAGCCGGTAGCGGCTTCGTATATGTGTTCGGAACTTACGATTCGCTTCAGTATAAGCGGAGAAAAGAAATAAGAAAGCAGGAACATGATAGCCGCCAATCCTATTTGGAAGTAGATGGCTTGATAGAACAGCTCGCCGATTTCTTTGTATTGCTGCTCACCGTTGCGCCGCGCGATGAGTATCTGTGTACCGATACTGAAGCCAAAAGCCACCATGAATATAACCATATAGAACACTCCTGCAATGGCCGATGCGCCTAATTCCACTTCACCCACACGACCTAGAAAAGCCGTATCGGTCATTCCTATCATGGTTTCCATCAGCAGGCTGATGAGGATGGGGTAGGCTATGTGCCATATTTCTTTGTTGGTATATCTAGTTTGCATAGTTAATCTTAAGTTTTTCAGATTATTGAAGCATTATCCATTATCAATTATCCATTAAAACAACTATCGGTTTCTAACTCCTTCATATAAAATTAGGCACAGACTATACGGAAAACGCGGAATGGAATCCGTGACATCCCCGTGTGGTCTGTGCCTAATATATTTCAGAACGAGATAAGAGTATTTATCTTCTGTTCTGTCTTTCTTTCATCATCTGCTCCTGTTGCTTCTGCATAGCTTCCAAGCGGGCTGCAAAACCGCTCTTTTTCATCTTCTTGGGGTCTTTCTTATTGGCCTCCAACTGTGCAAGCAATGCTTCTTCATTGGTTGTCTTGCGCAGGATGAGCATTGTAGCCACGCTGATGAGTGTAGAAAGGAAGTAGTAGTAGTTCAATCCCGAAGGATAATCGTTCAAGATGAACAGGAACATGATGGGCATCAAATAAGACATCCATTTCATGGCTGCCATTTGCGGATTGGCGCCCGTGTCTTGCTGCTGCATCATGTACTTCGTGTTCAGGATGTTGGTCACAGTCATCAGTACGCAGAACAAGCTCAGATGACTGCCCAAGAACGGGATATGGAACGGGAAGTTGATGAATGCATCGTAAGTAGAAAGGTCGTCTGCCCACAGGAAGCTCTGCTGACGGAGTTCGATGGCGCTCGGCACAAACATGAACAATGCCATCAGGATAGGGAACTGTATCAGCATCGGCAAGCATCCACCCATCGGGCTGACACCATATTGGCTGTATAGTCCCATGATTTCTTGCTGCTTCTTCATGGCATCTTCCTGTTTAGGGTACTTCTGGTTGATTACATCAATTTTGGGCTTCAGTACACGCATTCTGGCTGATGACATATAAGTCTTCCACGTAGCCGGGAATACGACAGCCTTTACTATCAGTGTCATGAACAGCAGAACCATTCCCATGCTCAATCCCCAGCCCGACAGCCAGTCGAAGATGTTGATGGTAAACCATTTGTTCACCCAGCGAATGAGCGGCCAACCCAAATATACTAGGTTGTTAAGCTCCCACTTCTCGTCGCGTCCCTTGTCGAGGGCAGTCAGCGTCTTATAGTGGTTCGGTCCAAAATAGAAGTACATCTTTGTGGCATTTTGTCCGGTCGGGTCGAAGGATGTACTCATTTCTGCTGAGTAGTCTTTGATATATCCGCTACCCTGTGCTTCCATCTTCGAGGCAAGTTTGGTGTTTTCAAAACAGTCATCTGCCAAGAATACGCAGGAGAAGAACTGATTCTTGAAGGCAATCCAGTCCAGACGTTCGGGCACATCCTTTGCGTCGTCCTTCGAAGCCGATAGATAGTCCGTATCGTCTCCTTCAATCTTGTAGGTCAGCTCCGACAAGCGGTTTTCGTACGTATATCCCTTCTCTATCTGACGCGCACGTTGCATCCATTCTATATCCACCGATGTTTTGCTCGAAGCCAGCTTCCCGTCCATGTTGACAGCTTGAATGGTGAAGTCAACCAAATAGGTGTCGGGATGCATTGCGTAAGTAAAGTCGATGTAGCTAGCGCTGTCTGCGGCCAAACGCATGGTGACGGTACTGTCGGTCTGGTTGACAGGCGTGAAGTAGCAGTCCCCGGTTTGGATGGTTTCTTTCTTGTTGTAGAAAAGAAAATTCATGGAGGCATCTTCACCGCTGAACAACGTAACCGGAGTTTCCTTATCCTGTCCGTTATATTCTTTCAGTGTGGCCGAAGCGATGCGTCCGCCTTTTGTGTCAACTACAAGTTCCACCAAGTTGTTTTGGATGGCAACCTGCGTGTTCGTTCCTTTGTATGCGTTGAAGAAGAGGGCTGTGGAATCCGTTGCCATTCGTTCTTCTTTCTCGTTGGCCAATGCAGCCTCTTTCTTCGCTTGCAATTCAGCCTCACGCTGTTGAACCTGAGCTATGGAGTCGTAGTAATGTTGCTGTGCCTCCAACTGCTCCTGACTGGGGCGGCTCAAGAAGCTGAATCCCACTAGCAGTATAGCAATCAGGACAAGACCTGTAATGGTATTTTTATCCATGCAGTCAATGATTGATTAATGATTTATATTTCTTTATTTTATTTGCTTTAAACAATTTATGCTTGCTTAGGCTTCATCTTGCACCTTATTCTCTTGGGTGTCGTCGCATCTTTCGTTTTCAATGGCCGCTTTCACAAACGACACGAATAGCGGATGCGGATTGAGCACCGTGCTGCTATATTCCGGATGGAATTGTGTGCCGATGAACCATTTCAGTGCAGGGATTTCGACAACTTCCACCAAGTCCGATTCCGGGTTGATGCCTACACACTTCATGCCGGCCGCTTCGTATTCATCTTTATAATGGTTGTTGAATTCGTAGCGGTGGCGGTGTCGTTCCTGTATGTGCTCTTTTCCGTAAGCCTCGTAAGCCTTGCTGCCTTTGCGCAGGATGCATTCGTAAGCACCCAAACGCATGGTTCCACCCATGTTCGTAATGGATTTCTGCTCTTCCATGATGTCGATGACATTGTGCGGAGTCTTTTCGTTCATCTCGCGCGAGTTGGCATCTTCATAGCCCAAAACGTTACGGGCGAATTCGATGGCCATGCACTGCATACCCAGGCAAATGCCGAAAGTCGGGATGTCGTGCGTACGGGCATATTTGATGGCCACAAACTTGCCGACAATGCCTCTTTCGCCAAATCCCGGACCTATCAGTACACCCGACATACCTTTCAGTGCTTCCGCCACATTCTCGTCCGTCAGCTTCTCGCTGTTTACAAAGTCCACGGACACCTTACGGTCGTTGTAGGTTCCGGCTTGCGAGAGGGCTTCGCGGATGGATTTGTAGGCATCCTGCAAGTCGTACTTGCCTACCAATGCTATGTGAATCGGGGTGGTCTTCTCTGCCTTATGACGGCGTTCGAGGAAGGCACGCCACGGTCCCAGTCCCGGAGTATCGCCCACGGGCAATCCCATTTTTCTCAGAATCGTAGCATCCAGCCCTTGGGCCTGCATCAGGATGGGCACCTCATAAATGGTAGGTGCATCGATGCTCTGAACCACGGCATTCTCGTCCACGTTGCAGAACAGTGCCACCTTCTTGCGGAGGTTGGTGCTCAGCTCATGCTCAGCCCGCAGCACCAATACATCCGGCTGAATACCGGCACTTTGCAGCTCTTTTACGGAGTGTTGGGTTGGCTTTGTCTTCAGTTCACCTGCGGCAGCCAGATAGGGCACATAGGTCAGGTGGACGCATAGGGCATCTTTCCCCAATTCCCATTTCAGCTGACGGATGCTTTCCAAGTAGGGCAACGATTCGATGTCGCCTACCGTGCCTCCGATTTCGGTGATGACAAAATCGAATTTGTATTTGTTTCCCAGCAACTTTACATTCCGTTTGATTTCATCTGTGATATGGGGAATGATTTGAATGGTCTTGCCCAGATAGTCACCACGGCGTTCCTTGTCGATGACGCTCTTATAGATACGTCCCGTAGTGATGTTGTTTGCTTTTGTTGTCTGGATTCCCAAGAAGCGTTCGTAGTGTCCCAAGTCCAAGTCGGCTTCATGGCCGTCTACCGTCACGTAGCACTCTCCGTGTTCATAGGGGTTCAACGTTCCCGGGTCGATGTTGATATACGGGTCAAACTTCTGGATTGTCACTTTGTAACCTCTTGCTTGCAGCAATTTACCGATGGAGGATGAGATGATGCCCTTACCTAAGGAAGAGGCAACGCCACCGGTAACGAAAATATACTTTGTTTCTCCCACAGCTATACTGTTTTAATGTTCTCTTTATTTTTAAAGCGCAAAATTATGAAAAAAATGAGGAAGTACATAAGGTTTGGCAAAACAATTATGAAAAAAGATGCAAAGGATTGCGGCGGATTACTCCCTACCAAGTCCGTACCTGCTCCGTAC
>JAUNJD010000139.1 GCA_030523205.1 Bacteroides sp.
TCCGTACCAACTCCGTACCTGCTCCACTCCATGGCGCACGGTATACGTACGGAGAATGAGCGGAGCAAATACGAATCAGATAGGCAAATATCTAAACAAAACTTCAATAAAGAAGCACTATTCAACAGTCAATACCACTTCTGCCGACTGCAACAGGGGTGAACTGAATTTCACGCGCACACTTCCCGCCTCGCCGTTGGTCTGTATGTACGCCAACAGACGACCGTGATAGACGCGATGCCGATTGTCAGTATAGTCGCTCATGTCACTGTTGTCCGAACCTTCCAGTCCCAGCAGACGGGCAGGTCCTTCGACACGACAAGTGATTTCGTTGTCGCCCAGCTTCACAACCGTACCTTCTTCATCGACCACCTCCACCGTAATATGTACGACAGACTGACTGCCATCTGCAAGCACGTTGAGGTCGGCTGTGGCACGAATAGCGTACGGACGGGCCGAAGAACGAATGGAATAAGTGGACAGGACGTTTCCATCACTGTCGCAACCTTCGGCACGCAGTTCACCGGGTGCATAAGGAATGTCCCAATAAATAATGCCTGTGCGCTCGTCGTAAGGCCTCATCTCGCCTACCTGCTTGCCATCGAGCAACAGACGGGCTTGCGGAGCATTGGTGTAGCATACCACCCGTATCTGCTGCCCCGGTTCGTAGTTCCAGATGTCCCATGCATCAGGCGACAGCCAAGGACGACCGGTGCGTTGCCGTTGCTTGTCAATGGAATAGGTACCGATATACGTGACGGGCTGTTCGCTCCAAAGCGAAGCACGGAAATAGCCACGTGGCTTGGGGAAACTGCCAAAATCGAGCAAACCGGTATAAAGCCCTCGCGAAGGCCAGCGGCCCGATTCGCCCAAATAATCTGTTCCGGTCCAGATGAACTGTCCGAAGATGAAATCTTTGTTCTTTACGGCATACCAAGCATCAATATCCGAACGGTTCTCGCTGCCATAGATAATGCGGTTGGGATAAGTGGCATGGTCTTCGTCGTAGCGGTCCTCGGTATAGTTGTAACCCACCACATCGATAGCCTCGGGATACTCCGTCTGATTGGACATCACCACGCCGGCCAAGGCTCCGGTTACGGGACGCGACGTATCTACCGCACGGACACAAGCCGACAAGCGTTTGGCTATCTTGCCAATACGCATAGCATCAGGTGCATCGGGGTTATAGCCACCAAACATAGGTTGACTGATGGTGCTGCCGTCCAAAACGGGATGTGAATAGGGGTCGTTGGGATAATCGACTTCGTTGCCGATGCTCCACAGGAAGATACACGGATGGTTTCGGTCGCGTCGTACCATGTCCGTTACGTCCTGTTCAATCCATTCCTCGAAGAAGTCGAACGTACCATCGTAACTCGGTTCACCGACGTTCCAGCCCTGCATCCACTTGCGCTTGGGGAATTCCCATTCGTCGGACACCTCGTCCATAACAAGCAAACCCAATTCGTCGCAAAGGTCGTAGAACACGGGGGCTTGCGGATTGTGGCTCGTGCGAATGGCATTGACACCGATAGCCTTCAAGTTGGTAAGGCGACGACGCCAAACGTCATCAGGCACTACGGCACCCAACACACCGGCATCGTGGTGCAGGCATACGCCCTTCACCTTCATCCAGCGCCCGTTCAACGCAAATCCCTTGTTGGCATCAAAGTCCAAGGTACGGAGTCCTACCTTTGTTTCGGCAAGGTCAACAGACTTACCGTTACGGATCAGTTCGGTCTTCAATGTATAGAGATAAGGGGTAGTGATGTCCCAACGATGAGGATTGGCCACCTTCAGCGTAAGTGTCTGTTGGCTGGTACCTGCCTTACCGTCACCGACACTGGCACGACGGCGGGCCACTTGCTTGCCATCGGCATCGACGAGGGTGGAAACGATTTCAAGCTTGTCACTGATGGCTTGATGTTTCTCCACCGTCACATCTACCTTCACTGTGGCTTGGCGATTGGTCAAGGCAGTAGCCTGCCAGCCTATCCCCCACTGCGCAAAGTGTACGTCACCGGCAGCAATCAGCCATACGTCGCGATAGATGCCCGAACCGGTGTACCAGCGGGAGTCAGCATAACGGCTGTGGTCAACACGCACGGACAGCACATTGTCTCCTTCCTTCAGGTAAGGGGTCATATCATACAGGAAAGAGATGTATCCATTGGGGCGTTTACCCAGCAAATGACCATTCAGATAGACCTCACTGCGATTATAGACGCCTTCGAAATAGATATAGTGGCGGGTAGCCGTATCGGTTATGCGGAAATGCTTGCGATACCAGCCTATACCTCCCGGCAAATAGCCGGTGCAGCTGGCCAACGTGGGTGATAGTTGTCCTTCGATGGACCAATCGTGAGGCAGGGTAAGCTGCCGCCATTTGCTGTCATCGTAATCCGCACGGATGCTGAGAGAATCATCTTTTAGATTGAACAACCATCCATCATTGAAAGGGGCCGTTTCGCCGAACGACACTTGTGCTTTCATCCCGGCAGCACTTAGCAGCAAAAATGCCAGCACAACGAACTTGGTTATAATAGGTTTCATAATATTCAGGGGTTAGTTTTTTTACAGCATTCAGGGCATGGGTTAATTCAGTTCATAGACCACGGTCGTTACGCTCTCGGCATCCAACACAACCTCGTCGTCCACGCTTACAGTGGCTTGCTGCAACTGTTTACTGCTTGTGGTGGTATAAGTGGTGATGGACTTCACGCTTCCACTCCAGCCTTCGTGTGTTTCGCCCAGACGGACTCCCTTATCGGACAGGTTGGAATAGACGGCCACTATCTGCTTGCCATCCTCGGACAGCCATGCCGAACCGAAGAAACTACGCGATTCCGTCAAGCTCACTTCTATGCGTTTGTAGCCCGGACGAATAAAGCGGCTGTAATTGCCCAGCACCCAAAGCGTAGGTGTAGCCTGATAGTTACCTTCTTGGTCGATGTTATCAACAGAGGTCGTCTCCTGCACGCCACCATTGGGAACGAGCGAGATGAGCAAGAAGCGGTTTTTATGTCCCCAGCGTGCCACGTCCATCGAGGTCCAATAGCACCACGAGGTAACACCAGCCACGGTAAGGTCGTTGTGAATGACTTTCGACATATAGAGGGCAATGTCCATCTCGGAAGCCGAGTCGTATCCTACGAATTCCGAAGAACTGTATCCGTCGCCCAGCATACTCCACTCACTTTGCCACACTTCCACACCATAGTTCTTAGCAGCCAAAGCCAACAGTTCCCTGACATTGCGCATACCGTCCCAGGTACCATCTGTCCAATAGCTGTGACCACATATCAAGTTGTTCACATGGTCCAAGCCTCCGATGTAATTTGCAGAGCCGGTGGAATAGAATGCAGAAAGCACATTGCTGCGGTTGGCGTCGCTCTTCGACTTATAGAGGTATTCCCAGTCGCCCGACTCGCCGGGCAGTATGTCAACCTGAAGCCCGCGCTCCGTCAATGCTCCGTCCAGCTCGCGTATCAGGCTAGCCACTTCGGAATTCGTCCATCCACTGCCTTCCTGTCCACTGCTCCAGTCATACTGAGGTTCGTTGACAGGCGAAATATGCGTGATCGAGTAGCCTTGGTTCACATAATGCTCTGCCACATCGGCCATGTAAGCAGCAAAATCATCGTAACAATCTTCCTTCAGGTTGGACACGGAACCGCTGTTGGAATATCCCTTCCCGTTCTTGGTATATTGCACGGGGGGCGTATTGCTGAACAAGACAATGTTGTCGCAACCCAGTTCGTTGGCACGTTGCAGGAAGTAACGCTGTCCCTCGCAACGGGTCCAGTCCAGTGTAAGATTATCAGTCAGGTACGACTCGGCCCGGCGCGACTTGTCTTCTATTCCACTGTCATCGCCTTGTTCGGCTGTTCCACCACCCAAGTTTACACGCCACATGGAGAGGCCTATGCCCTGCGGTTGTCCGGACTGTATGTCGGAGGAGAATAAAAGACGGCTGATGGCTTCGCGGCTGCTCGTCCAATACTTCCCTACGTAAGAGGGGCACCAACAGTCGGAGGCGCCGAAACCAACGATGGTCTGATAAGTCTGTCCCGCATTGATGGTAACCAACTTCTCCACACTGACCTCCGGGGTATCGGGGTCGGTCGATGGAGTTTCCGCAGAATCATCGCTGCAAGCACTTGTAAGCAACAACGCACTGTACATCAAAAGACATTTGATATTTGGTATCATGGTATTTGTTTATTTATAGGATTAAAAAAGCCGCGGGCTATCGTTACAACATAACCCGCGGCAAAAAGGCTTATTAGCCAATAAAACAACCTCTTAACCTTTTTTGAATGAGATTAGTTCCATCCGGGGTTCTGAGAAATAGAACCATTAGACTGTGTAATTTCATACAGAGGTATGGGGAACAGCAGGTCACGGTCTTCATCGAACGTGATACCCTTATCACTTGACTCATATTGGTTGGACCATTCGTAGGAATCGGCAGTCTCTTCATTTGTATTCCACAGCACGAACGTACCGTTGGTACCCATGATGTTGCAGATGGCCTTCTTACCATTGTCGTCGGTCCAACGACGGATGTCGTAGATGCGGTGGTTCTCCAAGGCCAACTCCAAGTGGCGTTCGTTGCGGATGGCATCACGCAGAGCCGTGCCCGTAGAAGTAATGGCTGCCAAGCCTACGCGGCTACGTATTTGGTTCACGTATGTGCGAGCAGTTGCTTCATCACCGGTCTCATAGCAAGCTTCAGCGTACATCAGCAGTACGTCGGCATAGCGCAGGATGATGTGGTTCAGAGGCACCTTCGGCTGATTGTAGTTCGAAGGACGTTGTGCATACGGCAGGTAGAACTTGCGGTTGATACGTGCCGACTTATGCTTGCTGGGGTCTACGCAATAGGTACCGTCGCCATTCTGGTCACCCTGTGCGGCAATAAGTTCGTCAAAGTTGTCCTCACCGGCAATTTCCGTAGCACCGTGCTTGATGATGGTCCAGCGGAGGCGTTCAGTATCTCCTGCCTCGATGAAGGCATTCTCCAAGTAGGCTGTCGGAAGTCCCCATGCCCAACCGTCTTGGTCACCACCGGAACGGTTACCAGTTACGATAGAGAGACTACCACCCAAGTCGTAGGATTCGTCATACGCATTCTGTACTTCGAACAAGGATTCTTCGTTGTTCTCGTAGTTCAGGTTCCATACTTTGCCAAACTCGTCCATCAGCTTGTATTCGCCTTCGTCGATGATGGTCTTCAACACTGTCTTGGCTTGGGAGAATTTGTCTTGATACAGATAGGCCTTGGCCAAAAGTCCCAATGCAGCACCGCGCGTAGCACGTCCCATTTCGGTAGAAGCATATTCGCTGCGTTGCGGAAGCACTTCGGCAGCCTCTGACAGGTCTTGTTCAACCAATGCATATACCGAATCGGCGCTGGCGCGAGTGATGCCTTCCACTTCTTCCGGCATCTGGAAACCGTCGATGATGGGCACACCACCGAAGTTCTTCACCAATTCAAAGTAGAAGAAGCCACGCAAGAACTTAGCTTCAGCCACCAAACGGGCCTGCAATTCTTCGTCTTGTATGCTGGCTTGCGGAATTCGCTCGATGGCGATGTTGCAGCGCAAGATGCCTTTGTAACGATATTGCCAGAAGTTAGAGATGGTACCGTTGCTCTGTCCCACACCTTGGTAGTGAGCCAGTGAGATGTAGCCACTCTGATCTTGCGTGGTGTTACCCATCCACAAGTCGTCGCTACACATATCGGTCAGAATCCAGAAGTTCTCCACCTGCCACCAGCCGTGGTACGTGATGGCATTATAACATCCGGTCAGGAATGATTCTGCATCATCTTCGCTTGCAAAGTAATTGTCCAGGTTCTCCTGGCCTCTTACGTCTTCCTCCAAGAAATCGGAGCAGGAGGAGAAAGAAACTGTGGCAGCGAGTGCCAATAATATAAATATCTTTTTCATTGTCTATCAAGGATTAAAATTTAAAGTCAATGCCGAATAAGAAGGTGCGCGGGTTGGGATAGGCAACGCCATCGATACCGGTTTCGAGCACACTTGAACCATATTGCGGACGTTCGGGATCCATACCTGAGTAGCCTGTGATGGTGAACAGGTTCTGTGCAGAGAAGGAAACACGCAAGTCAGTGCCACCTACGAACTTCTTCGGGATAGTATAACCAATCTGCAACAGCTTGCAACGGAAGTAAGAACCGTCTTCTACGAAGAAGCTGGATACGCGCGTATAGTTCTGGTTGTTGTCGCTATAAGACAGACGCGGAATGTCATTGCTGGTACCTTCGCCATTCCAAGCCTTGTTGTACGTTCCGGCATATACGTTGGTACCGTTGATACCGGAGTAGTAGGTCTTCGTCTTGTTGAAGATGTCGTTGCCTACTGTGCCGTAGAAGTTGGCAGTAAAGTCGAAGTTCTTGTAGTTGAATCCTAAGTTCAGACCAATCATCAGGTCGGGATAAGCATTACCAATCCATGTCTTATCGTTCTCGTCCAATACACCGTCGTGGTTCAAATCCTTAAAGCGAATATCACCCGGCTGAGCGTTGGCTTGCAGAATCGTTCCGTGCTCGTCGGTATGCGAATAAACTTCGCTCCAGTTCTGGAACAATCCGTCGGCTACGTAGCCATAGAAGCGTGCGATTTCAGAGTTGTCCTCATTGCGGATGATGGAGTCGCTATTGAAGTCACCTACGGAAACGGCACCATCGCCAGACAGCTTGATGGCCTTGTTCTTTACGGCAGAAAGGTTCAAACCAATGTTGTAGTTGAAGTCCTTGTTAATTTCATCGTGCCAATTCAAGCTCAATTCCCATCCCACAGCCTTCATGCTACCGATGTTCATGGTCACTTGGCTGTTCCAGTTGGGATAACCCAAAGCCAAGATGTTCTGCTTTTGGTAAAGCATATCGTGAGACTTCTTCTGATAAACGTCGAACGTTACGTCCAAACGGGAGTTCAAGAACGACATATCCAAACCGAAGTTGAAGTCTTCTACCGTCTCCCACTTCAGTGAGTTGTTACCTACGGACGAGATAGTGGTACCCGTCACACGGCTTTGGTCTGTTCCGAATACGGCATCGGAGCTGTCCAACAGCGTCAGATAAGCGGAGTTGTCGATGTTTTGGTTACCCACGCGGCCCCAGCCTGCACGTACCTTCAAGTTGTTGATGACGTTCTGATCCTGCATGAATGCCTCGCTCGTCACACGCCAAGCCAATGATACAGAGGGGAACACTGCATATTTGTTACCCTTGGGGAACTTAGAAGAACCATCGGCACGCAGAGATGCGGTCAGGTAGTAGCGGTTGTCGTAGTTGTACATCACACGACCGATGTACGAAATCAGTGAGCTGTAAATGGTATTACCGTCAGCCTGTTCGTTCAGCGTACCGGCGTGTACTTCCTGCATCGTTTCGGAGTTGTTGGGAGTATCGTCGCGTGAGCCTTCTACCCAATATTCGGCAAAGCGTTCAGCGGTGAAACCACCCATCACGTTCAGGTTGTGCTTTTCGGCGATGGTCGTCATGTAGTTGATGGTGTTGGTCCAGTTCCAGTCGAACCATTCGTCGTACTTGCGATAAGCAGTGCTATAAGTAGACTTCTCCAACTGGTCGATTTCAAACTCCGGTGTGAAGGAATCCGAACGGCGGATGTGTGCATTGGCACCAAACTGCGTGCGCAGGGTCAGACCTTTGATGGGAGTGATTTGCAAATACGGATTCAAGATAACACCGTATTCGCGGCTGTGGCTGTTGGCACGAGCGATGGTAGCCACCGGGTTCCACGTCTGGTTGTTGTACGAACGGGAGTAGTTGTTGTACTCATTATCTACCCATTCGGATTCGTCGCGCATCACGGGAGTGGTGGGGTCCATAGACATAGCTGACTCGAACTGGCTGGGTGTATCGTCCCAAGATTCTACGCGGGGAGCAATGTCGAAGCCCATCTTCACATACTTATTGAAGGTATATTCCGTGTTCAAGCGAGCGTTAATCTTATCCCAGTAACCATAGTCGAATTGTGACTTGTTACGGAAGTAACCCAAGCTCAGGTTATAGACCAGCTTATCGTTACCACCGGCAATGCTGAACGAGTAGTTCTGCACGAGGGCAGTGCTGTTAACCACTTCCTTCCACCAGTCGGTACCTTCGGCATCGGTGATGTTGTCCTTGCTGTTCCATACGGGCGTGCTACCGTCGTTGGTGTAGCGAGCCTTGAATACCTGTTCGTATTCCGAAGCCTTCGCCATGTTCGGGTTGCCGATGGTTTGGAAACCTACGGATGTAGAGAAGTTAAAGCGAGTCTTTCCGGCTGAGCCTTTCTTGGTGGTAATCAGGATGACACCATTCGAACCACGTGTACCGTAGATGGCGGCGGCCGAAGCGTCCTTCAGGACTTCCATAGACTCGATGTCGTTGCTGTTCAAGAAGTTGATGCTAGTACCTACCGGCATACCATCTACTACGTAGAGCGGGTCACTACCGTTAACGGTGGTGATACCACGAATCATAACCTTCGGTGCGGTGCCCGGGCCACCACCACTGATGACCTGCACACCATTGATTTTACCTTGCAAGGCATCCATGGCATTACCGGTGGTAGTCTCCGTAATCTGGTCACCTTTCACGGTGGAGATGGAGCTGGTCAAGTCGCTCTTCTTCACGGCACCGTAACCGATTACCACAACTTCCTCCAGCAATTCGGAGGATTCGGCGAGCACCACGTTGATCGTGGTGCGATTGTTCACTTTGATTTCCTGCGATTCATATCCTATTGACGAAAATATCAGCACGCCGTTGGCCGGCACATTCATCAATGAATAATCTCCGTCAATGCCTGATATGGTACCTGTACCCAAACCTTTCACCTGAATGGTGGCACCAATCAAAGGTTCATTATCGGTACCGGATGTCACGATACCTTTTACTGTAAGCTGTTGCGCATAGCCGCATACAGACAGTAACAAAAGACATGCGATTAATAGTTGTTTTCTCATATTTTCACACTATTATTATAAGGTTAATTTTCTTGTACTAATTTAGCTCTACCCAGGTGAGAATCGAACCAGAAGCGATAAGTTCCGCTGGTGGTGACTTCGGGCTTCGACCATACGTCTTTTACATTGGTCGGACCAGTGTAGGCAGGATTTTTCGACTCGCTCTGAGTATAGTAGCCGAAGACTGTGAGGTCAGTCTCGCTGGTACTACACCATCTTACCTTATTCCACCAACCGCTTTGGTGATAGTTGGTAATGATGAAGTTCATTGTATCACCGGCTGACAATACCATAGGCTCTGAGTAGAACAAGTGCGGGTTCGTGCTGTCCTGCGTGAAGGATTCTACACCGGAAGGGCTGCTGGAAGTTATACCGAAGGTAAAGGTAGCAAATGTTGACCCGTCACTCCAAACGTCCATGGTTTCTGTACCATAGGTCATCTCAGTGCCCCACGGGTCTTGCGCCTCGTTGGTGGAGTATGTGCTCGTTTCGTAAGTCTGCTCCAAGGTGTTGAATACAATCTTGTAGTAAACATTGGCCTCGGTCAATACAAGCGGGTTCATGTTGTTCGTGTCATACGTCAACGCCGAGCTATCCGAAGCATCAACACCGAAGCAAATGGGCGAGAAGCTGTTGTCCTGTGCCAAGAGATAAACCTCGGTACCGGCGGCTTGGTTATAATAGAGGGCGGTATATTCGTATTCGCCGGTGTGGTCAACGAGCATCGGCACGCCGAATACGTCGGAGTTCAACTCGCTGTCCGTAGCCACGTCGGCCAGATACATGGACTCAAAGTCTTGGAGTTCGGATACGGCAATGGTAGCTGTACGAGTGACGATGTTGCCCACTTTGTCGGCAAGGGTCAGGGTCAGCGGATATTCTTGCTGTTCTTCGGGCAAAGCAAATGTACCGGAATAGGAATAAGCGGTCGCTCCTCCCAAATCAACCGTAACGGGAGAATCGCTAAGGCCCTCGATGTCAACCGTCAGATAGTCCAAAGCGCGGTCGTCGGAAACGGAAACGTTCAGCGTCAACGACGGTGCTACGCCTTCGGTAAGCAGTACGGTCACCGTACTTTCATTGGCGGGTGCCGACACGAATACAGGCACACTGAAGTCACCGTCCATCGTAACCGTTATGTCCTGCGTCACCGTGCGTCCGCCTACGTCGGTCACTGTCACTGTCACAACGAAACGCTCACCCAGTTCATCGGCCTGAGTGGTGAAGTCGTAACTCAATTCGTAGGAAGTCAGAGGTTCGCCATAGATGTCGATCAAATCGATGGTTTTGTCGAGATACAAATCAGCGCACACCAACTGGATGGTCGAGATACCGTCTGCATCCGTTGCTGTGCCCTCAATCGTAAAAGTTCTGCCAATTGCACTTTGGACGTGGGTTGTGGTAAACGTAACGCTGGGTGATTGTCCGTCCACATCAGGATAATCATCGTCGCTACATCCGGTCGTCCATAAAGTCAGCGATGAAAATGCCATAAACAATAAGGCATTAAATAATTCAAGTTTCGCAAGTTAATATAAAAGAAGTTCGTAGTAGCGTATAAAAAGG
>JAUNJD010000140.1 GCA_030523205.1 Bacteroides sp.
CAAGTTGACAAGTCAACAAGGCACGTCCTCGTAGCCTCGTTAACTCGTCCCCTCGTCCTCTCAAAAACTTAAAAACTCAAAATGAAATATACCGAAGAAATATTCAATCTTCTCAGTCGTGGAGGATTCATCTCCAACAATAGCGTTTCACCGCAGGTGAAGCGTTATTACGACCTCTTGGAAGAGAATTTCCCCGATTACTACGACTATTATCAAGGCATAGGCCTTTATCTGGAGGCAGGCGATGGCTATTATTACTTCACCCGTCGCGAAGCTAAAGTCGATATGGAACGCAAGTTGGAGGCTGCTGGTCGGTGGATAGACTATCTCAGTTTTTTGAAGACCTTCCATTCCGCTTTCGGTCCGGGATTCTTGTTCCGTACAGCTGATATAGAGATTCAGATAGGTTGTGACATGGAACTAAAGGAGAAAGCCACTAAACTGTTTTCTGACAAAAAGACGCATAGTGAAGTAGTAGAGAAGCTGGTGAAGGAATTGCTAGGCATGGGATTCATCGAGAAAGAGAACGAAGTGGACGGTACCTATAAAGTGCTGAGTTCTTTCCATTATATTGAAGAATTGGTCGATTGTATTACGATAGCGGAGGAGGTGCAAGATGAGATACCTGAATAAAATAGTGTTCTTGAATAGTGCCCACGTGCCATACGCCGAGGTGCAATTGGACGGAAATGTCCATTTCATCGGTACACAGGGAGTGGGGAAGAGTACCCTGCTGCGTGCTCTTCTGTTCTTCTACAATGCCGACAAGTTGCGTTTGGGCATACCTAAGGAGAAGAAGGGGTTCGATGCTTTCTACTTCCCATATTCCAACTCCTACATTGTCTATGAGGTGATGCGCGAGAATGGAGCCTACTGTGTAGTGGCCACAAAGTCGCAAGGTCGAGTGGCTTTCCGCTTTGTCGATGCTCCGTTCAGTGCAGATTGGTTCATCGATGAGCAAAGGCAGGTGCGCACAGACTGGAGTCGCATCCGCGAGCGGATAGGGAAGGCTCATGCCGTCAGTGCATTGGTTACCAATTATGAGACTTATCGTGACATTATCTTTGGCAACAATCGCCGACAGGAGTTGATAACCTTTCGCAAGTATGCCATTGTGGAGAGTGCCAAGTATCAGAATATCCCTCGTACCATACAGAATGTGTTTCTCAACTCCAAGTTGGATGCCGACTTTATCAAAGACACCATCATCCGTTCCATGAGCGATGAGGAAGTAACGGTGGATTTGAATTTTTATCGTGGTCAAATAAAAGAGTTCGAACAACAATATAACGATGTGATGCTGTGGTTCGAGAAGAACAAGAACGGCGAAGTGCCTATACGCAAGGTGGCCGACAAGGTGATTGCCGCCTATCGCAACCTCCTCTACACCCACAAGCTGATTGTGGATGGACGTGCCGAACTGAACACTGCCGAAAAGCAAGCCCTGCTGGAACTGCCCTGCTTGCAGGAGCACATCAAGACGTGTGAAGACAAGCGAAGCCAAGTGCTGAGGTTGAGGGATGAACTTCAGCAGAAGTATCAGAAGGAACGCGATGACCTGAACAATGCTATCGGTCGGGTAGAGGCCGACTTGAAGAGAGCCCGTCAGAAACGGCAGGAATACGAGCGGATGAATATCGACGAGATGATTCGCCGTGTTGCTCAGGAGCCTTTCCATCAGCAAGAGCTTGAGCATGTGCAGGCCATGAGGCAGGAACTGACCCGTGCCCATCAAGATATTCTCTCCAAATATCGCCCACTCATCGAGGCCGAAGAGACGGCGTTCCATACGTTTCAGAATGGCAAACAAGCCTTAGTGTTGCAGCGTCAGGCCGAAAGCGGCAAACGTCGGGAAGAAGCCTTGCAGCATCTGCGTGAGGAGGAAGAACGCATACGTGATGCTGCCGCAGACAAACAAAAGGCTGTGGACGAACGAATGCAGCAACATAGAGACGAGCAAGGACAAGTGAAGCAACAGTTGCTGAAGTTGTCCTATGAAAATCCATACGACAAAGAGACCGCAGCCTGCACCGAAGACATAGCCGAACTCAAGAAAAAGGAACAAGAACTGAACTTCGGGGTACGTGAATGCCAAATGGAGTGTAACCGCTTGCGCCAAGAGTACGAAGGCTTGCTGAAAGACCTGCAGCGAGATTACTCGCAGCGGATGGATATTGTCCGTCGGCAGAAAGTCGAAGCAGACGAAGCCGTTAGTGCCTTGGATGCCTTGTTGGAGAAGCGGAAAGACTCTTTCTCCGCATGGTTGGAGCAACACAAACCCGGCTGGCAAGACAGTATCGGCAAAGTGGCCGACGAAGAGACCATCTTATACAATGCTGACTTGAAACCCACTCTTCTGTCCAATGACAATGGCGATTCATTTTTCGGCGTTTCCATCGACTTGGCTGGTATTGAACGTCGTGTCCGCACTCCCGAAGAATTAAGGCAGGAACGAGCCGAGAAGCAAGTTGTCGTATCGGATTGCATTGCCCGCTTAAACCGTTTGACAGAAGAACAAACCACAAGCGAGGAACGCTTGAAGAAGAAATGCAATCAGTCGCTTCGCGAATGGACAGAAAAGCAGCATCTATTAGAGACAGAATTGTTGAGATTACCCGTTGCCTTGAAGAATTTGCAAGCCGACCTCGCCTCGTGGCGCAAGAAGACTGACGAATGGAGACGTACTCAGTCCGATGCCCTTCAGGAAAAACTGAATGAGATAGCCCATCAACTGTACAAAGCCGACGAAGAAAAGAAACTGTTGGCCAGCGAGTGTCAGCGTCGGCTGAAGGCTGCCCAAAAGCAATACAAAGAGCAATGTAATATCCTCCAAGCCGAACAAGAACAGTTTGCGGCGAACGTCAAACAGGAAGTGGAGGCCCACAGACTGCAAATGGAAACCCGCATACAAGAATTGCGCCAAGCACAGAACGCCGAGTTGAGCGGTAAGGGTAGTGATGTGGGCACTTTGTACCAATATGACCAACGGATAGATGCACTTCGCAAAGAACTGGATTACATCCGCGAACATCGTACTTTGGTGACGTATTATGAGAAGGATAAGCAGGAACTGTTCGATCGCGAGCCCCTCATGCAAACTGAAAAAAAGAAGTTGGAAGACAAGCTGGCTGCCCTTGACGAACGTTATGCTTTGCGCAAAGAGAGGTTGCAGCACCAACAACGGCAGGCCGACGATGAGCTTGCTGTCCTACGAAAGCAGCAACAAGACTTGCATGATGGTCTGAACGAGGTGGCTGCCTTCCGCCACGACGCTACTTTCTGTCCGCCGGATAGTATGGAGGTAGGCGACCGACCCACCCGTAAGGATTGCAAGACCTTGGTGACGGAGTTAAAATCGCTGATTGTGTCCACTATTCGAAAGACGGATGAATTTAAGAAGTTGGTGATGCAATTCAGTAGCTATTTCTCGCCCAAGAATACGTTTCATTTCCGCACAGAGCTGGTGAGTGAGGAGGATTATTATGATTTTGCTTCCAACCTTTGCGAGTTTGTCGATAATGACAAGATAGCCGACTATCAGAAGCACATCAGCGAACGCTATACCGACATCTTGCGCCGTATATCAAAAGAAGTGGGCGACTTAACCCGCAACGAGGGCGAGATACGCAAGACGATTGATGCCATTAATGCCGATTTCATTGAGCGAAACTTTACAGGTGTCATTAGGGAAATTGCCTTGCGTCCGCTGCCCAGTAGCGACAAACTGATGCAACTGTTACTAGAGATAAAGAAGTTCAATGACGAGCATCAGTTTAATATGGGTGTAGCCGATCTCTTTTCGCAAGCATCGCGCGAAGACGTCAATGCATCGGCGGTGCGCTACCTATTGGCCTTCATGAAGAATTTGCTCGACGACCCCGGTCGTAAGTTATTGCAGTTGTCTGACACCTTCAACTTAGAGTTTCGTGTGAAGGAGAACGACAACGACACGGGTTGGGTGGAGAAGATTGCCAACGTCGGTTCTGATGGCACGGACATTTTGGTGAAAGCTATGGTAAACATTATGCTCATCAATGTATTTAAAGAGAAGGCTTCGCGCAAGTTTGGCGACTTCAAGCTGCATTGCATGATGGACGAGATAGGCAAACTACATCCCAACAATGTGAAGGGCATCCTTGACTTTGCCAATTGTCGTAATATCTTGTTGGTGAACAGTTCGCCTACCACTTACAATGTGGAAGACTACCGATACACCTATCTCTTAAGCAAAGATGGACATTCTAATACGAAGATAGTCCCATTGATTAGACATACCGAAAACTTATAATCTTGTAGTTTATGCCTAAATCCATTGAAAAGAATCTCCGCTTGGGCGATATCCGTGCCTTGCTGCAATTACTGAAAGGTGAGACTGTGCCTTCTTCCCGCCTATCGGTAGCCTTGGCAGACGAACTGTTGGCCGAAGGTATCCTCACACAGATTTCTCATGGCCGTTTTCGTACCTTGGTTTTAGCGAATGCAGAAGCTCTTGGCGTTTATTTGGCCCAACGTTATGGCGCACAAGATTTGGAGGCGTGGATGGCGTTGAAGTCTGATGAGGCTCCTGCATTGCGTGCGCGTCAAGTAGCCGTGGCGGGTGATTCCAAACTACGTGCTTCCCGTACCTTCCGTGGCTTCTTGGTCAATAGCTATGTGCCTATACAAGCTATGTTGCACGATAAACCTTTTTTGATGTCTCCCCCGCTAGGAACAGCCTTTTTCATCGAAGATTTTGAGGATTTCCGCATTCCCGAAGACGTAGTTGTGGTGGGTGTGGAGAATGGTGAGAATTTCCGTTATATCCGCAGGCAACATTATTTGTTCGAGGGCATAACACCTTTGTTTGTCTCTCGCTATCCACAGTCAAGTGACCTGCGTACTTGGTTGCTCGGCATTCCGAACCGCTACCTCCATTTTGGTGATTTCGACTTGGCAGGCATCCATATCTTTCTCTCCGAGTTTTATGCTTTCTTGGGCAGTCGTGCCGAGTTCTTTCAGCCGGCTGACTTGGAACAACGCATTAAGAATGGTAATCGACAATTATATGATAAGCAATATGCCAAGTATCATTCCAGACCCATCACTGATGCCCGCTTGCTTCCGTTGGTACAGCTGATTCATAGGTGCGGGCGTGGATATGAGCAAGAAGGATATATAGCGGAAGACGAAGAATGGCTGGGGTAGGGTGTTTTTCTTGTCTGATAGGATGATTGATGGTATTTTTTTACTCTCTTTTCGTTTATTGTCCTCATAATTATTATCTTTGCAATAAAACCTATGACGTATGGAAACAGCAACGATAGTAAATCCCTTTGTAGTGGGCCGATACGTGTCCGACCACTATTTCTGCGACCGGCAAAAGGAAACTGAATTTTTGGTGAAACAGACGATGAATGGACGCAATGTAGCTCTTATCTCGCCACGCCGTATGGGGAAGACCGGACTGATTCATCATTGTTTCAATCAACCCGAGTTGAAAGGCGGTTACCATACTTTCTTTGTTGACATCTACGCTACGACCTCTTTGGCGGAGTTTGTCTATCTGCTGGGTAAGACCATCTATGAAGAATTGAAGCCGGAAAAGACGGCATGGACGGAACGTTTCTTTCAGATAGTTCGTTCTTTGCGTGTAGGCTTTAAGCTCGATGCGATGACAGGAGAGCCGTCGTTCGATATCAGTCTGGGCAATATTCAGTCGCCACAAATCACTCTTGATGAGATATTTCAGTATCTAGAGGCTGCCGATAAGCCTTGCTTGGTGGCCATTGATGAGTTTCAGCAAATTGGCTCGTACGAGGAGAAGAATGTGGAAGCCCTGCTTCGTACCAAAATTCAGCAATGCCGACAGACGTTGTTCATATTCTCGGGAAGCGAGCGGCACGTGATGAGCAATATGTTCAACTCTTCGTCCAAACCTTTCTATCAGAGTGCCATCAGCATGGGATTGGAGCCGATACCATTGGCGGCTTATACGGATTTTGCCATCCGTATGTTTGAAGAGCGCGGCAAACGGATAGCTCCGACCGTCATTGAGAGCGTGTATCGGCAGTTCGACGGTTGCACATGGTTCGTACAGATGATGATGAACGAGCTGTTTGCCTTGACTGCCCACGATGAACTCTGTGATATGCCGAAGCTGGAGTTGGCACACCGAAACGTCATTCAGGCACAAGAGAGTAGCTATAAGGATATGCTTTCGCGCCTTGCCCCCAAGCAGAAGCAGGTGCTGCAAGGCATTGCAAAGGAAGGGAAGGCGAGTGGCATCACCTCATCTGCTTTCATCAAAAAGTATAATCTGCCATCGGCCAGCTCCGTACAATCGGCCATAAAGCCATTGTTGAAAAATGAGATTGTGACGCAGGAAGAAGATGCCTATCGTGTGTACGACTACTTCTTTGCGGAATGGTTGAGGAAGGAGTATTGAAAAACTGTGTCAACTCGTCACCCAAAGAAAGCCTTTACCCGTTTCTCGGCTCCCGAAATCTCCGTTTCCATCGGCGTTATTGTCTCGTGGAAGAACTTGTGGGTCAGCGACGGGGTGATGTTCCAATTGCCAATGACTTGACCTTTCTGCAAGATGATGGGGTAGAAGAGGCCGTGCGTGTTGTGGGCGTATGCCTCATGGTGCTCTGCCAAGGTGGCTGTGCGGTTCTTGTAGCCTAACAGAAGTTCATCGTACGGCGGTAGGAAGTGGACGAGCGAATGATTCATGCGCCCGTTGCGGTTGCGCTCGTGCGTGTAGTACGTCTGCCCCGATAGGTTGAAGGTATCCAATTCTTTTTCGATAAGCGATAGGCCGATTTTGCATTCCCCCGCAGTCAGCCCCGACCACCAACGATAGTCTTCCCACGTGGCGGGTGCATGGCTTTGGAAGTATTTTCGCGCCAACAGCATGAGCGATTCCTCCGTTGAAAGGAGCGTTTTTTGCGGAATGCGCTCATCGAGCAAAGCATACGAGTGGTAGCGGCTTCTCATATCACCTCCGCAGAGTATGCCGTCGGCTTCGGCCACACGAAGCAGATGCTTCACGAAATCCTTGTCTTGGCTGATGCCGCTTTCGCGGAAGAGGGGAATCAACTCCTCGCACGTCAGGCTGCGGCCACCCTCCAGCGTGGTGTGCAGGAAGTCGTAGCAGCGGGACAATACGCTTGGCTCGAAGTCGCGCCGATAGTAGCCGTAGGCCAGCTTCTTGTTGCGCTCGCCGTAGAGGCGCACCATCCAATGAATATCCTCCGAAGACACCACTTGCCACGTAGCACGGTTCAGGTGGGCGCAGACTATCTCGTGCCGATCGATGGCTGCTGCCACCTTCTGCCGGGTGGGCTTCGTCATGCGTATGCCGATGGCCCACGGGAACATCCGATACTCCTGCGCTTGCAGGACACCCATCCAAGATACAATCTCCCGTGGGCTGTCCATGCAGGGGCTGAGCAATTGCTGGTTCAGCAACCGCTGTCGGACAAGGGTCTGCGTAGTCATTCTTTCTGTTTTCTTCATTGTTCTTTTGCTTGCCAATGTTGGTATGCACCTTCCGTTGCAAAGATATTCGGTTCTGCCTGAAAATCAAAGTCGAAAGCGGGAAAAGATACCTCTGCGTCGGCCATATACATCCCTCGTGTCAGTAAACTATCGCCAACGCGCTGGACATATAGATGTGTCGTGCTGGATATATAGGGCCGACAAGTCGGATATATATGGCTGGCAAATAGTTGATAATGAGTGGAAAGGATGGGAGAAGGCCGTACTTGTCCGCAATGTCCGTCTCGTCCGTGTGCCAACGCCGACAATAGGGGCAACGGCATATCGTTCCCTAATTTTTTATCGGCATCCTATCTTATCTCAAAATAAATTCGTTATTTTGCACAAAACAATAACTTGGAATGGAACAAGAAGATTTCGACATACGCAACCAACAGCCCCTTACCGGAAAGGAACGCGACTTTGAGAATGCGCTTCGCCCCCTGAGTTTCGAGGACTTCAGCGGGCAGGACAAGGTGGTGGACAACCTGCGTATCTTCGTCAAGGCGGCCCGTCTGCGCGGTGAAGCGCTGGACCACGTGCTGCTGCATGGCCCTCCCGGACTGGGGAAAACAACCCTCTCGAACATCATAGCCAACGAGCTGGGGGTGGGCTTCAAGATTACTTCCGGTCCCGTGCTGGACAAGCCGGGCGACCTGGCCGGCATACTGACGAGCCTGGAGCCGAACGATGTGCTCTTCATCGACGAGATACACCGCCTTTCGCCATTGGTGGAGGAATACCTGTACTCGGCCATGGAGGACTATCGCATCGACATCATGATAGACAAAGGCCCTTCGGCACGGAGCATACAGATAGACCTGAATCCCTTCACCTTGGTGGGCGCCACTACCCGCAGCGGCTTGCTGACGGCTCCCCTGCGTGCCCGCTTCGGCATCAACCTGCACTTGGAGTATTACGACGACGATGTGCTGAGTGGCATCATCCGCCGTTCGGCAGGCATCTTGAATGTGCCTTGCTCCACGAAGGCGGCGGGCGAGATAGCTTCGCGCAGCCGTGGCACGCCCCGTATTGCCAATGCCCTGTTGAGGCGTGTGCGCGACTTTGCACAAGTCAAAGGCTCGGGCAGCATCGATACAGAGATAGCCAAGTTTGCCCTCGAAGCGCTGAACATTGACAAGTATGGCTTGGACGAGATTGACAACAAGATACTCTGCACCATCATCGACAAGTTCAAGGGCGGTCCTGTGGGGCTGACTACCATCGCTACTGCCTTGGGCGAAGACCCCGGCACCATCGAGGAGGTCTATGAGCCGTTCCTGATAAAGGAAGGCTTCCTGAAGCGCACACCCCGTGGCCGCGAAGTGACGGAGCTGGCATACAAGCACCTGGGGCGGAGCATCTACAATAGTCAGAAAACGTTGTTTGAATGAAGATAATAACAAACAAGTTGACAAGGGACAAGTTGACAAGTCAACAAGGCAAGTCCTCGTGGCCTCGTTAACTTGTTAGCTCCCTTGTAGCCTCGTTAACTCGTCCCCTCGTCAACTAACTTAAAAACTAAAGAACTCAACAACTAAAACCTATGGGTAATTTAAAGAGTTTGGCAAAGGAGACCGCCATCTACGGCATTAGCAGCATCGTGGGGCGTTTTCTCAACTATTTGCTGGTACCTGTATATACACTGGCCCTGTCCGCGCAGTCGGGCGGATATGGGGTGGTTACAAACATTTACGCCTGGGTGGCACTGGTGCTGGTGATGCTCATCTTCGGCATGGAGACCGGCTTCTTCCGCTTTGCTAACAACGGCAAGGACGACCCCATGCGCGTCTATTCCACCACCTTGCTCAGTGTGGCAAGCGTTTCGCTCACCTTCTTGGTGCTGGGGCTGGTCTTCCTGAAACCGATAGCCGGCTGGCTGGAGTACGGCGAACATCCTTGGTACGTGGGCATGATGATGATAGTGGTGGCCATGGATGCCATTCAGAGCATACCCTTCGCCTACCTGCGTTACAAGAAGCGGCCCATCAAGTTTGCTGCGCTCAAGCTGCTGTTCATCGGGCTGAACATAACCCTGAACCTCGTCTATTACGTCGGTCTGAAGGGCGACGACGTAGGCTACGCCTTCTTCTTCAACCTCGTCTGCACCGCGGTGGTGATGCTTTGCCTCGTGCCCGAACTGCGCGGCTTTGCCTATGTGCTCGATAGGGCCTTGCTGCGGCGGATGCTGTCCTACAGCCTGCCCCTGCTTGTGCTGGGCTTGGCAGGCATCTTGAATCAGGTGGCCGACAAGATAATCTTCCGCTTCGTCTATCCCGACCAAGCCGAAGCCATCGTGCAACTGGGCATCTACGGTGCAGCCAGCAAGATAGCGATGGTGATGGCCATGCTGACGCAGTCCTTCCGCTTTGCCTACGAGCCGTTCGTCTTCGGCAAGAGCCGCGAGAAGGGCAACAAGGAGATGTATGCACAGGCCATGAAGTTCTTCATCATCTTCACGTTGCTGGCCTTCCTGGCGGTGATGTTCTATCTCGACATCCTGCGCTACATCATCGGGCGCGACTATTGGCCGGGCCTGCGCGTGGTGCCTATCGTCATGGCAGCCGAGATGTTCATGGGCATCTACTTCAACCTCAGCTTCTGGTACAAGCTGATTGACGAAACCCGTTGGGGGGCTTACTTCTCGCTCATCGGCTGTGCCATCTTGGTGACGATGAACATCCTGCTGATACCCCGATACAGCTACATGGCCTGTGCGTGGGCAGGGTTTGTGGGTTACGGTGTGCCCATGCTGTTGTCCTACTTCGTGGGGCAGCGCAAGTACCCCATCCACTATCCGCTGAAGTCCATCGGCCTATACGTCCTGTTGGCTGCCGTGCTCTACGTGGCTGCCGAGTATGTCACTATCGACAACATCGTCCTCCGCCTGGCCTACCGTACGATGCTTCTGTTGATCTTCATCGCATACATCATAAAGAAGGACTTGCCGCTGAAGCAGATACTTAAAAGACGATAGGAGGATGGTAAGATGATAAAATGATAAGATGGTAAGATAACAAGATGATA
>JAUNJD010000141.1 GCA_030523205.1 Bacteroides sp.
CATGCATGGGGTATTATCGGCATCCACGAGTGGGGTATTTAAAGGGGCATTGCATAGCGGAAATTATCTTCCCGTAGCCTGCAAATACTCCAGTTTCTTCAGTTGGTAGGTGGCGTAAGCATCTACGTATCCGTCGCGGCTTTGCTGATATAGGGTCTGTGCGTTCAGCAGGTCGCTCATGGTGGTGGTGCCGGCGCGGTAATATTCGTTGTTCAGGCGCAGGTTCTCCGTCGATTGCTCGATGGACTTGCGGGCAATGCCCAGTTGCTTGTACGCATCTTCTACGTCGTTCCATGCTTTCTGCATACGGATGATGAGCAGCTCGGACTTGTCCGTCAGGTCGTTTTCGGCATTGCGCACCTGCATTTTCTGTTTCTTGATGGCATGACTGCCGCCCCACCAGCCTGACAGCGGCACGGATACGGAGGCGAACACCATGCCGAACGAGCGGTCGTTGTCCAGCAAATCGTGATACATATAGCCCACGCCTACGCCCACCGTAGGCAGGTTCTTGCCCACGGCCATCCGTTGCTGCAACTTATTGGCCTCTACGTTCTTCTGCAACAGGCGATATTCGGGAGTCAGTCCGAGCGAGGTAGCGGGATTGCGATACAGCTCTTCGGGTGAGGCGGGCAATGCCTCTTCGGGTATGTCGGCCACGAGGCTGAAGCCCGTGTTGTCTGCCCCGATGTATTGCGCCAACAGCATCTTGCAGACGGCTATCCCGTTGTCAAGGTTGATGCGTGTGCTGGCTATCTCGTTTTGCTTCAGCTGCACCTGCAAGAGGTCGTTGCGGGTGGTCACCCCGGCGCTGACGGCTGCGTTTACATCCTTGCACAAGCGTTGCAGCATGGTATCTACGGCACAGACGGTGTTCATCTTTTCCTGCAAGCTGACCACTTGCCAGAAGTATTGTTCGGCGGTAAGCTCCACCTCGTTCTCCGATTGCTCCAGTTGCAGGCGGCTGACCTCTACGCCCACCTTGGCCAGTTTGTTTCCGTTCACTATCTGTCCGCCGGCAAACACGGGCTGCACGGCGGTCACTCCGGCCACGATGCCGTTCTTCATCAGTGAGAATTCCATGCCTTCGGCGATAGCCAGCTTGGCCACTCCTTTATCGGCGTTGAAGCCCATGCCCGTGGCACTGATGGAAGGAAAGTAGTTGGTGAAAGCCTCTTTGCGGGTCTGCTCGGCTCCCGTCACGTTGTTCTTGGCGTTCTTTATCAAGGTGTTGTTCTTCAGAGCCATTTCACGGCATTGCTCTGCCGTGTAAGTGGCATCTTGGCCATAGGCCGATAGGGAGAGACCGAGGCACAGGGCGCAGGCGGCTATCCATTGGGGGGTATATTGTTTCATATTCTTTAGGAATTTAGAATGTTGTTTTTTTTTGTAGTTGACGAGTTGACAAGTTAACGAGGCTACGAGGTCTGCGTATGAAAACGTCCTTGTGGTTTTGTCAACTTGTTCCCTCGTTAACTTTATTCTTACTGCAATTCCATCTTATTCAGCTTCTCACGCTTCTTTGTCGAACCGCTCATCATCAGCCAATAGGCCACAGGCATCACCGTCAGGATGAATATCATCGTGATAAGCGTGCCGTAGAAGATGACCGTACCCATCGGCATCCACAGCCCGCTGCCTCCCAATATCATCGGTATGACACCCATCGAGGCGGCAGCCGACGTCAGGAAGATGGGGCGCATACGGCGTTGGGCCGAATGATAGATGGCCTCGTGTGCCGTCATGTGCTCGTTGGCGCGAAGCTCTTCGGCATAGTCGAACATGATGATGCCGTTACGTACTAAGATACCCATCAGGCTGATGAGGCCCAGTGTAGAAGTCACGCTGAAATCGACTCCTTGTATCAGTACGCCTATGCAGGCACCCAACAGACAGAGCGACAGGCAGACAAGCATCAGCACGGCGGTGCTCACCCGCTTGAAGTGCCAGATTAGAATGAAGAAGATGATGACTACTGCGATGAGCAGACCGGTCACGATGCGGGGCGTCTCCTCTTCGGACTCCTCGTCTTCACCGCCGTAGGTCAGGGTGACGTCGTTGGGCAGGGTGATGTGCGACAATACTTCGCGAACCTCTTTCGTCTTGTTCATTACGTTGACGCCTTTCTCCACTTCGGCCATGATGGTGATGGTGCGCAGACCGTTGCGTCGCACAATCTGCCCGTACTCCCACGACGGCTCTATCTGAGCCACTTGACGCAAGGGGACGGTGGACAGACCACCATAGACGGGTATCGGTTCGTCCATCAGGTCGCTCACCGTGGCTTGGTCGGCGTGCGTGCTCTTCAGCACGACGTTGGTGTTATAGTCGCCGTCCCACACGGTTCCCACGGGTATGCCGCTTCCGTATCGCATGGCGGTAGTCAGTTCCAGCATCGTATTGCTGATGCCCAGTCGGTCGGCCTCGTCTTCGTTCAGCACGATGCGGGTGGCGGCCAAAGGCTCGTTGAAGTTGGTGCGCACCAGGTATAAATGGGGGATGCCACGCAGGAGGCTGACGATGCTGTCAGCTTCTTCCTTCAGTACATCGAGGTCGTCGCCACTCAGGCGGATTTCGATGGGGCAGGTGGCTTGGCTGTAACCCAGTTGCTTGAAGCGCACGAAGGCATCGGGCAGGAGGTCGGCGTACTTCAACGAATACTCCTTCAGCAAGGCTTCCGTGGCCTTGTCGTCGGTGGTGTTGACGATGAACTGCGCATAGTTGGTGCCTCCCAATTGCGGCGCGTACGACGTCTGGAAGCGGGGCGACGAAGTACCCTTGAACGAAGCGATGGACACGATGCGATTGTCCTGCCGCATCAGGTGCTCCAGGCTGTCGGCTACTTGTGCCGTCTTCTTCAGCGAGGTGCCCGTGGGCAGATAGATTTCCACGGCAAACTGGTTGCGCTCAGCGGTAGGCATCAGGCGTTGGGGCAGGATGCCGAGCAATACCACGCCCAACACAATGGAAGCCACACCCAGTGCGATGGTGGTTCGAGGCCATGCGAAGCAAAGCGTTATCAGTCGGTTATAGAAATTCTGTAGCCCGTCGAGGAAGGAGAATTTCTTCTTCCCGTTCTCCTTCTTAGGCTCCGTCTTCATCGGCTTGCGAATGAAGTAGAACTGCATGAAGGGCACCAGCAGCTGAGCCACCAATAGCGAGATGAACAGCACCAACGTCGTGGCCCACGGGAAGTAGAGCAAGAAATCGTGGAACATTCCCTTCATGGTGAACAGGAACGGGAAGAACGTGATACTGATGGCCATCGTGGCCGAGAGGATGGACTTGAAGAAGTGCGTGGCGCTCTCGATGGAGGCGTGCCAACGCGACTGCCCTTCGGAAATCTTCTCCAGATAGCTGTCGATGATGACGATGGAGTTATCCACAATCATACCCAGCGTCACAATCAGCGCGGCCAGTGTCACCGTGTTCAGCTCGATGCCGAAAGCATAGAACAGCCCCAGCGAGATGAATATGGTGATGGGGATGGTGGAAGCTGCCACCAAGGCTACACGGATGGGGAGCAAGAGCACCACTACCAGCACCACGGCGAAGATGGCGATAGCCAACTCGCGGAGGAAGTTGCTTACACTGTCATCTACCACCTTGCTTTGGTCGGTGATTTTGAACAGCTTCACGTCGTCGGGCAAGGTTTGTTCAAACTGAGTGAGCTTTGCCTTCACTTCTTCGCCCATCTGTACGATATTCTTTCCTTTCTTCATCTCCACGCTCAGCAGCAGGCACTTCTTGCCGTTGTTGGTGATATACGAGTCCGGCTTCGGATACTCCCTCACCACGCGAGCCACGTCCTTCAGGCGGATGTTGTTGCCCATAGGGTCGGAATAGACAATCATTTCCTGCACGTCGCGTAGCGAGTTCATCGAGCGTGCCACGTAGATGGGCGAGGTATATTCAGTGTTCTTGATGCGGCCCGACATGGTGGTGAATCCCTTGGTGAAGAGGTTCAAGGCCAGTGTCTTGTCGCCTATGCCGTAGTGTGCCAAGCGTTCGCTGTCGAGATAGACCGAAATCTGTTCCTTCTGCATACCCACCACGGTCATGCGGCCCACGCTTTCCACTGTGCGCAGCTCGTCGCGCAGGTCGTCCATGTAGTCGTTCAGTTCGCGGTAAGTCTTGTCGTCGCTCTCCATGGTGATGAGCAAGGCAGAGGTGTCGCCAAAGTCGTCCATTACCATTACGGCCAGCACGCCCGAGGGCAACTGTGCCTTGAAGTCGTTGATGCCATGCTTGAACTTGCTCCAGAATTCATCCTTGTTGTTGAGGTCGTCGTTCAGCTCCACCTGCACGATGCACATACCGTCTTGGGTGCGCGAGAAGGTCTTGGCCTTCTTCACTTCCTTGTAGCCGAAGATGTAGTTCTCCAGCGGCTTGGTCACTTGTTCCTCAATCTCCTCGGACGTGGCACCGGGGTAGGCGGCAATCACCAACCCTTGGCGGACGGTGAAGTCGGGGAACTCATTCTTGTTCATGTCTCCCAGTCCGTATATGCCCAGTGCTATCAGGCAGCACGTCACCAGTATCACTATCTGGCGGTAGTGCATGGCCCATTCCACTATGTTTCTTTTCTTCTTTTCCATTGTTCTTTCTTGTTATCTCATTAAAGCACTTCCTTCGCTCACCTTCTGTTGTCCGCTGACGATTACCTCATCACCCTCGCTCAGTCCGCTTTCCACTATCACGCCGTTCGTGGTCAGCTTGCCTGTCTGGATGATGCGTTTGGTAGCCTTTTCGCCTACATTCAGCCAGACGAAGTTACGGTTCTGTCCGTCGATGGAAACAACGTGTGTGGGCAGGACGATGGCCTTGCTTTCCTCTGTCTTGTTCAGACTGACATCGCACACCATGCCGGGCAGCAAGTCGCCCTCCGGATTCTTCACCAATGCCTTCACTTCGTACGAGCGTGACAGCGGATGGGCGGTCACACCCTTCTCCGTCACCGTTCCCTCGAACGTCTTTCCGCCCAATGCCGAAACATTCACCCGCACGGCCTCACCTTTCTTGATAAGGGCAATCTCGTTCTCGGGTACAGCAATCTTCACCTTCACTTGGTCAATCTTCACCAGCTTCACGATGGGCGCACCGGGCAGCACGTTTTGTCCCACTTCCGCTAGCTTGTCGGCGATGAATCCGCTGTATGGCGCATATAGCTTGGTGTCCGTCAGGCTCTTCTTGGCAATCTGTTCGGCGGCGATGGCCTGTTTCAGCTTGCTCTGTACCTCCATCCACTGAATCTCGGGCAAGCTGTTGTTGTCGTGCAGTTGCTTCATGCGGGCGTAGGCATCTTCGGCCTGCTCTCGGGTGGCCGCGGTGGCTTCGTAGGCGTTGCGCAGCGAGGTCTCATCTACTTCGGCCAGCAAAGCACCGCTCTTCACCATCTGTCCTTGCGATACGAATATCTCTTTCACTGTGCCTCCGGTGGTGAAGCTCAGCGCCGTTCCGCTCACTTCCTCCACGGTGCCCGAGAAGTCTTGTGTTCCATTTATCGGTGTGAGTACCACTTTCTGTACACTAACTCTTACGGGAGATGACTGTCCCGCTCCATTTTCATTCTTGCACCCTGTCAGTAAGGTGGCTCCAATCAGCATGATAGCTGCATAATACTTAGTTTCCATTCCTATATATTTGAGGTTCTATTGATTTTCCGGGTGCAAAATTGGATATATATTCCCTATCTATGGTGTTCCAAAAATCTATGATAGAGTGAAAATTTTCTCGTATATAGGTGTTGACGGAATTTTAGAATATTATAGAAGATTTTTAGACCATGTATATATGGGAGTTATTTACCACCTTTGCGGAAAATTTAAAGAAATAAAGAATGTGACAATGGAGAATAATCAGACAACAACCAAGGTGAATCTGGACTTTATCAGTCAGAGAGTAGATACTGATTATATGGATGGCGATATCATGCTTATCGACGATCTGAAGAAAATCAGTATGAAAGGATCTTTGCAGATGGATATGATTGTAGTAGTAATCTGTACGGAGGGCAAATTGCAGGTAGATGTGAACGGACGTACGTTTCTGATGCGTAAGGATGATGTCATTGTCTGTCCGCCCAATGTATATTTGGATAATTATATGTTAAGCCCCGATTTCAATTCCAAAATCATTGGTCTTTCATATACAGCTCTGCAACGGATGCTCCATATCAGCAAGGATATTTGGAACATGATGTTGCATTTGCAGAAGAATCCGGTGTTCCATTTGGAGCCAGATCATTTGGTATTGGTGGATAATTACTATTCATTGATAGCCTTCAAGTTGAGGCAGACCGATGCGGTCTATCAGAAGGAAGTGATGCGTGCATTGTTTCAGGCCGTGTTCTACGACCTCTGTTCCATCATCATACCTTTGATGGCGAAGGAGAAAGAACACGTGTATGCCGACATGAAGCAAGGCGATTGGCTGGTGAAGCGTTTCCTCGAAGAGGTGGCCGGCAGTCAGGGCAAGGAGCGTTCTGTCAGTGCCTATGCCGACCGGCTATGCGTCACCCCCAAATACCTCTCCACCGTATGCAAGGCATCCACCGGAAAGACGGCGCTGGAGTGGATTCACGAATATACCACCGACGTCATTGTGCAGCAGCTAAAGTATTCCGATAAGACCGTCAAGGAGATTGTGGACGAACTGTGCTTCCCAAACATCTCCTTCTTCGGAAAGTTCGTAAAGGCACGCTTAGGCGTATCGCCCACAGAGTACAGAAGACAGTTAGCGGAACAGAAATGAATTATGAATTATCCATTATCCATTAAATAACGATGAATAAGCATTTGATTTTGTTTGTGGCCTGCCTGTTGCTTGGTTTGCAGGGCATACAGGCTCAGCAAGCGAGTGGTAGGAAGAAAGTAGCGGTTGTGCTCAGTGGTGGCGGTGCCAAGGGGTCGGCCCATATCGGTGTGCTCAAGGCAGTAGAAGAAGCGGGCATCCCCATCGACTACGTGGTGGGTACCAGCATGGGAGCCGTGGTTGGTGGCCTGTATGCAGCCGGATATACGCCCTCGCAGCTCGATACCCTGATTAAGGGGCAGGACTGGGAATTCCTGCTGAGCGACAAAACCGTACGCAAGACGCAGACTTTGGCCGAGCGCGAGGATGCGGAGACCTACCTGCTTTCCGTCCCATTCTCCGGAAAGAAGAAGCCCGACATGAGCGGATTGGTGCGCGGGCAGAACTTGGGCAACCTCTTGTCCAAGATGACCATCGGCTATCACGATTCCATCGACTTCCGTCGGTTGCCCACGCCTTTTGCCTGTGTGGCCACGAACATCGTAGATGGCAAGGAAGTCGTGTTCACCGGCGGCAAGCTCTCTACGGCCATCCGTGCCAGCATGGCCATTCCGGGTATGTTCACCCCCGTCCGTCAAGATGGCATGGTGTTGGTCGATGGCGGCTTGGTCAATAACTTCCCCGTCGATGTGGCCCGTCAGTTGGGGGCTGATATTGTCATTGGCTCTACCGTGCAGAGCGATATGCTGAAAGCCGAGAACCTGGTCAATCTGTCGGACATCCTTTCGCAAATCGTAAGCATTGCCTGCAAGTCGAAGTATGAAGATAACATTGCCGACTGCAATCTTCATCTTCCCATCGATACCAAGAATTACAGTATGCTCGACTTCAAGCCCGAGGTCATTGATGCCATGATACATCAAGGCGAAGCCGCTGCCCACGAGCATTGGGACGAACTGCTTGCCATCAAGCGCGAAGTATGTCCCGACGCAGCCGACGCTTCCTGCCTCTCCGTGCGCGACACCATGACCACTTCCTCGCCCTTTGCCTCCGTGCCCATCCGTCATGTCATCTATCAGAACGAGAACCGCCATGAGATAAAGACCATTGCCCGCCGATGCCGCATCAGCGACGACAGCCAAATCACGCTGGCTCAGATAGAGGGTGCCGTCAGCCTTCTTCAGAAAGAGTTCAACTATCCCGATGCCTACTACTCGCTGACCGACACCGATGGCAAGTACGACCTTACCTTCCACGTGACGAACAAGAGCCAGAGCAACGTGAAGCTGGGCATCCGCTTCGACACCGAAGACATGATTTCGGCCATGATTCGCGGCGACATCTTCTTCAACACCTCGCTGCCCTCGTCGCTCACCCTCTACGGGCGCATAGGTCAGCAGTTTATGGGCGGCATCAAGTATAGCTTCAATCCGGTACTGAACAAGAGCCTGAATTTGTCCTACGAGTTCCATTACAACGACATCGATTTGGACGAAGACGGCGACCGGCTCTACAACCTTGTTTTCCGCAATCACGATGTAGCCTTCAGCCTGAAGAACATGGATGTCCGCAATTTCCAGTACGAACTGGGTGTCAAGATGGAGCATTACAACTACAACAGCCTGCTGACAAGCAATAAAAGCTCCGTCGACGTCCCTCATCCGGAGACGGATACCTACTTCAACTATTTCTTCCAACTGAAGTATCAGACGCAGGACAACAGCTATTTTCCCACCAAAGGTGTCTCCCTCAGAGCCGGCTATATGCTGATTACCGACGACTTCGCCCATTTGGGCGATGGGTCTCCCGTGTCGGCCGTCAACGCCTCGTGGGGAGCGGCCATTTCCGTGAGCCGTCGTTTTGCCATCCTTCCTACGCTTGCCGGTCGTTTCCTCTTCGGAGGCGAGGCACCGGCTGTTTATAGCAATGTGATAGGCGGTCATTATGCCGCGAAATACCGGCCCCAGCAGCTTCCCTTCATCGGCATCAACAGCATGGAGTATGCCTACAACTCCTTGGCTATGGCCTCTCTGAAGCTAAGGCAGCGGATGGGCAGCTCGCATTACCTCACGTTGGCAGGAAGCGCTGCTGTCAGTGCCGATCACATAGAGGATTTAAACGACGGCCGCTTCTGCTATGGAGTAGGGCTGGAGTATGGCTACAACACCAAGTTCGGCCCCATGGAAGCCTCTTTGGGATATTACAACCGAAGCGATAAGCCACAGCTGTTGATTAGTCTGGGATATTATTTTTGATAAAGATTTTTTCCCAACTACCAACGATAGGTCTCATCTGTGTGCCAATGATGGAGACGGGGATGCATTTCTCTATTTTTTTCTTTCCTCTTTGTACAGCATTACTTTATCACGCATACAGCGTTACTGTACCGTATATACAGTGTCACTTTATCATAGATACAGTACCACTTTACTACGGATACAGTAATGCTGTATCGCTGATACAGTAGCACTGTATGGTTTGTAAAGCAACTATACAGTAAAAAGATTGGCACTCTGTCATCAAATCCTCTTCCGTATTCTTCAGCATATGTGCCGCGTACCTACCAAGGATATATCACCCAGAAATACGTTCTTGCTGGAGAAAGCCCGGACCGGGCGACGTCAGCTTAATAATAAGTCCGATCAACACAAAATAATACAGGAAAACAGCGTGACCAAAAACAACGCAGAGCACACCAGGTCGAAACTGCGCTTTACTAGACGGTTCATGGGTCTTCGCAATGGTTCACGGCGGATGGACAGCACCGGAACTTCCCCCAATACATTCAACTGCAATCGCTGCTTCCCATAGTTGCAAACATTGGGCACACTATAAAAACGTATCATATTGTTCTCACAATAACGAATCAGGGCAAGCACATCCTTATGACATACCGAAGGAAGACCGCAATACAACTCCTGTACGGTATGTCGGGGCAGCCAAGCCTTCAGCCGGGCTAGTTCCGCCTCATAGGACTTTCCGGCAGGGCTAAGAATTTCCGCTTCTCCTCTGAAGAATATTCCCTCTACTTTATAGCCATACATGACATCCTTCATCACGGCATCCAGCTCCACCATATTGTCGCCATTGCCTACCAAAACCACTTTACAGATATTCCTCCCCCGCATACGGCATACCTTCAGGAAATGCCTGAGGAGAAGTCGCCAAGCAAACAACAACGGAGCAAAAGCCCCATAGAAGCAAGCTATATAAACACTGGAGAAGCCTTCGTCAATCCTTATCAAAGACAATGCGGACAAGAACAGCACCATGTGCAGTCCGATAGTACAGAACAATCGTCCTACAATGACTTCCGAACGTACTATCCGATAGTGCAGAATCACCTTAAAGATAGAGACACAAGGAATATAACACAGATTTGACAATATCCAATACGGCTTTAGTGGGATGTCATTCCCTGATATTCCTGCCGAGGCTTGAAGATTGTCGGCCAACAGTATAGCGAGATTCATCCATAAGAAATCTCCCAATACTGCCCAATGCTGAATCATGCCAGAACGGTCAAACATTATCTGTTTCATTATGTAAGCAATAAATTAAGTGACCAAAAAAAACGCTCCCCGCCCAACACTATGAGCGGGGAACATTAACAAAACAATACAAACAAAAAAAATCGATCCGTTTTTCACAAAAAAGATGCGATAATGTGCTAGTTCATTGTTGTGTAAACCTTGGAATCCATATTCCTTAATTCCGCAACATAATTGATAATTATTTTTATAAGTTCCTGAGCAACAT
>JAUNJD010000005.1 GCA_030523205.1 Bacteroides sp.
TAAAAACTTACAAACTTACAACCTCACCCACGTATGCACTTCTGCAATACCAGCAAGCTTTCCGGTCCCATATTGAACAGGAGGTCGATGATGCTAAGGTTGGGCAGGAATCCCAGTCTGTCTTGAAACACCTGATAGTAAGGGTAGGCGATGAAGTCGGCATCTTCGGTGCGGAAATCCTTCTTAGGGTGGATGCGCTCGCGGAAGTCGTCTTCGTCGGCTGTGAAGTCCGTGCGGTAGGTGGTGGTGCGCTCCATGTCGGGTTGTATGTCGATGAGCGAGCAGACCAGTTGGCACAGTGCCTCGTTGAAGTCTATCAGAAACTCGTACTTCTTTTCGTAGAAGGGGCGGAAGTCATCCTTGTAATATTCGAAGAAAGGTGTATGGTTGTAAGCCGATTCGATGGCATTCCAGTGCAGGTGCCGCCAATTGCCGTGGTCGGAGATGCGGATGTCGCGCACGAGGCATTTCGGTGTGTCGGGCTTCACGGTGGGGATGGAGAGGGGCAGCTCGCCGTCCGGTGCGGCAATGGTGCATCGGTTGCGGTAGGTCTGCTTCATATAGTGGTCGTGCTGCTCAACGTACACTTTGTCGTATGCCAGCAGCTTGGCGTAGTATTCTACGGGAGCAAGATAGGCGGAAGAAAGAAAAACGGAAGTTGCCAACTTTATTTTGATTTTATGGATTTGAATGATGAACGCTAATCAATCTGCTGCCCAATCCTCCCTTTTCTCTTCGAGAACCATATCCGAGAGGCTTTTCCGATGATATGGTCTTTGGGTACGAAACCAAAGAGGCGCGAATCGGACAGATTGGTAGGGTTGTTGGCCACTACCCAATGGTAGTCCTGCGTGAAGAAACAGTGCTGAACGGGGTTGCCTTCTATGTATAGCGTATCGTTCTTGATGTCCGCTTGCCGCTTCTCGTGCAGCACAAGCGTATTGCGAAGCAACGTGATGTTCCAAGGATATACCCGTATGGGCTTGTCCTTTTGAGGGATAATCAGCGGTTTCCATCCTTCGGTGGAGTCTGTCTTATCCAAAGGCTCTATCCGATAGCGGCCATTGATGGCTTGCTCCAACAAGTAGTGCTCGTAGCGGCTGAAACTGCGCACATTCCTTATGGAATCCTGCCCCAAGAGCTTCTCTACGGGGATAGATAAAACTTTCAGCAAAGAATCCAGCGACTGCTCCTTGCTGCGCGGATAGGCATAAAGAAACTTCTGGTCGGGGGCCGTCTGCTCCGAAGGCATGACGGAGTAGAGCGAATCAATCCACAGCGTATCGCCCGGCGTGCCGATGCAGCGGCTGATGAAAACCTCGCGGCTGCTGATGACCGGTTCCGATAGATTGGCCGGATTGTTGAACACAATGATGTCTTCCTTCTGCACCGGACTGTCGCCGAGGCGATGATACCCCCACAGCCCCATGAGTGGCAGCCGCAGTCCGTAACTCCACTTGCTGACGAGGATGCGCTCTCCGCGGTAGAGGGAATTCTCCATGCCCGACGAAGGTATGAGGTAAGACGTAGCCACACAGCTTCGGAGCAACACTGCAACGAGTGTCACCCCCACAGCGGCCAGTCCTATCCTCTTTATGCTTATCATATTGTTTTTTATTAAGGAGTTAAAAGGAGTTATTTCAAGGAGTTAAAAGGAGTTAGAAGCCGATAGATTCCTTTGTGAAAGTATTAAAGGAGGTAAAGGAGGTATCGGGAGGTAAAGCTCGATAGTTATCAATTTAAAATTCTAAATTTAAAATTATACATGTATTGGCTTTTAACTCCTTCTAACTCCTTTAACTCCTAAACAGTATTACTTAATATCATCCACCCACTTAAAGATTCTGCTCCAACGGATTTTTCCGTCCAGCCAGCCACGGTCCTTGTCCAGCGACAGCCATACGACGATGGGCTTGCCCACTACGTGGTCTTCGGGCACGAATCCCCAGTAGCGTGAATCGAGCGAATTGTGACGGTTGTCACCCATCATCCAGTAGTAATCCAGCTTGAAGGTATAAGTGTCCGTTTTCTCACCGTTGATGTAGATGCCGTCTTTCCGGCGTTCCAACTTGTTGCCTTCGTAGGCTTCGATGCAACGTTCGTAGATGGGCAGGTTGTCTTCGGTCAGCGTGATGGTGGCACCCTTGGCCGGTATCCAGATGGGGCCATAGTTGTCGCGGTCCCACTTGGTGTAGAGGTTCTGCGGATAGACGTCGCCCGAGTAGTCGGTCGGCTCCATGACGATGCGGCTCACCAGCTTCTTGTTGCCGTTGAGGGTGTCGTACATCTTCTTGGTCAGTGGCAGGTGATAGACAGGCGTCAGACGACCTTGTGCGTCGCGGCGGTCCAATCCCATCTCCATCAGTCCCATTTCCCAATTGGGGTCGTCGGTCATCAGAATTTGGTCATCTACGCTGATACCCAGCTCGCGGAACATATCTTCGGTGATGTACGGGCCTGTGGTCTGCACAAAGTAGTTGAGCTGCATCTCCTCGGGATTCTTGATGGCTTGTCCGTCGATATAGATTTGCGCTTCCTTGATTTGCAGGGTGTCGCCCGGCAGGCCCACACAGCGCTTCACGTAGTTCTCGCGACGGTCCACGGGGCGCACTACCACCTCGCCGTACAGGCGGGGATTGGAACGTATCTTGCTCCGTCCGGCCGTGTAGTACAGGTCATATACGGCACGTTGCTGTCGGCGGGTCAGGCTGTCCATGTTGACGGGGTTGGAGTAGAGGCTCCGTCCTTCGCGGTAGGCCAAGGCATAGAAATCCTCCATCTGATGGTTGAGTGCCACGGTGTCGCCCGCCGGGAAGTTGAACACCACGATGTCGTTCAGCTTCACCCGTCCGAATCCCGGCACGCGCTTGTAGTCCCAATGCGGCCACTCCAGATACGACTTCGTGTTCAGCACCGGCAACGTGTGTTGCGTCAGTGGCAGCGACAGCGGTGTGTTGGGCACCCGCGGTCCGTAGCTCATCTTGCTGACGTAGAGGAAATCGCCCACCAGCAACGACTTCTCCAGCGAAGAAGACGGTATCTGATAGTTCTGGAAAATGTAGATGTTGACGAAATAGACAGCCACCAAGGCAAATACGATGGCATCTACCCAGCCCATCACGCTGCGCAGGGCAGGATTCGTGGTCTTCTTCCACCATCCCCAAGGAATCTTCTTGCTGATGTAGAGGTCGAAGATGAAGGGCACGACAATCAGCCCCCACCAACTGCTCACCCAAAGCAGAAAGGCCAGATATATCAGGGTGACAATGCCAAATTTAATCCATTGGGCACGTGTTGCTTTTCTCATATCTCATATTAAGTTTTTGAGTTTGTAAGTTTTTTAGTTAGAACACAGAGACACGGAGTCACAGAGTTTTTTCTTTTTTCTGGAGAGGCGATTTCCATCGCTGAGAAGACGCAGAGAAGAAATTGGTACGAAGAGTCTCTGTGAACTCTATTGCTACGTGTCGCCACCTCTTTCTTTAATTATAAACTCTGTGTCTTTGTGTCTCTGTGTTCAATTTTTCATCCTTCATTCAGAAAGGGGAACAAGTCCTTCATCCCCAGATAACCCTCGTGTCCGGCCGTGTATTCGGCAGCCAGTACAGCTCCCAAGGCAAAGCCCTTGCGGTTCTTGGCATCGTGGATGATGGTGATGCTGTCGGCCTCCGATTCGTAGCGGATGCTGTGCAGACCCGGCACTTCGCCTTCGCGGATGGAGCTGACGGGCAATTCATCGGCTGCGCAGTCGGTGGAGCCGCTTACGGTGCCGTCCGGTGCTTGCAGCGTGCCCTTTACCCAACGTGTCTTGCGGTCGAGGTTCTCAAGGATGCCTTCGGCAAGGGTGATGGCTGTGCCGCTCGGTGCGTCCAGCTTATGGATGTGGTGCGTCTCGCTCATACTTACATCGTAGGTAGGGAATTGGTTCATGATGCGGGCCAAGTAGCGGTTGACAGATGAGAAGATGGCCACGCCCAGACTGAAATTGGACGACCAAAACAGTGTTTTCCCACCTTCCGTACATAGCTTTTTGATTTCTTCTCCATGCTTTTCCAGCCAGCCCGTGTTGCCCGACACCAGTTTCACGCCGGCCTTGAAAGCCTTCATATAATTGTCGTATGCCACCATGGGGTTGGTAAACTCGATGGCCACGTCTGCGCTCTTGAAGGCAGGCGATTCAAAGTCTTCCTGATTGTCGATGTCGATGATGCTGACGATTTCGTGTCCGCGGCCGAGGGCAATCTTCTCTATCTCCTTGCCCATTTTTCCGTAACCGATTAATGCAATTTTCATATTTCTTTGAGTTTTTGAGTTTTTAAGTTTTTAAGTTGACGGAATAGAACGCTGAGGCACGGAGTGACAGAGGTTTCTCTATTTAACTTCTTAAAAACTCAAAAACTAGTCACATATAGGACGCAAAGATAAGATTTTTCTTACATTTGCGGTCAACATTAACGTCTTGTTAACAATGGAACAACTACTTCAGTACGTATGGAGGCACAAAATATTTCCCCTTTATCCTCTTCAGACCACTTCCGGACAATCGGTAGAAGTGATAGACCCCGGTTTGCCCAATTCTCATGCAGGCCCCGACTTTTTCAATGCCAAGCTGAAGATTGACGGTGTGCTGTGGATAGGAAACGTTGAGATACATGGACAGTCTTCCGACTGGATGCGGCATGGTCACGACCACGACCGTGTGTACGACAACGTCATCCTGCACGTGGTGGGTGAGGCCGATTGCGATGTCCGCCGCACGAATGGAGAGCTTCTCCCTCAGTTGCTGTTGCCCTGCCCCGATGAAGTCAGCAGGCGTTACGCTGAGCTGCGGCAGGCCGAAATCCATCCGCCTTGCTACTCCATTCTATCCTCCCTGCCCAAGCTGATCGTCCATTCGTGGCTCTCGGCCTTGCAGGTGGAGCGTTTCGAGCAGAAGGCCCGTGTCATTGCCCGGCGGCTGGAACGGTTCAACAACCATTGGGAAGACGTGTTCTTCGTGACCTTGGCCCGCAACTTCGGCTTCGGTCTGAACGGCGATGCCTTCGAGGCTTGGGCAGGGCGGCTTCCCTTCCGCGCCGTAGATAAGCACCGTGACAATCTGTTTCAGGTAGAGGCTTTCTTCTTCGGTCAGGCCGGTCTGCTGGCCGACGATATGCCGGAGGCCGACGATTACTACCACCGGCTTCAGAAGGAGTTCCACTATCTGCAACATAAGTTCACATTGCCTGCCCCCGTGAGTGCGGAGCAGTGGCGTTTTCTTCGCCTGCGTCCCGACAATTTCCCCCACGTGCGTCTGGCTCAGCTGGCCTGTTTGTATCATGCGCAGCAGTCACTCTTCTCGCGCGTCATGCAGGCCGAAACGGTGGAGGCGGTGAAGGAGATACTGTCTGCCTCCACTTCCGATTACTGGAAAGAACATTTCAATTTCAAGAAGTCCTCTCCCAGCCGCGAGAAACGGGTAGGGCAGAATGCGTTGAATCTCATCATCATCAACACCGTGATCCCCTTCCTCTATGCCTATGGCCTGCACAAGGCCGAGGAAGCACTGTGCAACCGTGCCACCCATTTCCTGGAATCCTTGAAGGGCGAGAACAACCACGTCACCCGCCTATGGGAAGGTGCCGGCCTGCCCGTCTTCACCGCCGCCGATTCGCAAGCCCTCCTCCAGCTCCAGAAAGAGTATTGCGACAAGAAGGACTGCCTGCGTTGCCGCTTCGGGTATGAGTATCTGAAAGGGAAGAGGGGCGGATGAGATTTCCGCATCCCTCATTTTCCAACCATTCCCAACCGTTCTAATATTCTATGCTGATGTCTCCGGCGATGCCCGCATCTTGCAAAGTGTCTTCTTCGGTGACAAACCATTCGGGATGCTCAATCAATCGGTTCTCCGGTGCTTGTTGAAGGTCATAAACGGCGCGATTGTTCCAAGAATTGGTGACATACAGTTTAAGTTCGTTTTCCCCTTTTTTGAGGTAAGGCTTTATGTCGAGACGCCAAGGAGAGGCCCAAATACTTCCGGCTCGTTTCCCGTTTACATAAACCTCGGTAACACAATGATTGGGTGTGAGCACAAGAAAAGCGGTTTCAGAACTTGATTTCCAGTGGAAGCGCGTCCGATAGGTACTAGTGCCCGAATAGAAACGGATGAAAGGGTATTCTGATTCATTCCAATAACGAAGCTTCGTGCAAGTTATTTCTTTGTGTGTGCCTGTTGCGGGGCAGGGGAATCCGATGCTCCAGTTTTGGTCAAGAGATTGCTTTCTTGTAAGTGTGGGATAAGCTTCCAAATTCTCCCTTGTATGCGAAAATACGATGAAGCAGGACTCCCGTGGGCGGAGGCATAAGGACACGTTGCCATTCTCGGAAGGCAACTCATAACGTTTCCCCGACATGGCATCCCAGAGTTGCGCATACTTATGTTTCGTCTTGAACGTATAAGGGGCGGCGATGAGGCTGTCTGTATGGTTGTTTATGTAGTATATGTCTGCGTCGGCTGTTTCGCGGTGGGCAAAATAAAGCTTCGGCCCTGCTATATCCGGAAGAATGTTCGCTTGTTGCAGCGCCTCGGATAACGTCATGTTGGAATATACTTTCCCTTGACCATAATGCTTGGCATCCCATAAGGCACGAACCAGTTCATTATATTCTTCTTCTTTCCCTATATCCTTCTTGCAAGGCGACCCCGTAGGTCGGTTCCCATATACAGATGCGCCTTGATGGACCAGTTGAGCTATTTTCTGTAAGGCATCCAAAGAAATCTCTCCGGAGCGGGGAAGTACCATCATGGCATACCGTTGGCCGGTGGGCAAGACAATGTTTCCACCGTCGGCTTCCATGCGATTGACCAAAGCATCTTCTGTAAAAGCATCAAAATCATATCCCGATGGAATCTTAGGAAGGCGATGGGTCAGAATCCTTGTCGGAGCATTGTTCCCCAGATAAATGCATAAATCGGTCACGGGGCGCCCCTGCTGCATGACATAGCTGACTCGGGCCTGATAGTCCCAGAAATCCCGGCTTTGAGCCCACCACGTATTGTTGCGTGTGTAAGTGGCGTAACACCGTCCTCCAGGGAATCCTGCCGGTGTGGTGCGTGGCTGATGCATGGAGGCGCATACCACGAATTCGTTGATGCCGAAGGTGTAGGCTGCATCGGCAATGTTCTTCAAGTCGGCGGGCATCGTGGTCAGGTCGCCATCGGTGAAGGCCTCGGCCGAAGCAACCGGCTTCCCGTAAAGATGGGCAGCCGAAGAAGATTCTTTGATGTCATAATTGCCGTTGGGTTGCAACAGCCAGAATTCTCCTTGAGGCTTTTGCACCTTTCCCTTGGCGGCGATGGGGATAGCCACGATGCATTGGGCGTTTCCCGTAGCTTGAGCCGTGAAGGTGATGTGATTGCGGCGGCAAAGGCTGTCGAAGGTGCCGTAGTAGCGGTCGGCTATCAGTTCGGCTATCGTGAGCCGCATATCATATAGGATATGTTCGGAAGTTCGGATGTCTTCTACCGCATACCCTGCCACGACAGGTAGGTAAGGGGTTAAATCGTAGCCGCGCAAGCGATGGAAGGCAGCAAGGAAGTCATCCGTCCAGTTTTGCGAGCCTGCTTCATGACTGTCCATGGCCATGCCTGTAAGGTTGTTGATGCGGTGGAAGTTCAGCGAATCGAGAATCTGACCAAAGTAAGACTGAAACTGCAAGGTGGCTGCCCGGGCGGACATTTTATCGCATTCCAGTCCCGACATATTGCTGCGCCCGTGCTTCACCCTGCCTCCGGTGGGCACCATGCACAGCCGCAATATTCGCCAGCTTCCGGCGGGAGCGTTCCAGCGCAGTATGCCGTCTGTGCCCAGACAGTGGGTGATGTCCAGCACTTCCGCTGCCGAAACCATTTCGGAGGCATCATAGGCGGGTGATTGCATGGACGGCTCTATGTACTCGGATATGTATCCGGCTTTGTACTCATATTCGTTTACCTTTGCTTCGGCACTGAGGGCGATTTGTCCGATTCGCAGGGGCTTTCCTTCCGAGGCTTCGCTCCATCCCGCCAGCCTGATGCGATAGAACCGGGCTTTGACAGGCAGGAACGAAAGTGTTTTCTTTTTGTAACTTTCGTGGGCGCGGTATAGGGGCTTCAAGTCGCAAACTTTGTGATAGACCTCTCCGTCTTCGCTCCATTGCAGCTCGCCTAAAGGAGGCAATACTCGGTATCCGGTGCCGACGAAAGTATCTCCCGGCTCGTCCGGGACATTGGTGGCGCTTGTGGTGGCTTTTCCCATCGGCCCCGTCAGGTAGCTGATGTTCCTCACCACCTTCGCTTTGCCATAATCTATGTTGATGTAGATGGCAGAATCTTCTGGAGCGGGTACGGAGCACAATTCTTGTCCGTAGAAAAGTTTGTCAAGATTGAGATTGGGTATATTCGAGGAAAGTGTCATCGACTCATTGGGAGTGTCCTTTGCAGGGATGGCCATGACCTTTATGTCCTTGAAGAAATGGAGCTTGTTTTGTGGAACCGGCAGGCTCAGTTGCAAGAATTCTCCCCCTTTGACGATAGTCTCCAGGCTTTCGATGCGTTTCATGGCATTCTCCGGCTCAATCCACGGCCCTCCGGCAACGAATCCGTTGGATACATGGAACTCAAAGCTGAGCCCCAGCCGTTTGGTCTCCCGGGCTGCGTGGTAAACGATGTCCCACCATTCCTTGCTCATGGCCTGTTCGGTATGTGGCAGAGGCTCTCCGTGAACTTGATCGTAGAAAACGACTCCTCCGATGCCTATCTTTTTGAATGCCTCCAAATCAGCCGTCATGCCTTCTTTGTCCGAAGGAAATTTCCCGTGAAACCACCATACTTTTGTTCGTGTAGAGTCTTGCGGGTTCAAGAATCCATATACCGCTTTGGACAGTCCGCCCTCCGTAGGGGAGGGGGACTGAGCAAAGCCGATAGAATAGGCTGACAATAGTAGAGCCGAGCAGATAATGCAATTCTTAAAACTGGGCATCATGATATATGTGGACAAGGGCGTTTAATAACCGGTGTTGTTTTCCCATGAAGTCTGTATGTTCATTACGGTCAGCGGGATGGGGAGTAGCAAGTCCTTCTCAGAAGGATTGTTGGCACCCATTTTACTCACGTGTCCGTAGTGGTCGGAGAAGTCTTTCAATGTTTCGAGGAAGGTCTCTTCTCCCATTCTCACCAAGTCGAAGTAACGTTTTCCTTCGCCTATAAATTCACGGCGTCTTTCCTCCATGATGTCGTCCATGGTTGGGTTGGTGCTTAGTTCGTCTATGCCGGCTCGGTTGCGGATGACGTTTATCCACGTTAGGGCTTGGCTAGCCTTACCGTTGTTCAGCAAGGCTTCCGCATAGAGCAGGCAGGCGTCTGCCGGACGCAGGATGGGGAAATTCAGCGGTGAATCGTTCCATGCCTTCATGGTCTCGTTTGTATTGTCCTTTACCAAGAACTTTATCATCATGCAACGCTCTTTGTAGTACAAAGCGGAATCTTCGGTCGTGTAGCCGTGTGAGGTTGTACTCCAGTATCCTTCGGTGGCCGACGTTTCCAGTCGTTTGTCACCTTCCAGCTTCATGTCTTTCACAAGCAGGGTATCTACCCGGAAGTCTTCTCCTTGCTGATTGTAGCCGCTATACCACCATTCAGGGATGATGATTCCACCCGATCCGTTTGTCACATAAGCTGCCAAGGAAGAACCCAAACCCTGATTGCCCGATGCAAACTGTACGGAGAATAGGTCGTAGGTGTTTTCTTGGTTTACGTCGAAGATGTCCGCATAGTTGGAGGCAAACCTTTCCATGACATCATCCATAATCGGTGCCAGTGTGGTTTCTGCCTTTTGGTAAGCCCCAGAATCGTTCATGGGGTATCCGGCCATTGTCACATAGACCTCACCTAGCAGGCATTTGGCGGCTATGGAGCCTACACGTCCGGCATCGTCTCCCGTATAAAATGTTTCCAGATTGTTGCCGGCATATTCCAAATCGGATATAATCAGGTCGTAAACGTCGGACAATGGTTGCCGCTCTTTCGTTTTGGCTTCCTCGCTTGTAATAGGACTGTCTATTACGGGTTGGGCTCCGTAGGCTCTGACCAGTTCGAAATAGGCCAATGCCCTAAGGAAACAAGCCTCGGCGCGATAGCGGGTGTATTCTTCCGAGCTTTCTTGCAGCAACATATTGGCATCGTTTATGATTTGGTACAGCCGGGCATAAATGTCTTCGTTGGTGGATGTGACGTCTGTCACCGCGAAGTTTCTGAAATCCACCTGGTCTCGTTGGGCATTGGCCAACGTTGCATAATATAGGTTGTCCGAACGGCCTTCGGAAGCCATGAAATAGTAAATCGTCGGGAAGTCATAATTCCCGTCGTTGCGTCCCAAGCGTGCATACACGCCCATTATTGCCTGATTAACTTCTGTTTCGGACGAATAGAACGCATCCGTAAAGTTGTTTTCGACAGGATAAATGTCAATCAAGTCGCTACATGAACATAGTCCACAAGCCATAGTCAATGCTGCTATAATATTTTTCGTATTCATATCGTTATAATCAGAATGTTATGTTTACACCAAAAGAAAAAGTTCTTGCTAAAGGATAAGCTCCCCAGTCGGAAGATGCATTGTCTTGCGTGGCGGCTTCGGGTGAGAATCCGGCATCGTAATTATCCCACATATAGACATTGTCGCACGAAACATACACACGGGCTTTGCTCAAGACTGAATTGGGCTTGAAGGGTATTCTGTATCCCAATGTGATGTTCTTTATCCGAACGTATCCGGCATCGTATAGCCAGTTGGTGTCATATTGACCTCCGGTTACCGTTGCATAGAAGGCGGGAGTCTTGCCATCTCCGGGTTCGCTTTCCGACCAGTAGGCTTTTGTAAGCCATCTGTTCAAGTAGTTGTATTTAGGGTCGTTTGTCGCACGGTTCCAGCTTCTGGAGCCGATGGAGAGCAATTTTCCTCCTACACGGCCTTGCAGCAAGATGGATGCGTCAAAGTCCTTGTATCTGAATGTATTGGTAAAGCCCCATTCAAATTTGGGTTGATAGCTGCCGGCTACGGTGTAGTCATCAGACGTTATCTTTCCGTCTCCACTGATGTCCTTCCATTTCGTGTCACCCGGGCGTTGTCCGGTATAGATGGCAATGCCGTCCTTCGGAGTGATGCCGTCTTCCTCGAAATCGTCTGCCCTTAAGGTTCTTTCTACCTCCAATAGCATATAGGAGTTGATGGGGTGCCCCACCCGCTGGATGATGGTGCTGCCTTGGCCCGAGCGAATGTCCGAGTTGTCATCTCCCAGGCTCGTTATTTTGTTTCTGTTCAGCGAGATGTTGAGCGATGAGTTCCAGCTAAACGAGGAGGTTGATATGTTGGCTGTGTTCAACTCGATTTCCAGTCCCCAGTTATCCACATTTCCTACATTGGCCATCATCGAACTGAATCCGGTAATCAACGATACCGGAGCGTCGAGCAGCAAGTCTTTGGTCTTCTTCTTATAATAGTCGGCCGATAGGTAGATTCGGTTGTTGAATACACCGAAGTCTATACCGATGTTATAAGACGTGGTTGTTTCCCATCCCAATAAGGGGTTGGCAATATTGTCCGGTACGTAGCCATTGGCCAGATTCTGAGAAGTGCCTACCGCATAGTTGAGGGCGCTCATGTTGGACAGGAACAGTGCATCTCCGATGCGGTCGTTACCCGCCTGTCCCCAGCTTAGGCGCAGTTTGGCCGAGCCTATCCAGTCGATGTCCTTCATGAAGGGTTCTTCGTTGATTTTCCATGCGGCAGAAACGGACGGGAAGAACCCCCAGCGGTTTTCAGCGCCAAACTTGGATGAACCGTCTCTTCGCAGGGAAGCGGAGAACAGGTATCTGTCCTTGAAAGCATATTGAACACGTCCGAAGTAGGACAGAAGTGCATCTTCCACATAGTCAATCTCGTTGTTTCTCAGTGTACTTCCTTTGGTAGCGTCAAACACCCAGCTTTTGTCATCCGGGAAATCGGCTACCCGCTGATAGGAAGTGTTTTCTTTGTTGGACTCGAAAGAAGCACCAAGCAGTACGTCGAGGCTGTGCTCTCCCCAACTCTTGTTATATGTAAGCAGTCTCTGAACCAGCAGCGAATTGGATATGTCGGTCGAATAGCTGGACGTTGACAGCTCTCCGGGATGACTTGCCGTATCCCATTTTGCATTGGCCCATGTGGGTGTATATGACCTTTCGTTGAGGTTTCTGTAGTTCCATGCCACCATTCCGTTGGCTTTCAATCCTTCTATGATATCTACAGTCACGTTCAAAGATGTGTTGATTCTTACGTCATTTTTCTTTCTGTCGGGAGCCGTTGCTTGTATGTAAGGGCTGAGTACATTGGGACCCGGTCCCCATTCGTCATAGAATTTATAAGGGTCGGCTCCTGAATTCCTGCCACTACCAGCCAGAACCCAGCCGGGCAATGACAAGGCTCTTGCTACGGCATTGTCTTTACCCTCAACCTTGATGCCTTTCTGCACTCCATAAGAAGGTGCCAAGCTAAGTCCTACCTTGATGCGCTTGGTCATTTGCGCCTCTATGTTGGCACGCAGGTTGTATCGGTCGTAAGAAGATCCGTGTACGATACCGTCCTGTTGATAGATGCCACCCGAAAGTGAATAGTTCATCTTTTCGGTAGCACCGGAAGCCGTCAGTTGGATGTCGTAAGTAGGTGCTGTGCGGAACAGTTCGTCCTGCCAGTCAATCGCCTCTATCTCCGAACTGCCCCACCAAGGGTCGTAGATGCCGTATGTGCTTCTTACTCCGCTGTCTCCCAAATCATCTCGGGTGGTTAGCGTCTTCCCTAAGGCATCTTCTGCGTATGCTATTCTGTCCGCCTGACTTGTTGAGGCCGACAGACCGGTGGTCTTGGTCCATTGGTAGTCGTACCATTTCTTGTTGAAGGCAATCCATTCGTCCGAATCCATTACGTCAACCTTCTTCTCCAGCGATGAAATGGCTGCGTATGCGTTCAAGGTGATGACGGGCGCACCGGTTTTGCCTTTTTTGGTTGTTACCAAGACTACACCGTTCGAGCCTCGCGAGCCGTAGATGGCTGCCGATGCGGCATCCTTCAGTACGTCGATGGACTCAATGTCGTTGGGGTTTATGCCGGATAGATTGTCGATGGGCACTCCGTCAACTACGTAGAGGGGCGTGCTCTCTCCGTTGATGGAAGCGGCACCGCGTACGTTGATGGTAATGTCGCTACCGGGTGTGCCGGAGGTTGTTCTTACCGAAACACCGGCCATTTGTCCTTGCAGCACCTGTTCCACTCTGCCCACCGGACGGTCCTGAATGGCTTCGGAGTTAATCTTTGCGATGGAACCTACTACGTTGGCTTTCTTCACGGTTCCGTAGCCCACTACTACGACTTCCTCCAGCATTTCGGTGTCTTCTTGCAGCATGATGGATAGCACTTTTCCGTTTTGCACTTTGACCCGTTGGCTTTGATAGCCGATGTAGGAGATTTCCAGTCGGGCATCTTCGGCGACCTCGAACGAGAAGATTCCTTCCATGTCGGTGATGGCTCCGTTGGTTGTATCCTGTTCTTTGATGGTGGCACCGATAATGGGATCGCCTTGGCTGTCGGTCACTTTACCGGTGACTTTAATCTTTTTGTGGCTTCCGACATTCGGATGCTGTACCTTTTTTATAATAATCTTTTTCCCTTGAATCTCATATCCCAGGTCGGCCTGTCCTTGAAGGATTTGCTTTATGACCTCTTCGATAGTGGCATTTTTGGCCGTGATAGATACACGTTTGCTGGTGTTGACGTCCGACGATGAAAAGACGAATGAATATCCGGTCTCTTCCTTCAGTTGTTCCATTGCCTCTTTTACTGTTATGTTGCTGCTAATCAGTTGTATATCCTGCGAATGGGCGGGAAGATTAAGGCAAAAAGCTATCGAGGCTATATAAATAGCCTTATAAAATGTTTTCATAAGTAGCAGTTGTTTTTTAAGTTAATGAATAGAAATAAGGAGCCGCAAGATTCCTTATTGCCCATGTTTTCATACGTTATTCTTTTAAGTTCAACAATTATTAATAGAGTATATATACACCATCTTCATATTTGTATTTCATCTGTTCGGTAGAAGCCATTGTTTCCAGAATCTGGTCTATCGTGTTGCCCAGAATCTTGAAGCTGCCATAGAAACGCTTGCTCCGCAGGGAGTCGGCCACTTCTATCTTTATATTGAAATTGCGCATCAGTTGCTTCCCGATGTCTTCCAGCAGTTCTTCGTCGAAGAAAAGTTCGTTGTTTATCCAGACGTTGGATTTTGAAGCTTTCACCTTCGACTTGCTCATGTTGCCGGTCAGCTTGTTCAGCACCATCTTCTCATCGGCCTGCAAGTATTGTTCGGGCATGGCCTTTATGCCATTGCGTAGGGCCACTTTCCCTTCCAGCAGGTTTACGATAACTTCTTCGTTGTCGGAGTAGTTGCTGAAGTTGAATTTTGTGCCTAGCACTTTAAGGTTCAGTTCCTTCGTATTTATCTCGAACGGAATGTTTTCGTTGCGGGTTACCTCGAAATAGCCTTCTCCTTCAAGCCGTAATTGGCGGTCGTTTACTCCAAACCCTTGGGAGTAGGTTATCTTTGAACCGGCATTCAGCCACACTTGTGTGCCGTCGGGCAGGCTGAGCTTGGTCTGTGCGCCCAGCGGTACTTCTACCACCATGTCGGCAAACGTATCTCTGACGGCTTCTTTGCCTTGCCAGTAGCCGGCAAGCGGCAGTAGGAGTATGAGTACGACTGCGGCCACCCGCATGAATGTTCTCCACGAAAGTTGGATTCTCGGTTTTTCCTGTCTTTCGGCTTCGGCCACCCGTTGCTTGAACAGGGCGAAGGCTTTCTCTTTGTCAAAGTCGGTTCCTTTGTCGGCGCCGGTGGAGGAAAACCAAACTTCTAATTGGTCGCGTACATACTTTCTGTTGGCCTCGGATTCGGAACTCCACTGCTTCAGGGTGGAGAAAGATTCTTTGTCCAATGTACCGGATAGGTATTGGGTTATTAACTCGTCAATATATGTATGCTCTTTTAAGTTCATAAATAGAAGTCTTTATAGATTAGACAAAATTTTAAAAGGATAGGGTAGTCAAAAAGATTATTTTTTTCAGTTTCCAATGAAAAAAGTGAAGAGTAGGAGCTTCAGATAGCTGCTCAGGCGTTTCTGAAGGAAGGATATCGCATTCTTGATGTGGTATTTTACGGTGTTGACCGATATGCCAAGTTCGGTGGCTATCTCTTCGTACTTCTTTTGCTCGAAGCGGCTTTTCTTGAACACGGTACGGCATTCGGGCGGAAGCTCTTCGATGCTGTGCGAGATTTCATTTTCCAACTCCTGTTCCAGTAGGGAGCCTAATGGGTGACTGTCTTCGGTGAATATTTGGTTTAGGAAGTCCATATTCTCGGGAAGGGCAAACGAAGAAAAGCGGATTTCCATCCGATGGCTTAGGGAGTTCAGCTCATTCAGGCAGCGGTTGCGCACGGCACGCAGCAGGTAGGTGCGAATCGAGTGGGTAATTTCAATTTCATCACGGTGTTGCCACAGGTAGAAGATTGTGTCGTCCACTACTTCTTCGGCCAAAGAGTAATTGTCCAGTAGCTGGTTGGCAAAACGGCACAGTAGCACATAGTGGCAGTCGTAGATGTACTTGAAAGCCTTTTCATCTCCTTGCTTTAGTCTGGCTATAATGTGATGTTCATCCATAGTTTTAGATATAATAAACTTGTGTAAGAGGAGGGCATTGTAGTACAAGCAATATTCACCTTATTACAGAAGTGGTATAAAAATGCAAGCAAAAATAGTAATTTTTGAATAGAATCAATTCTGTTTCTTATAAAAACACGGAAGTTTCGTCTGTGTAGTATTAAAATGTGAAAGGAAGCATCATTTCGTATCGCTCCACCGATGTGTCCGCATCTTTCGTTCGGAACGTCCGCATCTTTTGTTTCTGCCCCGACAAAGCACTCCCGACACCCCATATCCATGCCTCCAAAACCGCAGGGATTTTAAGGGAAAACACGAGGGAAAATCTCCGATTAGCCGAGGGCTTTTGTTCGGAAACTCACGGAGAAAGGCGTGAAAAAGCGAGGGGAAAAGGGTGAAAACTCGTGGACAAAGGAATGAAAACTCGTGGGAAATATATGCGGGACCTGCGGGCGATATAGCTCCAACGCGCGGGAAATAGATGCGGAAGGCGTCAGGTATATATATCCCTCGCGTTGGAAATATATTTCCAACATATTTCACGTCGCTTTTCAGCAGATAATCGAAGGGGGATGACTTTGCGGACATCCTTCAGAGTCCGGACAGCCTACTTTTCGTTTGCCATACCTATTCTTCTCTCTAGATTATTTGTATGGATTTCGATAACGCATTAGTGCATAGTGCTTTAACATGTTCTCGCTTCAAAAAAATCCATCGCCCTTGCCTTCGGTCCGAAAGAAGCGACTCTCGGGCGTTTGGGGAGCGGCGGACGGATGTAAGGTTTCTTTCGGTTAGTTGTATGCTTTTATGGAGTGGGGATGTACAACATTCGCTAACAAATCGTATCTTTGCGGGCAACTAAATATAAAGGTATATGAAAGCCGCTTACTATGCTCTTTGTCTGTGCGCGACGCTTGTGCTTTCCTCTTTCGGAAGCCTGTCGGCAGAGGAGGATTTCAAGACGTTCCTCCACAAGTTCACTACCAGCGCATCTTTCCAGTATTCACGCATCAAGTTTCCGTTGCAGTCGCCCATCACCTTGCTGAAGGACGACGGGGAGACGGAGCAGACTTTCCCCTTCACGCGCGAGAAGTGGCCGCTGCTGGACGAGGAGACCTTGCGCGAAGGACGGATTACGGAGGAGGAAGGCGGCATCTACGTCTCCCGCTTCGTCGTTGACGAACCTGCGCACAAGGAGTTTGAGGCCGGTTACGACGAGTCGGAGCCTTCGTTGCGCGTGGTCTTCGACCTGCTGGACGGGCATTGGTACGTCACCGACTGCTACAACGACTGGTTCAACTTCGACCTGCCCATTGGCGAACTGGAGGAAACGCTGAGCACCATTGCCGAAGAGAATAAGGCTTTCGAAGATTTGCATCCGTAAAGCCTCCCCGGTGCCTAAAAATTAAAATCCGCTTCATCCGCTTTATCCGCTTCTAAAAGATATTCCGAAACGAGTTCGCGGACAGTCTCTCTCCTTTTAGGGCGATTTCTGAACATTTTCTGTACGATTTATGCCCCTTTCTTTCCGAAAAGATTTTTTTCTTTGCATAGTGAAGCAGCCGACTCAGGACGGGCGACTGCTTCTGCACCAATGAACAACCTAACTTATTTATCTTTTTATCATGAAGCATATCGGCAAATGGGGCATTGCCCTGACAGCAATCTCACTGTGGAGCATGAGCATTTCGGCACAGGTAGTAAAGAACGAACGTCTGCTATCGTTTGAAGAGGCACAGGTGCCCACCTATATCACTGCTGCCCATTCGCAACTCACCCTGAACGATGAACATTATAAAGACGGCAGTCAAAGCCTGAGCTGGGCGTTCGAGCCAAATGCCGTGCTGTCGGTAAAGCGCGACTTGATGTTCGAGGCCAAAGACCCTACCGGAAAGGATACCTATCTTTCCGCCTTCATCGTGTGGGTCTATAACGAGCAGGCACAGGATAAACAGATAACTTTTCAGTTCCTGAAAGACGGGAAACTCTGCACTTCTTTCCCCTTCGGCATCAACTTCACCGGCTGGCGCGGGGCATGGGTATGCTATGAGCGCGACATGGAGGGCACGCCCGAAGAAGGGATGAACGAAGTGCGCATCGTAGCACCCGACGTGGAAGGCAGGCTTTTCCTTGACCACGTGGTGACTGCCTCCAAGGTAGATGCCCGCCAACAGGCGGCCGACGTGCAGGTGCCTTTCGTGAACAAGGGCACCACCAGCCATTGGCTCGTCATCTACGAACACTCCTTGTGGAAGCCCGAGATAGCTCTGATCCCCGTAAGCGAAGAGCAGAAGCAGGCCATGAAGCAGATAGAAGCCCGCTTCCGCGATATGCTCTATACGCCTTCCCGACTGACGGAGAAGGAAATGAAAAACATCCGAAAGGCGTACGATTTCTATCACATCGCCTACAAAGATGGCAAGGTCAGTGGATTGCCCATCTTCATGGTGCGACAGGCCGAGGCCTACGAACGCATGATTCCCGACTGGGACAAGGATATGTTTACCAAACTGGGTATGGAGATGCAGGCTTACTTCGACTTGATGAAGCGCATCTCTGTGGCATACAGCAATGCCGATGAGGGAGAATGGAAGGAGGAGCTGAAGCAGAAGTTCCTGGCCATGTACGACCACATCACCGACCAAGGCGTGGCCTACGGAAGCTGTTGGGGCAACATCCATCATTACGGTTACAGTATGCGTGGCCTGTACGTGGCCTACTTCCTGATGAAGGACGTGCTGCGCACAGCCGGAAAGCTGGAGGAAGCCGAGCGCACGTTGCGTTGGTATGCCATCACCAACGAAGTGTATCCCATGCCCACCGGCAACGGCATCGACATGGATTCCTTCAATACGCAGACGCAAGGCCGCATAGCCAGCATCCTGATAATGGAGGACACGCCGGAGAAATTGCAATATCTGCGTTCGTTCTCCCGTTGGATAGACTATGGTTGCAGACCGGCACCCGGACTGGACGGCGCTTTCAAGAAGGGCGGTGAGGCATTCCATCATCGCAACCTCTATCCGGCATACGCCGTCGGCGGATTGGACGGGGCTACCAAGATGATTTATCTGCTGAGCGGCACCGAGTTCAAAGTATCCGAATTGGCGCACGCCACGGTGAAGCAGGTATTGATGACGATGCGTTTCTATTGCAACCGCAAGCAGTGGGCACTCTCCATGTCGGGCAGGCATCCCAACGGAAAGGGGGAATTGATTCCTTCGCAATATGCCACGCTTGCCATGGCCGGTTCGCCCGACGGGAAGCAAGCATACGATGCGGAATTGGCTGCTGCCTATCTGCGTCTCGTCTCTGTGTCGGCACCGGAGGATAAAGACCGTCCCGATTATCTGCCCACTGTATCCAACCGACAGGAGCAGCGGCTGAAAGCTTTGTTCGAATCCAAGGGATTCACCCCCGAACCCGACCCGCAAGGCAATATGGCATTGGGCTATGGTTGTGTGTCCGTGCAGCGTCGCGACAATTGGGCAGCCGTAGTGCGCGGGCATTCTCGCTACATCTGGGCAGCCGAACACTATCTGCCTGCCAACTTCTATGGTCGCTATCTGGCTCATGGCAGTATGCAACTGCTCACCGGAAAGCCCGATGAAATGGTAACTTTCTCTACTTCCGGCTGGCAGGAAGCGGGCTTCGACTGGAACCGCATTCCGGGCACTACCAGCATTCATCTGCCTTTCGAACAGCTTCGGGCGCGGGTGCTGAATGTGGATACCTTCTCGGGTATGGAGGAAATGCTCTTCTCGGATGAGGCTTTCTGTGGCGGATTGTCTCAAGCCGGCAGCAACGGTAACTTTGGCATGAAACTACACGAACACGATAAATATAATGGCTCGCACCGTGCCCGCAAGTCTTTCCACTTCTTTGGCGGTACCATTGTCTGCCTAGGGTCGGACATTGAGAATGCAAACACGGACTATCCTACGGAGACCACCGTATTCCAGTTGGCTTCTACTACGCCGGACAAACGTCAGTATTGGGAAACCTATCAGTCTGATGGACGGACGTATCTGGACCCCTGCAACGTAGGCTATTACATCCCTAAGAAGGAAATGAAAGCCACCGCTTTTGAAAAGAACTTCCCGCAAGTCACGGTGGGCGAGCGTAGTACCGAACCCACTTCGGGCGATTGGGTGTCGCTGACCTTCCAGCACGGGAAGGCTCCGAAGGGTGCTGCCTACGAATATGCCGTCCTGCCCCGTACGGATGCGGAAGCCTTGAAGGCTTTTGCTAAGAAGCCGACTTACAAGGTGCTTCAGCAAGACCGTAATGCGCACGTTGTTCGTTCTACCGCCGAGCATCTTACTTCCTATGTCTTGTTCGAAACTGCCGACAAGTTGCCTGATGGCCTGTTGCAGAAGGCCGATACTTCCTGCCTCGTCATGTTGCACGAAGAAGGCAAGGATAAAGTCCTGCTGACCGTGGCCCAGCCCGACTTGGCTTTGTATCGTGGCCCGAGCGATGAGGCTTATGATGAAAACGGCAAACGCATCGAGCGCAGTATCTACTCTCGTCCGTGGATTAGCAACGAAAGCCAGGAGATACCCGTAACGCTGACGCTGAAAGGGCAGTGGAGCGTGGCAGAAACAGACTTCTGCAAGGTGGTATCGGCAGATAAAAAGAGCACCGTTCTGCGTTTTGCGTGCAAGGACGGTGCTAGTTGGGAGGTGACGTTGCAAAAGCAATAAAGGATGGTAGCTTAATGGCAGGCCGATAGGCTGAATTCTATCGGCTGTCCATCTTGGCATTGCACAGTGAGAATGGTTTCTTCCTTCTCGTAGAAAAGGCTGATGCTGCTGTTCTCACTTTCTGTGGCCCACTTGCCTTTTAGTCTTAGTATCTTTTCGATGGGGCGGCTGGCTTGCCATGTGGTGAATGTCTTTTCGGAGATGTTCAGGTTCGGGTCGCAGATGCTGAGCAGCAGTTGCCCGTTCTTCAGGTATTTGCGCATGACCATGGTTTCGGCAGGGAGCGTGCGGAATACCTCGTCTTCATCAGGGTTGTATGCCTCGAATGCGGCGTATGCAGTGATGCCGGTTGGTCCGTCGGATACGACATGGGCTACGCTGTCTTGGCGCAGTATTTGGTAAGGCGATTCCCAATGATTTCCTTTATAGACAGTTTCCACTTCCTCCTTCGTGGGCTGTATCAGTACCATATATTCGTAGCAAGCATTGTGCGGGGCTGTGCCGTGGTCGAGATAGGCCGATGCGAAAGTACCTTCTGTGCGAGCACGGGTTTTCTCGTTTCGCGATTCTTGTTGGGCAATCTGTACGTGCAGGTTCGTTCCTTTTACGAAATAATGGTTGTGGTAGCCATCCTGTAAATGATGCGGCTGTCCGTCGTTCCATGTCTGTGCAAAGGCGGTGGTGTGCAGCGTATCATCCGTATAGATGTCGCTCTTTCCCGGTTGGAAAGTGCTTTGGAAGAGGGTGGTTTCTGTGGGGTAGGCGGTGTTGCTGTTGTTGATGCCCGTGCCTAGGCACACCATGCGATTGTCGAAGCAGAATACCGACTTGCGTGCTACGAAGTCAGGCGTGAAGTTCTTCAGACTACGTTCCATTAGTTTGATGGCAAACATCCCGTTCCGGCCTTCTAAGGTGCTGCTACCGGCAAAGTTCTCTTTGGAGCGTGCCATTGTGGTGCCGGGTAGTGGGCTGTCCAGCAATTCGAAGGGCAGGTGTATGGTGGTGGTACCCGGTAGTCGGTTCCAATCCCATCCGTTCGCGTCGTATCCGCTGGCTTTGCGCGATTCATATCCCATTATCTGCACCGAACCGTAGCTTTGATACCGTCCGTAGCGATTGTCCTTGGTGTAGATTTCAGCACCCCATACATCGGTGTTGTAGCCTTTGAGCGTCACCATCCAGTTGGCGCGGCGGAAAATGCCGGCTGCGCTGTAATTATAGACAAAGAATCCTTCGGGGGCAGCAGCAGGGCGGATACCTTGCTCGCGGAAGTAGTTGGCTTCGGGTGTGTTTGTGCTTGTTAGTCGCAGGTAGTCGGCTGCCAGTGAATGGTCGAAAGCATTCCCTTCATCCGAGAAATCGCCCGATAAGGCTAGATGGGCGAAGGCTTCGACATCATCTTGCCGCATGGAGCCTCCAAAGGGATGACGACCGCCGAGACCGATTCCCCATTCGTAGAGGTTGCAGTAATTCCGCATGGCCAAAAGGGCTGAGCGAAACACTTGCCTTGCTTCAGGGGTGAGGCTGTATGAAGTGCCGTTGGTCAATCCTGTAAAGAAGCCCAGTTCGGCCAATGCTCCGGTGGTATATGCCGGATAGAAGCCTCCATGATGGAAGGTTGTTCCGTCTATCTTGATGCCTCCGATGGTGCCTGCTGTGTAATGCAAGGAAGTGCTTATCCAGCGTGTCAGGCTCTTCATGGCTTGTATTTTCTCCCGTTCATCTGGAATGAGCAGGGCGGAGACAATTTTGGCTGTGGTCAGAGTATGCCAGCTATCTAGTAGTTCGTCTCGCGTGGTAGGACAAGGGATGCGCGTCTCTTGCAGGGCAGCCCAGAAGCGGAGGGTCGCAAGGATGTTCTTGCTGTTGGGTGCTTGTTGGATTTGCTCTCTGACGAGCCAAGCCGTGATGAATATCTTCCGGACCTGATACCCGTAGTGGTGGTTTGTGCCCATGCCACTGCCATAAGCAAAGCCTTGGTTCATGGCATAGTTCCAAACGAGAAAGTAATTCTCTGCGGACTTCTGCGAATGGTTGAGGTACATATCGAGGGCGAATCCGGATAGCATGGTCTCCAGATCGTTCCACGACATCTCTCCTTTCTGTCGGTTTAGCTCATCGGGGGCCACTATGGGAGCACCGGTAAATCCGCTTCCGGATGGGCGGATATGGGCCTCCTTGAGAGTTGCGTAGGCCTTCTCGATGCTTTCTGTGGATGCTTTCTTTACTTTCTTTACATCGAGGGCATCGCTGAGCCGTTGCTCAATGAGGTTGATTTCCTTTCGTTCGCTGTCCGTAATTTCGGTAGGTAAGGGAATGTCGTATGCGTACTGCTCCCATTGCCATACTCTGCACCAATGCCATAGGTCGCGAAAGTCGATGGAATTGTTGTAGGGCATCTGCATATCGGGAGTGGTGCGCAGATTTATCTGTTTCACAGGGAAGGTGATGCGGTCGAGGTAAACACTCCCCTTTCGGTGAGGGGCGATAAGGCGGTAGCTGCTTATGTCATCTCCTGCATGGACGGCTTGCATATGCTGAAAGCCTATCCAGCAAGCCCGCCAACCTTGTGCGGCCAAGCGAAAGCCGAATGTATAGACCACTTTGCCCTGTGAAGACAGAAAGTCGAACCTAATGGAGTCTTTTCCGGCTTTTTCGTTGTATATCCACAGGGTAATGCCGCTGTTTTTCTTTGCCGCAGCATCGAGTTGGATGTGCTGCGGCAAAGAAATGTAAAGCGTATCATCGGGACGGAATTTCCATCTAAGGCTGTGGGTGCCTTCTTTGTAATAGGCTGACGACAAGGAAAGACTCCCTTTTCCCACTTCTCGGAAATGGGTGGGCATTCCTTCCTCGAATCCGACGACTTGGCCGATGGCATTCCCTCCGATGAGAAAGAAAATGATGAAGGATACGATTATCCTTAGTGTCATAAGGCTACGTGTTGGCAGACGGTTCTTCCGGCCATTTCCTGCTGAGGCATAGCGTATGACAAGGTGACTGGCTGTCCGTTGTGGACGAAGGTCACTTGTATGGTTTCGGGATTTTCCGTCTCACACCGCGGGTTGGCCACACTGAGCTTTTGTGTGTTGGCATTCCACAGCAGAGCACAGGGAGTGTCGGTGCGGATGATGTCTCCGTTCTCCAATTTTACTTCGCCTGCTTGGTAGAACAACACCTCGGTGATGTTCAGCGACTTGTGATAGACAGCCTGCACGGATTCTGTGTTGGCAAGTATTTGTACGGGGATGTCCTTGATGTACTTGCTGGCAGCCGATGCGTTCGACAAGTCGGGACGTACCAAGTAGGCATAAGTTCCGTTTTGCGGACGTACGCCGTGGTTGATATTCAAGCTGAAAAGAGCCGTGTCGCAAGCCAACACATATTCCGTGCCGGGTTGTAGGTTGAAGTAGCCTACGGAACCGTGTACTACCCAGTCGGCTGAAATGCGGGTCTCGTTGTTATGGATAGGAGCACCGTTCTCTTTAAAGTTTGCGGTCTTGCCGTTCTGTGCGTACTGTATTTTGCCATCTCTGTTGCATTGGTTGAGGGTGGTAAATACTTCGGCGCTACCTTCCGCATTGTTAATGCCGCTACCTAAGCAGACATATTCATTGTCGAAATAGAACCAAGCTTTGTGGGCTTGCAAGCCTCTGCGGTCGAGTATCATGCCGCAGGCACCATAGATGCTGTCGCTCACACCTCCGGCATAACTGTTGCCGTTGCTACCGCCTGCACCCCAGTCGGGGACGGGGAGCTTGGCATCGTCTTGTTCGGCTGTAATGCCCGGATATTGGCGGTTATTGAACTTCTTAAAGAAGTTGCGGTTGTACTCTTGGCCCGTTACAAAGAGGTAGTTCACACCGTTGGAGGCATAATAGTTGAAGTTGCCATCTCCGTTACCGGCTTCGTTGCCTACGGTGCGGGTGGAGGTCAGGCGCGAGCTGGCCATGTACTCGGCACGGCGGTGTATCATGTAGTCGAAACGCCAGAACTGACGATTACCTGTCAGACTGTTGTCGCCTGAAATGTGGCGCAAGGCCTGCTTGGTTGCGTCTTTCGTCTCAGAGTTGCTCAGTTTGTTTACTCTTTCGGCCAATGCCTTGATGGCTCCCGAGTATTGGTCGGAACTGATGAAGCGTCCGGCATTGTTGGGGTCGTGTTGCTTGCTGTAGAATACCCATTGCACACCATCGGTGAAGAGCTTCTGAAGCAACTCTACGCCGGGGCTTTGGAATGGGGTGTCTTTGCAGAACTCCAGATAGGAAAGGACGGAGTTGACAAACTCCTTGCCGTAGCTGGTGAAGTACAGTTGTCGTCCGTTGGCGCAGTGCTGGGCAAACAGGTAGTCGGGCTGGATGCCTTCTACGGGTTGTATGGTGAGCAGTTGGGTCATTCGGTCCTTGAAGTCGTTCATTTGGGCTGCATTCTGCGTCAGAACGCTTTCAGCGAGGGAGCCCATGATGATGTCGGCAGCATTGGCACCGGTCATGTGCGAGGGGGCTGCATTCTCGTAGCTCCAGCGCAGGTAGCGCATGGTTTTATCAAACAAGGCTTGGTCTTGCTTGATGTCTTCGCTCATCAAGATGACGCTGGATGATAGTTCCTTGGGATAGGGGATGAAGCGATACCACCAGTTCTTGGCTTGATGGTTGGTATCTACCCAGAAGTTCAGTGCCTTCAGGTACTTTTCTTTCAGTTCGTTGTTGTGGAAGAAGGCATTCCCCGGATATTGGTAGGCACAAGCCAGTGTAATCAGATTCTGCACGTGCTTGCGGGGACCACCGTCGGTAGCCTTGTAATTGATGTTGGAGAAACTTCCGTCGGACGATATCAGAGCCAGCAGGTCTTCCACAGACTTCTGCGAGGGGTTCTTGCTGAGATTCTTCTCGTACATACGGTTGTAGATGGTCTCGAAGTCCGAAGCAAAGGCAGTGAGGTGTATGCCTAGCATCAGTAGAACGATGGCAGGAAGTGCCTTGAATGGGTTGATTTTCATACGGGTATTCTTTTAAAGTTTAAAAGTCGGAAGGAACCCTCACGGTTCCTCCCGACAAGATTGATTAAGGTCGTTTTTTAAATTGATTAAGGTCGTTTAATCAAAATGATTAAATGATTAAGGTCAGAAGCTTGTGTAAGTAATGTTCGTTTTCTTCTTATTCTGTTACAACTACCTTGTATTCGCGTACTACAGACTCAACTCGTTTGTAGTTGCCATTCGTAGCAACGAAGGTGGCTGTGTAAGTGCCGGCTTCGTCATACGTATAGCTATAGCTGTTGACAGTCTGCGTGATATTCTTGATACCTGTGCCGGAGTCGGGGGAACATGCATTAACGACAAACAGGTTAGAAACAAGCCAGCTGTATTTAAGCTCTGTATTGGCACTGGAGCTGTGGATATAGAAATTGGTCATATCGCTGAAGTTCCAAATACCGGACGTATTGTTGGTAACAGTACCATAAGCACGGTTGGACGTCATGCTTCTTTGGTCGGATAAAGCATGCTTGTACAGCATATTGATGGGGGTAAATCCGAATGAACTGGCAAGAAGCGTCGTTTCCTGTCCGCTTGTCATCACATTGGCAATCTGCATATTCTTGAAATAGAATCTGCTCTGTACTTGTGTCTTGTCTTGTCCGCGATAGCAGATGGCAAGTGCAATACGTTCACCCATGTACGGAGTCATGTCAACAGTGTAGCTGGTCGTTCCTGTTTTCGAAGGGAATTCTTCGGGAGAAATCAGTATATCCCAGTCGTGAGATTCTACCAATACGGAATCTGCTTCGAAATCATCTCCTTCTATTCCGGGGAAATCAGTCGAAATATACATCGTAAGGATATTGGCAGGAGCACCATACTGAGCCTGCAAAGAAAATTCTAGTACAGAGCTTGCTACTTCCGATTCATCAACGGTAGTGCGTTCTCTATATTGGTATTCACTTCCGGCTTCTCCACTGAAGAAAGTCAGATAATCGGGGTCTCCACTGAATTCAAAGTCAATGGCTGTTCCTGCTTTAACGGTTATGGTCTCACCATCAAAACTAACACCATCGCCGGTAGCCACGTTGACGTTGAGTTCGACATCATCTGTCAGTTCGTTTTCACAGGCAGAGAAAGTCAGGCCGAGGAAAGTGGCTGCGATTAAAAATTTATTTAGTTTCATAGTCGATTATTTTTATACGTTATACATAAGTCAAAGTATAATGCTTGAATACTCATTACCAGCCCGGGTTCTGTGTGATTTGGCTGTTAACAGAGATTTCTGTATCCGGAATGGGGAAGTAGTTGTAAGCGTCTGTAATCTGGAAGTAAGTCCAAACGCTGTATTGGTCTCCGCCGTTCCAATCACCACCTGCCAATGCAACAGTAGCAAGTGCGTTCATGTCTTCTACATATTCTCCCCAACGGATGAGGTCGTAGCGACGAGTGTACTCAAAGCAAAGCTCCATGGCACGTTCGTCTTTCACAGCCTGACGGAAATCGTCTTCGCTCAAACCGGTTGCCAAGTCGCTGATACCGGCACGTTCACGTACTTGGTTGATGCATTCGTAAGCCAATGTAGTAGGACCGTCGTTCACTTCATTCTCGGCCTCGGCAATCATCAGCAATACGTCAGAGTAGCGAAGTACGGGGAAGTTGAGGGCAGTATAGTTCTTGTTCTTCTTCAAAGACTGAGATTCATATTCGCGGCGGTACTTGCCACAAGCACGTGACTTACGCAGCGTATTGGAAGTTCTTTCTTTGTCGTTGGAACCGTATGTATAGGATTGATCCCACCAATAGTTGTTGCGGAGAACCTCCAGTGTTTCATATTCAAACTGACGTCCGTTGACACCCGTTGAAGAAGCACTTGTTGCAGTGTATTCAAACGGTGCCAAGTTCCAGTAGAAACGTTCTTCGTCACCGTTTTCCTTATAAAGGTCGTACAGCTTCGGAGTTGACCAGTAGAAAGCGTATCCATATCCCGGGTCATTGGCTCCGGTAAATGCGCTATAACTGGAGATGTCGGGGCATTTGATACCGATGATATTACCGATACGACCTTCCGATCTGATTTCATCTGTATAGTTACCGGCAAATTCAATCTCCCAAATGCTTTCGTTAGCGGTAGTGTTGTATTGGTCAGCAGCCATATCAATGAAAGGATCCCAATAGTTAGCAGCCAAAGAGTGACCTTCTGACAGCACTTTCTGTGCATAGGTGTCAGCTTGTTGGAAATAGCTCTTCAGTGTAGCATCATCTACCGTTTCGTTGTCACGATAGTGTTCGCCGGCACGGAAGAGGCATACACGTGCCAAGATACCCCATGCAGTAGATTTGGAGATACGTCCCGGTTGGTAGCTCAGGTCAGAGGCAGAAAGCAGTCCGTTTTCTGCGGCTTCGGACATTTCGGTAACGATGAAGTCGTAGATGGTTTCTTTGTCGGTACGGGCTATTTCCAAACCATTTACTGAGTTGGTGGCAGTGGTACGGAAAGGAACATCTCCCCAACCCTGTACCAGCGTAAAGTAGTAGAAAGCACGAAGGAAGCGAGCTTCAGCCTTATACTGAGCCAAGGTCGTTTCGCTGATGTCCGGTGTACTGTCAACATTCTCAAGGAACATGCAGGCACGGTCGATACCGCTATAAAGGTCAATCCACAGGTAGCTGAAGTAAGGAGAGCTGGAGTTGGCATTGTTGCAGGCAATGGTACCGTTGGTAGCCGGATTTCGTCCACCACCGTAGTGCGACAAGTCATCACCTCCATTTAAGTCTGCATAATAGTTCCCGTAGAAGCTTTGAGAAGCTAACGGTGCATAGACAGAGGTCAGGAACGAGCTGGCTTCTGTTTCGCTGTTGAAGTAGTTCTCAGGCGACAGTTCGTAGGGTTCCTTATCCAAGAAGTCGCATGAGCTGACGGCCAAAGCCGCACAGAGGCATACTATTGTATTTTTTAATGTTTTCATATACTTGAAGTGTTAAAGGATTGGTTAGAAACTTAAGTTAAGACCGAAGTTCATAGTGAATGCACGAGGATAGGACGAGAAGTCAAGTCCCGGTGTCAGTGCGGAGTCGCGGATAGATACTTCGGGGTCGTAGCCGGAGTAGTCGCTCCATGTCCAGATGTTGGAAGCAGCCACGTAGATACGAGCCTTCTCAATCTTATACTTGTTGAGGAACTTCTGCGGCAATGTGTAACCCAATGTAACGGTCTTCAGTCTCAGGAACGAACCATCTTCTACTACGCGTGAAGAGATAACAAGGTTCGAAGCAGAGTTGGTGGCAGCGGGGATGTCGCTGGTCGGATTTTCAGCAGTCCAACGGTTGGCATACGTTGCAAACTGGTTCAGCTCTTTCTTCTTGTTGAAGCCGCTTTCGAAGAAGAGGCGGTTGGCATTCAGAATATCGTTGCCGTATGACCACTGGAAGAAGATGCTGAGGTCGAAGTTCTTGTACTCGAAGTTGTTGGTGAAACCACCTGTGTGGATAGGAGTACCACGTCCAATCATCGTACGGTCGTTGGAGTTGATGATACCATCACCGTTCAAGTCTTTGTACTTAGGCATACCGGGCTGTGTGGAACTTTCACTGGTGTAGTAAGGAATGTTACCCTTCAGTGTGTAGGTGCTACCGGATTGGTCGAAGTCGTCGTACTTGTAAGTACCTTCGTAGATATAGCCGTACATCATACCCATGGGGTGTCCCACCTTGGCAATGTAGTTGGGCTGGCTGTTGAAGTTCTGGTCGAAGCTAGCTGTGCTTTGCAAGCTGGTTTGTCCTTCGGTCAGTGCCAATACCTCATTCTTGTTGAAAGCGATGTTGAAGTTCGTAGTCCAACGGAAGTTCTTGCTCTGGATGTTGGTAGTGTTCAGTGTCACCTCGATACCTTGGTTGCGTACCTTACCTACGTTCTTCATGGCCGAAACGTATCCCGAAGAGTAGGGGAGTGTAGCGTTCAGCAACAGGTCGCGTGTGGTCTTGCTATACAAGTCAACAGTCAGGTTGAGACGATCTTTGAAGAAGCCCAGGTCGAATCCAAGGTTCCACTGTTCGGTTGTTTCCCATTTCAAGTCATCGTTGGGCAAAGAAGTAGGTGCCATACCAACGTTGCTGTTGTCGCCACCGAACGGATAAACCGTGTTAGGTATGGCGTTGGAGCTGACGTGATACTTAATCATATCCAGCAGAGCGAAGCGGTCGTATTCACCGATACGGTTGTTACCACTAAGACCCCAGCTCACGCGAACCTTACCGGTGCTCAATACAGGCTTGATGCTCTTCATGAAATCTTCTTCGGTGAAGCTCCATGCCAAAGCCACTGAAGGGAAGTAACCGAAGCGGTTCTCTTCGGAGAACTTGGAAGAACCATCGGCACGGAACGAAGCAGTAGCGTAATACTTGCCTTTGTAGTTGTAGTTGAAGCTAGCCAAGTAAGAAAGCATTGACCAAGAAGACTTGGAAGAAGTAGATTCAACAAGCGAACCTTGATCCATACCGGCCATACCCAATGATTCGTTGGGGATGTTGTTGGTGCTGTACGAATAGTATTCGTAGTCGGAGTTTTGCAGGGTCAAACCCAGCATAGCGTTCAAGAAGTGTTTCTTCTTGAAGTTGGTCTGATAAGACAGGATGTTTTCGTTCAACCAAGTCAAGCGTTCCTGACGGACGATTTCTGCATTTACCTTATCGGTTGACGTCGGACCACCGTAACGGGTCTTCGAGTTGTTGAAGATGTCTGTGTGGCGGTTGTCGTAAGTATAACCACCGGATATTTTCAGTTTCAGTCCTTTGATGAACTCATATTGTACGTAACCGTTCAGCTGCAAGTTGTTTACATAATACTTGCGGTAGCTGTTCTTCAGGTCGGCAATCGGGTTGAAGCGGTAGTCGTTGGATGCTTCAATATCTTCGTCGCGTACGTTGTTCAGCAAGTCTTCCAGTGTGCCGTCCGGACGGTTTACAGGACGATAACCCCAAACGCTGTAGAACAAGTTGTTCATACCGGAGTAGGAGCTTGAAGAAGGAGATGCACCGTTGCGGATGGCGCGAGAGAAGTTGGTGGTCAGGCTGATGGTCAGCTTGTCTCTCTTAATCAAGGTGTTCATACGAGCCTGAAGGCGTTCGTATCCGGTGTTCAGCAAGATACCGTCTTGATTGTAGTAGGAAAGAGAGGCGTTGTAGCGTGCGTTTTCCGAACCGCCCGTCACACGCAGGTTGTGGCTCTGCTGCCAAGCTGCGCGGAACACCTCGTCTTGGTAGTTGTTCTGAGCAATGTTGCGGTAGTCTTCCAGCGACCATGTCTTGTCATTGTAAGTCATGTAGTAGGTGCTTTGGATACCGGTCGGGTCGATTTCTTCTTGCAGTTTCACGAATTCGTAGGCATCCATCATCTCTATCTTCTTGGTTACGTAAGATACACCGAAGCTGCCGTCGTACGAGAACTGTGCACGTCCTACTTTACCTTTCTTGGTCGTGATGATGACTACACCGTTGGCACCACGCGAACCGTAGATGGCAGTGGCGGAGGCATCCTTCAAGATGTTGATAGATTCGATATCGTTCGGGTTGATGGAGTTACCGGCATCGGCATTTTCCAAGGGGAAACCGTCAATGATATAAAGAGGAGTGTTTTCCTGAGTCAGTGAGTTGTTACCACGGATGGTAATGTTCATCGTAGCGCCCGGGCGACCTTCACCGGAACTTACGTTCACACCGGCGATACGTCCACCCAATGCCTGGTCAAAGGTAGTTACAGGAGTATTGAGCAAGTCTTTCATGTTCGTCTCGCCCACAGAGCCTGTCAAGTCTCTTTTACGTACTTCCTGATAGCCCACTACTACAATTTCGTCCAATGCTTGCGCATCTTCCACCATTGTAATGTTGAGGACTTTCTGGTTGCCCACTTTCACATCCTGTTGCTTATATCCAATAAAGGAGAATTGGATAACATCGGCCGGCTTTACATTCTTTAGAGTAAAGCGACCTTCTAGGTCAGTAGTGGTTCCATTTGTGGTTCCTTTCACAACGACGCTTACTCCGGGAAGTTCTCCCATAGCGTCAACAACTTTACCTGTAATCTGACTTCCGTTTTGTGCTTGTACATCAAACACGAAACATAGTAAGGCCGCCATTAACATTAAGGTTACTTTTCGTTTCATAAAATTAGAGTTAATAATTGGACAAATTTGGTTATTCCTACTATCATGTTACATTCTCAAAACTCAGGTTACTCTTTGTTGAAGAAAACGCTTCGTTTCTGTTGCAAATGTAGCGGTTGGCCCATTATTTAATGTTCGTCAATCGTTCGCAAAAGGTGTAAATTCGTACAAAAATGTGTGAATGGCATACCTTGTAGCCTAGTTGAGTTGTTTGTCTTCTGCTTTATAGCGTATTATATTATTGTACGAGTAGTTGCGATTCAAGGGCTTTCCGTCTTTTCTTTTTCCTTTTCTTCTTCATTCTCTCCATCGTTCTCCCCCTTCCGGTAGGCCATAGGACTGACGTGATATACATCCTTGAAGCACTTGGAGAAATAGCGTGATGAGCTGAAACCGATGCGGTCGGATATCTCGGTAATGTTGAGTTCGAGGTTGTTGCGCAGCATCAAGGCTCCCTTCTTCAGGCGGATGGTGAGTATGAAGTCATTGGGCGTCTGTCCGGTGATAGCCTTCAGCTTGGCAAAAAGGTTGGTGCGGGCCATGCCCATTTCGCGGGCAAAGGTGTTGACGTTGAACTCGACGTCGTCCAGATGATTCTCGATGATGGTCATGGCGCGGTTCAGCATATCTTGGTCGAGGGGGTTGGTGGCCAGCATCTGTACGGCGGCCTGCGGCTGTTTGCTGAACTTTTCTTGCAGCAGGATGCGCGAGTTTACCAGGTTGTTGCAGCGTGAGATGAGCAGGTTGGTGTGGAACGGCTTGGTGATATAATCGTCCGCACCGATGCGCAATCCTTCGATGTTCTGCTCTACGGCGGTGCGGGCCGTCAGCAGCACTACGGGGATGTGGCAGATGTTGAAGTCTCCTTTAATCTGCTTGCACAGCTCTGTTCCCGACATTCGTGGCATTACTACGTCGCTCACCACAATGTGGGGCATTTCCTTGCGTACCAGCTCCAGACCTTCTTCGCCGTCGGAGGCTGTCAGCACCTGGTAGAACGGCTTGAAGATGTTGGCCAGCATTTCGCGTATGGAGGCATTGTCCTCCACAATCAGCATTTTGGCGTCGGGCAGGTGCTTCAGCGGGGCGGTATCCTCCAGTTCGGCTTTCAGCATGGTGTCCATTTCCTGCTGTTGCACGATGTTGACGGTTTGGCTCTCGTCTTCGGTCTGTCGGCTGATTTCTTCTTCGCTGAACGAGGCGTTGCCCAGCGGCAGGTTGACGATGAAGCTGGTGCCTTTGCCCAACTCGCTCTCTACGCGGATGCAGCCGTGGTGCAGCTCCACGATACCTTTGGTTAGGGCCAGTCCGATTCCTGTTCCGGCCTTGGTGGCGTCTTTGGAGTCAACGGGGTCTATCTGGTAGAAGCGGTCGAATATCTTGTCCGTCTCTTTGGCGTCGATGCCGGTGCCGGTGTCGCTCACCCGGATGACGGCATTGCTGCCTTCGGTCTTGATGCCCAAGGTGATGGTATCTTCGGCTTTGGTGTGCTTCAGCGCATTGGATATTAAGTTGTTGATGACCTTCTGCATCTGCTTTTGGTCGTACCACACTTCGAGCGAGTCGGCCTCTTTCTCGAAGTTGAAGTGAATCTGCTTGACGTTGGCGTACTCCAAAAACAGGAGATAGTTCTCGTACAGGAAGTTGACAATGTTGTGCGGGCTTACCTTTATCTTCATGTGTCCCTGTTCCTGCTTGCGGAAGTCGAGCAGTTCGGTGATGAGTTCGCGCAACTGTATACTGTTCTTGTAGATACTCAACACCTTATTATATATGTGGGGTGTGAAGTTCTGTACTTGCAGCAAGGTTTCCACTTGGGCCACAATCAGCGTAAGCGGCGTGCGGAATTCGTGGGAAATGTTCGTGAAGAAGCGCAGCTTCGACTGGTTCAGTGCTTCTACGTCCCGGATGTGCTTCTGTTCGTACTTCAAGGACTCGCGTAGCCGGATGCGCGATTGGTAGGTGCGTACCAGATACCATAGCAGGGTGCCGATGCAGACAGCGTAGGCCAGATAAGCCACCGTCGTTTTGTAGTAAGGCGGCTTGACGTGGATGGTCAGTTCCACGGGTGCGCAGATGGCTTTTCCCTTCTTGGCGGGCTTTATCACCAGGTGGTAGGTGCCTGCATCCAGGTTGGTATAGGTGATGCGGTGTAGCCCTTGGGTCTTGTTCCAGTCGGAGGAGAATCCTTTGAGCTGGTAGAGGATGTCATCCTTGTTGGCCAGCACGTAGTTGGACGTGGCGAACTCGATGCTGAACATATTTTGGTGGGCGTTGAGCGTTATCTCGCGTGTGTAGGCCAGCGACTGTTGCAGGATGCCCGTCTCGTCGCCCACCTGCACCTCGGCGCCGCCCACGATGAGGCGTGAGAGGTTTATCTTATAGGGCTTCGGCGTGAAGTTCAAGTCTGTTTCGTGGAAGGAAATCATGCCCTGTATGCCTCCCAGAAAGATTTCACCATCGTGGGTGATGCAAAGGGCGTTTTCGTTGATGGCCGTCAGCGGGAATCCGTTCTCTGTGCTGTAATTTTGCGACTGCTTCTGCTGCTGGTCGAAGATGGAGAAACCTTGGTTGGTGCTGAGCATGAGCTTGCCGCTGATGGGCGACTCCTGTGCGTCGTAAACGCAGTTGCTGGCCAGGCCGTTCGTGGCTTGGTCGAAGTTCTCGAAATTGTCCGTTTCGGGATGGTAGAGGTCGAGACCGCTGCCCGAGGTGGAGAACCACAGGTTGCCTTTGCTGTCTTGGGTGATGTTGTTGATGTTGTTGTTGCTGAGGCTGCCGGCCAAGTTGGGGTCGTGGCGATAGTTTGTCAGCTTGTGGGTGTCAAATCGGTATTTGAATACGCCTTCTCCCGTGGCGGCTATCCACAAGTTGCCGTTGCGGTCGAACGTAACCTTGGCCACCATCTTGATGGAACGGCCTTCTTCGCTGTCCTTGAACAGTTGTCGGCACTTGCCGTCCGTGGGGTTGAACATACACACACCGTTCTGGGTAGCCACAATCAGCGAGTCGCCGTAGGGGATGATGTCGCGTATGATGTCCGAGGGGAGCGACTGCGGATTGTTGGCATCCATGCGGTAGTGCGTGAATCGTCCGCTGCGGATGTCCAGGCGGTTGATGCCTCCCAGGTGCGTGCCTACCCATATCACGTTCTTGCGGGCATCGTAGTACAGTGCCTTGACGTTGTTGTGCGACAGGCTGTTGGGGTTGTTGTTGGTGGGGCGATACCACTTGAACTCATGCGTCTTCCGGTTGTAATAGTTCAGTCCGCCGCCCTCGGTGCCTATCCATAGGTTGCCCTCTTTGTCTTCGACGGTGCGCCCCACCACGGGATAGCTCAGCCCGTCTTTTTCGGTGGGCAGATAGGCATAGTGGGTATAGATTTCGTATTCGGGATTGAAGTAGTTGACGCCGCCGAAGTAAGTGCCCAGCCACAGGGTGCCTTGGCTGTCCTTGACGATGCACCAGATGGAGGAGTGGGTAAGGCCTTCCCGCTGTTCTTCCTTCTCCGTATGGTTTTGGAAGGTCCGAGTGGTCTTGTCGTAGCGGTTCAGCCCGTTGAAGGTGCCTATCCAGATGTTGCCCAGGTCGTCTTCGCAGCACGTGCGGACGAAGTCGGAGGAGATGCTGCGGGGGTTGCCGGCATCGTGTCGCAGGTTTTCCACATTTCCGTCCTTGCCGATGTGGTACAGTCCGCGTTCCCAGCTTCCTATCCAAATGTCTTCTTTGCTGTCCTGATAGATGCTGGTGATGTTGCCGTCGGGGATGAGGTGGTCCGGTTCGTTCTTCTCTTTCAGGTTCAGCCTGAACACACCGGCGCTGGTCGTCCCTATCCAGAGGGAGGTGTCATCCTTGAGCATACAGAATATTTCCAGATTGCTGTCCGCCAGCCGGTAGTATAGGTCGAAGTGGTCGGTCTCTTCGTTGAAGCGGTAGATTTCGTTCTTCTGCCCGATGAACAGCCCGTCGTTGTAGTAGATGCTGTGTATGTTCCCTTGCAGGAGTGTGGTGAACTTCTGTGTCCTGAGGTCCATCTCGGCCACGCCTTCCGTGCAGAGCAGGTAGATTTTTCCCTTTTGGTCTCCTACGATGTGCAGCACATTGTTGCAGAAGAGGCTGTTGGGGTCGTTCTTTTTCAGTTTATAGGTCTGTATGTCTTCACCATTATAGCGGTTCAAGCCTTCGCGTGTGCCTATCCACACGGCGCCGTTCTCGTCGATGTACAGGCTGTTGACCGAAAACTGTGAGAGGCCGTCAGAGGTGGTGAGATGGTTGAATGTGATGTTCTGACCATATAGGGCAGAAGTAACGATGCTTAGCAATATGAGGAGACTACGGAGAATCATTCTACTTTTTGTGGCGTTTTATGGGTTTATTAAAGGTTTCAAGGGCAAATATATAAATATTCTTCAAACAAAAATCCATTTATTCCCCTCTTTTTGCTTTTTATGTCGAGGAAAATGTATATTTTTGGATATTCGCTGTATGATAATGTACCCCTTGAACCGGGGAAAGATGTTATCTTTGCGGCATTACAATCTAAAAAACTAATACTTTTAATCTTTAAAACTCCATGAATTCTCTCGTTTCTCATTTCCGCTTACAAGGCACCGTTCAGGACATAAAGCCCTTGGGTGCAGGTCTGATTAATGACACCTACAAAGTAAATACCCTCGAACCCGATGCCCCCGACTACGTGTTGCAGCGCATCAACCATGCCATATTTCAGGACGTAGAGATGTTGCAGTCCAACATCGAAGCCGTCACCCGTCACATCCGCCGCAAACTGGAAGCTGCGGGAACCGACGACATCGACCGCAAAGTGCTGCACTTCCTCACCGCCGACAATGGCAAGACCTACTGGAAGGAAGGCGATGACTATTGGCGCGTCATGGTGTTCATCCCCCGGGCAAAGACGTACGAGACGGTGAATCCGCAGTTCTCCTATCATGCCGGTGCCGCTTTCGGCAACTTCCAGGCCATGCTGGCCGACATCCCCGATACGTTGGGCGAGACCATTCCCGACTTCCACAATATGGAGTTCCGCCTGAAGCAGTTGCGCGATGCCGTTGCCGCCGATGCCGCAGGCCGTGTGGCCGAGGTACGCCCCATTCTGGACGAGATAGAACGCCGTGCCGACGAGATGTGCAAGGCCGAGCGCCTGCACCGCGAAGGCAGTCTGCCCAAGCGTGTCTGCCACTGCGACACGAAGGTGAACAACATGATGTTCGACGAAGACGGCAGCGTGCTCTGCGTCATCGACCTCGACACCGTGATGCCCAGCTTCATCTTCTCCGACTATGGCGATTTCCTGCGTTCAGCCGCCAACACGGGCTTGGAGGACGACAAAGACCTGAACAACGTCAGCTTCAATATGTCGATATTCGAGGCCTTCACCCGCGGCTATCTGGAGTCGGCTCGTTCCTTCCTTCTGCCCATCGAGATAGAGAATCTGCCTTATGCCGCCGCCCTGTTCCCCTATATGCAGTGTGTGCGCTTCTTGGCCGACTACATCAACGGTGATACTTATTACAAGATTCAGTACCCCGAGCACAACCTTGTGCGCACCAAGGCACAGTTCAAGCTTCTGCAAAGCGTAGAGGAACATACGCCTGCGATGAAGGCATTTATCGCCGGATTGCTCTGATTCTGCCGTCGCTGACCTAATAGGCTGTTTGGAAGGATTTTATATCCTGCTTGTGGCGCATATATTTCCCTCGCGCTGCATCTATATATCCCTCACGTTGGACATATAGATGCAGCGCGTTGTTTATATATGACTGACAAGTGGGATCTATATGGCTGTCAGAAAGGGGGGCTCTGTATTCTGAAACAGAAGGGTTATTTGTCGCTGTAATGACCTTCTACCGTCAAGACTAAAACGGTGACTTTCTCCTCATAAATATCATAAATCAAGCGGTCGTTCTTCGATATTCTTCTGGAGTATGTGATTGAATCGCCTGCTTTAAGTGGTTCGGGATGCCCTGTCCCTGTCCTAGGATGCTCCATCAACTCGTTAAGCAACTTGACTAGTTTCTTATATTGTACGGGATTGGATTTCTTATATTTCGTTACGGTTTTTACCGCAATCGGAGTAAACTCAATCTTATACAGGCTCATAATGATTCCAAGAAGTTGTTAAGTTCCTCTTTTGTACTGCAAGTGGTGACGTTGCCTTCCTTGTATTGTTTGCGTCCCTCTTCAATTCTTGCCTCCAGTTCGGGGGAAAGAACAAAATCGTTTTCATAAACAGGGGTGAGCATATAAGAAACTTTTCCTTTGCGTCTGATCACTACCAACTCCCCGTTATCGGCAAGGGCAAACATGGATGCCTGCTTCTCTCGGAACTCTCTGGATGTAATTTGGATGATTGCCATAGCTGTTATTCTTTATATTGTGTACCAATATTGGTACACAAAAATAATGTTCTATTCTGAAACGGACAAGTTTTGTGGGAGAAATCAGCAATATGATGTACAATAAAGCCCCACAGTCATTTTGTCTTATCTCAGCGTCCCCAGCAATCCGTTCACCGCCAACTGATACGTGTCCAGTCGGTTGGCTTTGTGGATGGCCTTCCGTGCCTTGCGGTCGGCATCGGGCAGGAGGTATTCCCACAGCGATTTCATCTTTGTCAGCAGTTGCAGGTCGCCGCCTTGCAGCAGGGCCGCATATTGGCTGAAGAGCTCGGCATGGAGGCGGCTGAGCCTTTCGGCTTTGTCGGCGGGGGCGAGGGGCTGGCCTTGGCGGTATTCCAGCGCAAGGGCGGGATTGGCCAGCAGACCACGGCCCAGCATGATGCCCGCCAAGCGGGGAAAGCGGTCGGTGAGGGAACGGATGTCGTCCGTCGTCAGCAAGTCGCCGTTGTAGAACAGCGGGAGGCGGCATTCGTTGTAGAAGGCTTCGAAGGCTTGCAGATTGACGTTGCCTTTATACTGCTGCTTGCCCAGACGCGGGTGCATGATGACGTGCGACAGGGGCAGGCCGTTCAGTAGCGGCAGCAGGCGGAGGGCTTCTTCGGCATCGTCCCAGCCCAGCCGCATCTTGACGGAGAAGCGAACTTCGGGATACCGGCTGATGGCTGTGGTGAGCAACCTCTCCACTTTGTCGGGGTAGGGCAGCATCCCCGAACCGTTGTGCCGCTTGGTCAGCATGGGGAAGGGGCAACCCAGGTTGATGTCCACGCTCTTGAAGCCTTTCTGCACGAAGAGGGTCATGATTTGCTCCAACTTCTCCACGTCGGGGGCAATGAGCTGGGGGATGAGGTGAACGCCGCGGTTGTTCTCCGGCTTCAGTTCGCGGGCATCCTTGCGGCGTATCTCGCCGTGCTCCACGCGGACAAAGGGGGTGTAGTAACTCTCTACGCCGCCGAAGATGCGTGCGTGGGCTTGGCGGTAGATGGCATCGGTATAGCCCTGCAACGGGGCGAAGTGGATGGGAAGGGGATTCTGCATACCTGTGTATTCTTTATTGTTTTCTGTTTGGCGGCCTTCGGATAAACCGGAATTTGCTTCGGAAGGCCGCTTGTGCAAAGGTACGTGATAATTTCAGAAACCACGCACAGCACTGCCAATTTATGGCTTTCCTACTACATTTTTATGCTGATTTTCCGCCACGATTCAATTATTTTTCGTCTTCGGCTGTAATTTTTCTTCTTCTTGTCCTATTCTCGGATATTTTTGTTTATTTTTGAGCACTTTTTTGATTGGGATGGAAGCAAAATAGACAATGTAATCTAATTTTTTAATCTGTTTTTATGAAGGAATTGCTTGTAAAGAAAGTGAGTGCAGCAGGGCTGTCGGTCGACTCATTGCCTGCATTGTTCGATGAGGAGAAGATCGCTTTTCAGCCGATTGATACGGTCAACTGGGAGGAATATCCCTATCGCCCCGAAGTACAGTTTCGCATAGCACATACGGCGGATGCCTTCTTGCTGCACTACAAGGTGCGCGAGGCCAGCGTACGTGCCGCTGCCGGCTGCGACAACGGTCGGGTGTGGGAAGATGCCTGTGTGGAGTTCTTCTCCGTTCCGGGGCGCGATGGCATTTACTACAACATAGAGTGCAACTGTGCCGGAACCTTGCTGATAGCTGCCGGACAGGGTCGTGAAGGTCGGCAACAGGCTCCGCAGGCCGTTCTCGACGGTGTGAAGCGCTGGGCATCGCTGGGACGCGAATCCTTCGACGAGCGCATCGGAATGTGTGCGTGGGAGGTGGCTTTGCTCATCCCGTACTCTACCTTCTTTCTGCACGACCTGCATTCGCTCGACGGACAGATTATCCGGGCCAACTTCTATAAATGCGGCGACAACTTGCAGACACCCCACTTCCTTTCGTGGAATCCCATCGACCTGCCTCAGCCGGACTTCCATTGTCCGCAGCACTTCGGGACATTGCAACTGCAATGATAAGATAAATACCCAAAAAGACAGGCACGGATTACGCGGATGTTCACGGATTTTCTTCTCCGTGCGTCTCCGTGTAATCCGTGCCTTTATCATTCAGAAAGACACTACGCCTTTCCTGCTTACTTCACAATTCCTTTCGAGTCCTTGATGAAGTTGATGATGTTGTGTATCTCGTCGCTCATCGGCACTTGGTCCTCAATCTTCTGTAAGGCATCCCGTACGCTGAAGTTTCCTTGATACACCAGTCGGTATGCGTTCACGATGTGGCGCAGCACGCGCTCGGTCACCTGATGCTTGTGTTGCAGCACCACGGCGTTCACGCCATGATATTCGGCGGGATTGCCGGCCATGATGACGTAAGGCGGCACGTCCTTCGAGATGCGGCAACCGCCCTGAATCAGTACCCAGCTACCGATGTGGCAGTTCTGGTGCAGGATGACGTTGCTGCTCAAGATGGTGCAGTCGTCCAGCTTGCATTCACCGGCCACGGTGCTCTTGATGCCCAGCACGCAGTGATTGCCGATGTGTACGTCGTGGCACAAGTGTACGCCATCCATCAGGAAGTTCTCGTTGCCGATGTTGGTGGCACCCGTTCCGTGCGTGGCACGGCTTACCACTACATTCTCGCGGATGTCGTTGTTGTCGCCGATGACCAGTTGGCTCTTCTCGCCCGTGAAGTGGAAGTCTTGCGGCTCCGAACCCAGCACGGCACCTTGGTGAACCTTGTTGCCTTTGCCCAGACGCGTACCGTTCAAGATGCTGGCATGGGCCATAATCACACAGTCATCGCCGATTTCTACATCCCCTTCGATATAGGCGAAGGGCTGAATTGTTACGTTCTTGCCGATTTTAGCGGCAGGATCTACATAAGCTAATGGACTAATCATAGTATTTTAAGTTTTTAAGTTTTTGAGTTAGCTGACGAGGGGACAAGTTAACGAGGCTACGAGGATCTTCTTGTCAACTCGTTCCCTTGTCAACTTG
>JAUNJD010000142.1 GCA_030523205.1 Bacteroides sp.
TGCCTTTTTATACGCTACTACGAACTTCTTTTATATTAACTTGCGAAACTTGAATCCATTAAAAAACCTCAATCGTATATCCTCCTTCGAACGTACAGCCCGGATCAAGGTGTTGCATCCAGTCCTTGTCCTTGTATTCGCCTGCATAGTGGGCACGGTCACATCGGCCATACCACGGTTCGATGCAAACAAAAGGAGCGTTCTTGGAAGGAGGTGACCATAGGCCAACCAAAGGAGTTTGGAAGTGCAAGGTCAGATAAGGTTTCTTCTCTTTATCATACAAAGTGACTTTCTTCACTTGGGAATTTTCGAGAATCAAGGCATCCTTGTCGAAAGTATGAGTATCGAGGGGCAGCAGGCCGTCGGTCAGTTCCAACGGATAATCTTGGGACGTGTCGGCACAGCCCTTCTCGGAGATGAGAATATAGCGCAAGCCGGAGGCTACGTCGAAGCCGAAGTAACCACGCTCGGTAGTATCAACATCGTAATCGGGATAATAGAAAGCAGGGTGCGCACCTATCTGGAAGTGCATATCTTGCATTCCGGTGTTTGTCACCCTCCAAAGCACTTCAATCTTATTGCCTTCAATCCGATAACCTATCTCAAGGCAGAAGGGGAAAGGATACTTCTTGCGGGTCTCTTCTGTGTCGGTCAGTCTGTACCAAAGTTCGCTCTCACTTTCGGAGGTCAAAGTGAAATCCATGTCGCGGGCAAAGCCATGCTGCGTGAGGGTATAAGGAATGCCGTCGTGACGATACTGATTCTCCCATACACTGCCCACAATGGGAAACAGGACAGGAGAATGGCGTTTCCAGAAAGCCGGATCGGCCTGCCAAAGATATTCTTTTCCGTTGCAACGGATGCTGCATAGCTCGGCTCCGTGCGAAGAGACCTGAATGGTCAGTTGTGAATTTGAAAGTGTTTTCATACGAACTAAAAATATTGGTGGTTCATCCAACAAAAGTAAGGACTATTTTTTATTCTGCAAAAAGCTAGTCGAAACTTCTGTTGCCAACGAATTGAAATACTAAAATAAAGAATTATCTTTGTGAACATCAAATGATAAACGGAAGCATTATGAAATATCCCATAGGAACACAGTCGTTCGAGAACTTGCGGAAAGGCGGATTCGTCTATGTAGATAAAACCGATCTCATATATAAGATGGTGGACGAAGGAAGGGTTTACTTTCTCTGCCGTCCACGCCGCTTCGGCAAGAGTCTGCTGGTGAGCACACTAAAAGCATACTTTGAAGGCCGAAAAGACTTATTCGAAGGATTGGCCATCAACGAGCTGGAAAAGGAATGGGGTACTTATCCGGTATTCCATTTCGACTTCAATGGGCAAAATTTCACCAATGAGAATGAACTTGAGAACACATTAAACGCCCAATTGGGACGATACGAAAAAATATATGGCAGTGACCCCATCAATAAAACATTGGGAGACCGCTTTAAATTCCTGCTCGAAACAGCCAGTCAACTCACCAACCGCCAATCAGTAGTGCTAGTAGATGAATACGACAAACCAATGCTGGACGTGCTTGACACCCCACAGGAAGACAAGAATCGAAACATCCTAAAAGCATTTTATTCTACCTTCAAGAGTGCCGACGATTCCCTGCGGTTCGTACTGCTCACAGGAGTCACCAAATTCTCGCAAGTCAGCGTGTTCAGCGGATTCAACCAACCGGTGGACATCAGCATGAATCCGGCTTTTGACGCACTATGCGGCATCACGGAAGAAGAGTTGTTCTCTGTCTTTGCCGAATCCATCCGGGCGATGGCTAATGCGTTGGGATATACGGTAGAAGAGACAAAATGCGAACTGAAAAGGATGTACGATGGTTATCATTTCAGCAAGAGGATGCTGGATGTTTACAATCCTTTCAGTGTGCTGAATGCCTTTTATTGTTTGGAGTTCGGAGAGTTCTGGTTTGCATCGGGCACACCTACTTACCTAGTAAAGTTACTCAATCACACCAAGGAAAACATCAACGAACTGACAAGCAAAAACTACGATGCCAGTATGTTCGCCGACTATAAAGCTGATGTGGAACAGCCACTGCCCATGATATACCAAAGCGGCTATCTTACCATCAAAGACTACAATCACATCACACGCCGTTATCGACTCGACTTCCCCAACAACGAAGTACGCAAAGGCTTCTTGTCTGCCATTGCCAGAAGCTCGGCATCGTATTTTCGTCAACAACCCGCACCATCAGCGATTGGAAAGAAGAGTAATTATACTCAAAAAACAAGAAAAAACAATAACCGATGAAAGTATTGCATACCAGCGACTGGCACCTGGGCCATACCTTATATAACTACGACCGTTCCGCAGAGCAACAGGCCTTCCTGCATCAGCTGGCCGACATTGTACGTGAAGAGCAGCCTGACGTCATGGTGGTGAGTGGAGATGTTTATCATTATTCCAATCCCGCAGCAGCTACGCAGAAGATGTACACGGAAGGTATGCTCGAAGTGCACCGTGCCTGTCCGGAGATGTGCATGGTAGTGACGGCAGGCAATCATGATAGCAGTTCGAAACTGGAGATAGACAGCAGTCTGTGGCATCATTTCGGCGTGAAGGTGGTAGGAGGTATCGAACGGACGCAAGAAGAAATCAACTTAGATAAACACCTCGTCGAAATAAAGGACCGGGAGGGACAACTGAAGGGCTATGTCATAGCCGTACCTCATGTCTATCCGCAGAACTTCCCGGCGCTGGACACGGAAACACCCCGCGAAGAACGGCAAGCCCGTTTCTTCCAAGCGCTCTTGGACAGGGTGGAGAGGATGAACGACGAAAAGCTACCCGTCGTACTGATGGCTCACCTTGCCATCAGTGGCAGCGACCGAACGGGACATGACGAGACGGTTGGCGGCATCGAGTTTGTTCCGCTCAGTACGCTTGGAAAAGGATATGACTATCTGGCACTTGGACACATCCATTGTCCGCAAGACATCAAGGACACTCATCACCGGGCACGCTACTGCGGCACTCCCCTACCCATCAGCTTTGACGAGACTTATCCGCACTCGGTCTCCATCGTCGAACTGACAGGGCACGATGAACCTTTCATCCGTACACGAGACATCACGAACCCGATGCCGCTCATCACCCTGCCCCGCGAACCTCAACCCTTCGAAAAGGTACTGAAACAACTAGCAGAACTACCCGACGACCAACTGGGCTACATCCGGCTGAATGTTCTGGTAGAAGACTATCTGGAACCGGGCAGCAACGAACGTGCCTCCAACGCCCTGCAAGGGAAAGCGTGCAAATACTGCTGCATCAAGCCCGTGCGCAGGATGCAACGGACAGATGTTGACCGTCCGCACCTCTCCATTCAGGAGATGCAGCAGATTTCACCATTGGAAGTAGCACGCCTCTACTTCCGCGAAACGGAAGGCAAAGAAATGGACGACGAATTATGCGAGCTGATAAGCATAGCCCTGCAACGAGTAAACGAGAGAAAGCAACTGTAAAGTAACCCCATTCATATCCATCTGTCAATCACCATGAAGCTACAAAGACTGAATATCAAGAACCTGGCTTCCATAGAACAGGCTTCCATCGATTTTGAAAACGGTCCACTGGGCGAGGAGCCTCTGTTCCTGATATGTGGAGAAACCGGCGCAGGTAAAACGACTTTGCTCGATGCCATCTGCCTGGCTCTATACAACAATACTCCCCGCATGAGGCGATCCAACAACGAAACATATCGCGAGGCTGACACCAAAGGCACGACAGACGATGAAGAGAAAGAAGCGCGGAGGACAACCATCAATGACGTACGCCAACTGATGCGACGAAATACGTGCGAGGCCTGTGTAGAACTGGATTTCACCGGGAGCAACGAAACCGAATACACCGCCCGTTGGTACGTGGCACGTGCCTACAAGAAACTGTCGGGCAACTTGATGAGCGAAAAATGGAGCCTGGAGAACCGAAAGACAGGCATCACGCTCACTCGGAAGAACGAGGTCAAGGCGGAGATTCAGAAAGCCATCGGGTTGACCTTTGAACAATTCTGCCGCACTGTCTTATTGGCACAGGGAGACTTTACCCTGTTCCTGCAAAGCAAGGAAAGCGAAAAGTCGGAGATTCTGGAGAAGCTGACCGGCACCGGCATCTACTCTGAAATAGGGTCGGAAATATATGCCATCATGCGGGAAAAGCGTGCAGACTACGAGATGCAACAGATGAAACTGCAAAACATACATCTGCTGACAGAGGAGGAAATAGCCGACATCCATGCCACTATACAGACCTGCACCAACGAAATCGGTCAAAGCACGCAGGAAAAAGAAGTCGCTACCCAAAAACGGGATTGGCTGAAACGGGATGCTGAATTGTCCGCCTTACAAGTCAGACAGGAACAAGCATGGCGGGAAAAGAAGGAACAATTGTACTCCGATGAGTCCAAGCAGCAACAGACCTTGATAAAGGACTGGAACGATACCGTTGAACCTAGACAGTGGTTGGCTGCACGACAAGATGTGCTGCAACAACAGAAACGAAATCAGCAAGAGACCGAACGGGTGAAACAAACCTTCGTCCACCTGACCGGTGGCATCAATCACCTGAAAACAAAAGTGGAAGATGTGGAGGCACGCCTACAAGCCGCCCAACACTTCTTGCACGAACAAGCGGTCTATCTGCCCATGTACGAGCAAAGTCAGGCCATTGTTGCCGACCTCAAAACAATACTTACCGCACAAGCCAATATCGGCTCCAACCAAAAGATTCTGGATCAGCTGCAACAGCAACTGCCCGACAAGGAGCAAGTACGGACGGACCGACAAGCCCTTCTCCGACAGAAAACGGAAGAGAGCCGACATAAGCAGGAGGTGATTGACCAACAGAACGCTCTGCTTGCCTCCATGCAACAGGTGCAACTGCAACAAAAGAAGAATACCCTTGAGCAAACCAAAGAACTTTTGCTCAAAGCTCAGAATGCATTGGCCTTACTGACTGAAAAGCAGAATGCCCTGAATGATGCTACCGATAACGAGAGGAAACTGACCGAAAAACAGAATGTCTGTCGCCAACAACAAACAGCCTTGCAGACCGACTACAACAATAGGCTGACTGCATACAAGGAAATCAAAGCCTTATACGACAAGCAGAAACTGGCCATCGAAGAGTATGCCCGCGAAATGCGTGCCCACCTCTGCGTGGGCGACACTTGCCCCGTATGCGGTCAAGAAGTCAAGTCGCTCCGCAAGGACGAAGATTTCCAGTCCATCCTTGCTCCCATCAGTCAATCGCTGGAGGTAAAAGAGAAGGAATACAAGGATGCCGAACGGTTGCTAAACAACAATCAGACGGAGCAGAAAACATACAAAAGACTCCTGACCGATCAGCGGGCCAACACACAAAAGGCTCAACAGCAACAGCAAAAGGCTCAAGCAGATGCGGAGACGGCTTGCCGCCTCTGCAACCTACTTCCGCTTTCGGAAGCAACAGCCGAAAGCATTGGCCATCGGCTGGAGGAGAATAGGAAGTCCATCGCTCAAATCAGTGAAAAGCTACTGGAGGCTCAAACGCTTGCCGGTCACATCACCCGCCTGCAACGGGAGAAAGACTTGTTCCAAAAAACTGTGGACGAAGCCCGAAAAGCCGCTGAAGCAGCCGAACAGGACCTAACAACCCTGAAGAACGACATCAACAGCCGACAGCTGCTTATCGAGAAAGAAAAAGCCACTGCTCAGGATACCTTGATGCGCATCTCTCCTCAAATCTTATGGGAAGACTGGCTGAGCGACTGGCAGAAAGCACCATTGACCTTCATCGAACGGCTGGAAAGGGACGCACGCCACCACCGTCTGGCACAAGACCGAGAGAAGGAGCTGACCAACAGCCTCATCCTATACCGCAAAGAACTGAATGACATTGACAACAGCCGCAGCAGTATCTGCCGTGCATTCCCTTCGTGGACGGACATTGCCTCCGTGCAAAGCATCGAAATCAAAGAGCCGGGCATCGCTTGGAACAGGCTGAATGCTGACGTCAGTGCACTGCATCGGAGTATCTCGACCGCCAACGACACCTTAAACAACCAGCAAACCAAGCTGGCACAGTTCTACAGATGTCATCCGGTATTCGACGAAATGCAGTTGCTCAACCTCTCGGCCTATTCCGGCAGCCGGATAGAAGCCATGCACACCAAGCTGCAACAGCTGAAGGAGGAAGTCATTGCCCAACAATCGGCCCTCCGACAAACCAACGAACAGTTGGAGAACCACCGAAAGCAGAAACCTGCACTGAAGGATGACGATGCCGAAGACACGCTGAACAGCCTCATCAGCACACTGAGCGAGAAGATTTCGGAGGATAACCAGAAAATCGGCCAACAAAAGTCGCGCCTGGAAGAAAACGCCCGCAACCTCAACCGAATGAAGGACGAGATGCAACGCGCCGACCAATTGCTGGATATCTATCGGAAATGGGACCGCCTCTGCCACTACTTCGGCGATGATAAAGGAAAAACGTTTCGCAACATTGCCCAAAGCTTTGTACTGAAGGAACTGCTGAACAATGCCAACTCCTACCTACATCACCTCAGCCGACGCTACGAACTGGAGTGTCAGGCCGGTTCGCTCACCATCCTGCTGCGCGACCTCTACCAAGGAGGAACGGCACGTCCGGCCAGTACGCTCAGTGGTGGAGAGAGTTTCCTCGTCTCGCTCTCGCTGGCCCTCGGACTCTCTTCGCTGAGCCGACAAAGTTTGTCGGTAGATACGCTGTTCATCGACGAAGGCTTTGGCACCCTCAGCAGCGACTACCTGAACACCGTGATGGACACGCTGGAAAAGCTGCACCGGATGGGTGGAAAGAAAGTGGGCATCATCAGCCATGTGGAAGGATTGCGCGAACGCATCCGAACGCAGATACAGGTGCAGAGAATTGATAACTCGCGGAGCAAAGTAGAAGTTAAGTATGCATTATAATCTGCGAAAGGCGTACAATAACCCAAATAATTTGTACTTTTGCAAAGTTGTTTCACTTAGAAATACAAGACAATGAAAAAGTTCATAAAAGGAGTCCGGTATGCTCCTAAAAACTATTCCGATGAAGTAGAAGCCAAAATTCAGCATTACAAGAGAGAGGGATACAAACTGCCGTCGCGCCACCTACTGCGTACGGAGGAACAATTGGCCGGCATCCGCGAAAGTGCCAAGATTAACACCGCCCTGCTCGACTATATTTCCGAAAACATCCGCGAAGGAATGTCCACCGCCGAAATAGACCATCTGGTGTATTGCTTCACCACCGACCATGATGCCATCCCTGCTCCCTTCAACTACGAAGGATTCCCCAAGAGCGTATGTACCAGCATCAACGACGTAGTGTGCCACGGAATACCCAGCACCAAGGAATTTCTGAAGAGCGGCGACATAGTGAACGTAGATGTTTCAACCATCTACAAAGGCTATTTTGCCGATGCATCGCGAATGTATCTGATAGGCGAAGTAAGTCCAGAAATGCGCCGTTTGGTGCAGGTGACCAAAGAGTGCCGTGACATCGGCATACAGACAGCCCAACCGTGGGCACGATTGGGAGATGTGGGTGCAGCCATACAGGAACACGCCGAGAAGAATGGTTACAGCGTGGTACGCGACCTCTGCGGACATGGCTGTGGCGTGAAGTTTCACGAAGAACCGGACGTTGAGCACTTTGGCAAACGGGGCACCGGTATGCTGATTGTTCCCGGCATGACTTTTACCATCGAGCCGATGATCAATATGGGGTCGTACGAAGTATTCATCGACGAAGCCGACGGCTGGACGGTATGCACTGACGACGGTCTGCCCTCTGCCCAATGGGAAAGCCAAATCCTGATTACGGAAGACGGCAACGAGATACTTACCCAATAACCGAAAACCAGCCCTCTCATGTCCCTTCTATTACTCATTGTCGGCATTGCTATCGGCATCGCCATCGGATACTTGGCTGCCGATCGCAAGACAGCCTCCCTTAAAGCTGAAATCAGCGGAAAAGACAAAGAAATGCAACTGCTGAAGTTGCAGAAAGAGGAATCTGAAGCACTGCACAAGCAACAGAAGGAAGAGGCTGAAGCCCTATACAGGCAGCAGAAGGAGGAGACGGAAGCCTTGCACAGACGGATGAATGCCGAGTTTGAGAACCTGTCGAACCGCATTTTCCAAAGCAAGACCGAAGACTTCAAGCGACTGAATGCCGAACACATCAACAACTTACTCCGCCCCCTCGGCGACAATCTGAAGGACTTCAAGGCGAAGGTGGAGCAGGTATATACCACCGAAGCCAAAGAACGCTTCTCGCTGGGCGAGCGCATCAAGGAATTGGTGGAACTGAACAACCGCCTCAGCGAAGAAGCCAACAACCTGACCCGTGCCCTGAAAGGAGACTCGAAGATGCAAGGCAACTGGGGCGAAATGATACTGGAACGCCTGTTGCAGGCTTCCGGCCTGATTGAAGGGGAGCACTACTTCCGTCAGGAGTTCCTGAAGGATGAGCGTGGGGAAGTCATCACCAACGAAGAAAGCGGACAGAAGATGCAGCCGGACATCCTCATCAGGTATCCGAACGAACGGGAAATGATTATCGACTCCAAGGTGTCGCTCACTGCCTATACCGCCTATACCGCTGCCGAAAGCAGGGAAGAGCAGGCACGCTGCCTGAAGGCTCATCTGCAATCTGTGCGCAACCACATCGACGAACTCAGCCGAAAGGACTACTCGCGTTACGACTTCAAAGCACCGGACTTTGTCATGATGTTCATCCCTACCGAAGGGGCTTACCTGCTCGCCATACAGAGCGACAGCAACCTTTGGGAATATGCTTACAGCAAAAAGGTAGTGCTGATGAGTCCGACCAACCTCATCAGTGCCCTGCGTCTGTCACTCGACCTATGGAAACGGGAAAACCAAGTGAAGAACGTGCAGGCCATCATCAAGCGTGGAACAGCCCTATACGAAAAGATAGTGGGCTTCACCGATACGTTCTTGGGCATCGGTGACAAACTGAAAAACGTGCAGAAGGAGTACGAAAAAGCCTTCAACCAGCTATCGGAAGGAAACGGCAGTGTAGTGCGCCAAGCCGAGCAGTTGAAAGGCATGAGCCTGACACCCAAGAAACAAATCTCAGCCCGACTGCTCCCTCAGGACAGCACATCGGAAAGAGAAGAAGAGGAGGAAGAGGCCTCTTCTGCCAAGCAACCAGACAATAACCCTATTCAATAGAATCGAAACATGAAAGCCCTAAAAGACCGCATCCTGAAAGACGGAAGATGCTTCCCCGGAGGCATCCTGAAAGTTGACAACTTTATCAACCACCAAATGGACCCTATCTTGATGAAATCCATTGGCGTGGAATTTGTCAGACGCTTTGCCGCCACAGACATCAACAAGGTAATCACAGTAGAAGCCAGCGGCATTGCTCCCGCCATCATGGTGGGCTACCTGCTGGAGCTCCCCGTGGTGTTTGCCAAGAAGAAAAAACCGAGTACCATGGAGAATATGCTGACCACCACCGTATTCTCGTTCACCAAAAACCGCACTTACGACGTTTGTGTCAGCAAGGATTTCCTTTGTCCGGGCGATAAGGTGCTGTTCATTGACGACTTCCTGGCTAACGGAAATGCAGCCAAAGGCATCATCGACCTCGTCAATCAGGCCGGTGCCGAACTTGCAGGTATGGGGTTCATCATCGAGAAAGCTTTTCAGGAAGGCGGAAAGGAATTGCGGGAGCAAGGCATACACGTAGAATCGCTTGCGATTATCGAAAGCCTAGATAACTGCGAGATAAAAATCAAGTGACAGAAAGCACACGCTTCCTCATTCAAGCATAGAATTACGGCCAGTCCTAGTCATCTGATGGCATAACAAAATAAAGAATGCTCTTCGAGAACCTTGCAATTCTCAAAGAGCATTCCTTCTGATGAGAGACAAATCGCTTATGCCCCTCTCTCTCCTTATAGAGGATTAAATTATTTCACGACCTTATTAGTAGCAGGGTCGGGGAAAATCACCGAAGGCTTGAACGCCTTGGCTTCCTCAAAGTCCATCAATGCATACGACATGATAATGACGATATCATCGGGCTGAACCTTACGGGCCGCCGCACCGTTCAGGCAAATCTTGCCCGATCCGCGTTCACCCTTAATAATGTACGTTTCAAAGCGTTCACCATTATTGTTGTCAGCAATGTACACCTTCTCGCCGGCAATCATGTTGGCGGCATCCATCAAATCTTCATCAATCGTAATGCTTCCCATATAGTTCAAGTTCGCTTCCGTGACGCGGGCACAATGGATTTTCGACTTCAACACTTCAATCATCATATCTTTATAAATTACGAATTACTAATTATAAATTACAAGGCAGCAGGCTCTTTGTACTTGATATTATCAATCAGACGAACTTC
>JAUNJD010000143.1 GCA_030523205.1 Bacteroides sp.
CATACTTATGCTAATTATCGTTAACCGTATTCAGTTTTCGTATTATAGTTCATATACAGATAGCTTTAAAATGTTGCGAGCAAAGGTAGGCACAGCATATGCCATTTCTCTTCGCATCGCAAAATTATTTGCTACGAAGAACAACTTTTCCACTATGTTTCGGCATCTGAATATCCCCCAGCCGCAAGGATGGTTGTTTGTAAAGAATGCAGTTTTCTTTTCCTGTCGTGCTCCTTCCATTCGCCGAAAACATACAGCCTGATTCGTTCAGAGTATCACCGTCTGCAAAGCATGGTAGTTGTAGGCTGTGAACAGCACATTCATTTCCGTCAGGAAGTGTTCCAGCTCCTTCTGCTGTTCGGGGGAAGAACGGTGCTCGATGTCCTCCAGTAGGGTCATCACCTTCTGCATCTGTGCTTTCAGCTTGACTTCAGATATCTTTCCGTCTTTCATTATCGCTTTAAATGAGGGGTGGTCCATCATCGAACCATCCAGTTTCAGTAGCTCTTCTTTGTTGAGAATCATGGCCAAATGTCTTTTTGTCACAGCCATTGCGTCCCTTCGTCGGGCTGTTGGGTTATGTACATAAAAAAAGCGTGGGACAATGTTCGGTTTATCTTTCACGAGGCATCGCCAAACGCCTAAAGTACAATAAACAGTCCACCCCACGCCGTGCCGATATATCAGTCCCCTCTTGCCGAGGGGTGGATATAGGCAAGCATGAGCGTTTTTTTGACTGCTTAATCCTGTACTTGAAAGATTTGGCGATTTTCGTGAAAAGGATAAAGCAAAAACGCTTTACTAGTAAGTATGTGGAAAGAGTTGCCTCAATCCGTAGGCAAAAGTAGAAAAAAAATAAGAGCGCACCAAGTACGCCCTTATTTTTAATGAACTACGTCGTTCTTTTATATAGGTAAGGTCAGGTATTCTGTATTTCAACATCTCGGCTGTCGGCATTCGGCGGTGTCAGCCAGTGATAGTGACAGAACAGCAGATTGCCGTTCGCGTCCCTCAGGTGCATACCGTTGCCTTCGCAGTAGCGGAAGAATCGGCAGTCGGTGCAGATGCCCTTGCGCTTCCATTCGCGGTTGCGGAAGTCATGAAAGCGGGTTTCCCACACGTGCATGAAGTCGTCTTCGTATATGTTGCCTTGGCCGAAGTCGCTGCGGATGCTGGGGCAGGCCGATATGGAGCCGTCGGCCAACACGGAAGCTACGCTCAGTCCGGCGTTGCAGGTGAAGAAGTGGTCGCGCACTTCGCCCTCATAACGCCCCAAGAATCCTTCACAGCCATAGCTGATGTGCATGGTTCCGTCCTCCTGCCGACTGCGCTTGATGAATTCCATCAGTCCGGTGAACTCTTCATTCGTCAGCTGGAGTTCGGGATGCTGTGCCGCGCGTCCTACGGGGAATATGGTGAACATCCGCCAACCGGGCACGCCTATCGACCGTAGGAATTCCTTCATCTCCGTCAGCGAGGCGTAGTTGCGGCGGTTGACGCAGGTCACTACGTCCCACGTCAGTTCTGGTTCGTGGGTCAGCAGTCTGATAGCCTCTACGGCCCTATTGTGGCTTTCGGGATGACCGCGCAGCCAGTTGTGCGCCTCACTGAAACCGTCCAGACTGATGGTGATGGAGTGCATACCGGCCGCCATCAGGCATTGTAGGCGGTCGGGGGTGAGGTAGAGGCCGTTGGACACCATGCCCCACGGGAAGCCGCGTCGGTACAGTGCCAGCCCCACATCCTCCAGGTCGTGGCGCATCAGTGGTTCGCCTCCGGTGATGATAATGCTGACTTTGTGAGGATTGACGTGCGGCACGATGGAGTCGATTACCCGCAAGAAGTCGGCAGCCGGCATATCACGGGTGACCGCTGTCTGCTTGCAGTCGCTGCCGCAGTGCTTGCATCGCAGGTTGCACCGCTGCGTACACTCCCAGAAGAGCTGCTTCAGCGGATGCAGTTCCTTCAGGTTGTTGCGCATCTTGCGTGCCACCTCCAGTGCCAGGCGTTTACGGACAGACAGTTCTCCCACCGCTCGTTACTCCTTCTTCTTTAGTTGGAAATTCACCTCTTTGCTGTCGCTGCCCTGATACCAGCCGCTGCCTCCGCTAGGTTCCATCTTCACGTCTGTGGAGTCTGCTGCATTGATGCCCGTAGGGTCTTCGCACACCACGCGGAAGCGTCCTGCGTTGAGGCCGCAGTTCGTATAGATGTACGTGCCCGTCTGTTCTGTGTATAGGGTGTCGTTATTTTGATAAGGGATGACTTCTCCGTCGTTGTTCTGTTCTTTCACGATGATGCGTGCGCCGTTCATGGGGCGGTTGTCTGTGTCCGTCACCTTGCCCTTTATCTGATATTCGGCGTATGGCTGTCCGTACTCCTGTGCCTCTTCGCCGGTGCACGATGCGAAGCCCAGCAGTACCAATGTGCCGGATAGCATCCGGTTGCAGAGTTGTAGCCATTGTTTTCTTTGTTGCTTCATAGCGTTGCCTCGATTTTTATATTTCTCTATGAACATAAATGCGGCATCACCCCGAATACTGCATTGCATCTGCACTTTTTTTCGGTTTTGTCATATTACCAAATAATGAAGCCCCTATACCGTGACGAAACGATATAGGGGCTTGAAAACTGAGGTTATAGCGAAATGCCAATTACTTCAGCGTTGTCAGCACATTGCCGCCTTGGGGCTGGATGAGTAGCTGGAAGCTGCCGTCGGCTTTCACTGCCCGTTGCTGCAACTGGGGAGCCAACTGCTTGTCGTCGCTGTAGAAGTTAACCTTCTGTCCGGCAAACATGGGCAGTTTCAGCTTCAGCTTCAATGGCTCGGAAGTGGCGTTGACTGCCGCCAAGTACCAGCAATCGCCGTGACGGCGGGCAAGCACCACGTAGCGTCCGGGATAACCGTCGATGAAGCGGGTTTCGTCCCATTCGGTAGGAACGTCCTTCAGGAAGTCGAGGCAGACGGACGGAGCATCGGTCAGATTGTTGGGAGCCAAGGCAAAGTTCTGTATTGCATTCTGGAACAGGATGGTTGTGGCCAACTGGAACACATCCGTTGTGCGGCGGGTGGTGCCACCGTCGTTCCCCTTGTTTAGGCGATGATTGAGGACGCAACCGCCAAATTCCATGCTGCCCACGGCATTGCGTATGAAGGGGTGCAGGCAAGCATTGAAAGCCTCTTGGTCGCAGAAGTGCTGGCCGAACACCAGATTCTCCGATGCCAGCACGGCCTCGCTGCCCACATAGTTGGGATACATACGCTCCCAGCCGCGCGGTAATGTGCAGCCATGGAAGATGACCATCAGCCCGTATTCGTTGGCATCACTCAAGATGGCCTCGTATAGGCGCATCGTCTCTTGCTTGTCGCCACCGAAGAAGTCAACTTTGATTCCCTTCACACCCAGCCGTTGCAACCACTTCATCTCGCGCTTGCGGGCGATGGGGTTGTCCATCAGGTTGGTGGGGCCTTGCTCAATGTCATTCCAGTAACCGCTGGAGCTATACCACAAGAAGAGGTCCACTTGCTTGCCCTGTGCATACCGCGCCAGTTGCTCCATGCGGTCGCGTCCGATGCGCGTGTTCCACCAGTTGTCTATCAGCACATATTCGTAGCCCATGATGGCTGCCAAGTCAATAAAGCGTACTTGGTCGTCGTAGTTGATGCTCCCGTCCTGCCACAGAATCCAGCTCCACGTGCCACGTCCCATGCGGTAATCGCAGGACGGCTCGTACAGGGGTTCCACTACGCTCCAGGGAATGGTGGTCTCTACCACCGGTTGCAAGGTCTCGCCTACGGTGATGGTGCGCCACGGTGTAGAGCCGGGCAAGGAGAAGGCCGGAGCCACCGTGCCGTTTCCGTTGTTTTCGCCGGGCATGGGGAAGGCCACCCGATAGAGATTTCCCTCGGATACGTCGGCCAGACGTGAAGCGCAGTAACGGCTGTCTACTCCGGTCTCGCTTACCAATACCCAACCATTCTCGCCTACCTTGAACAGACAAGGGAAGGTGTAGCCGTGTCCGTAGCCCGAGCGGGTGCTCATCGGCATATCGGCCTTATATTCTTCTTCGTAGCTGGGCTTGGTACGTTTCCAGCCAATCATGGGGTCGCTTTGTGGACAGAGGAACGTGGTGGTCTCGTCCGGGAAGCGGAATCCCGTCTCTTCGGCATTGACCACGATGCTCCCCGTTTCGCCCAGGCGGGGCAGCGTATAGCGGAAGGCTACGTCGTTGTCGCTCACGCGGAAGGTGATGTCCATTTTCTGTCCGCGGGCATTGGTGAACGAACATACGGTCTCGGTGGCACGATAATGCACGCGGGAAGTCTTGATGCGTGTTTGGGTATATGTCGTGTCAATCTGCCGTTCGGTGTGTCCGGTCAGTGTCAGGCCCGTGGAGAAATCTCCCGCATTGGTTTGCAGACCCAGCGGAGAAGATGCCACCATCGGCTTACCGTTGTAGGCGACCGTATAAGTCGGCTTCCTGCCCTCGGGGCACGATACGGTGAGTTGCAGCTTTCCGTCCGGACTGTTGGTGATAACCTCTTTTACCGACCGTGGCGGGGTAGTCGTAGGGACAACGCGCTTGATGGTGCCGTCGGTGTTGAACGTCATTCGGTCGATGCACACTTCGCGGTGGATGCCCGGTGCGTTTTTCAGATAATCCTTGTTGATGCGGTGATACACTATCAGCCATTCGTCCGTGCCGGGCAGCTGGATGACAGCATTGTGTGCCGGGCCATAGATTTCTTTGGAAGAATCCTGTATCAGTATCACGGGTTCCTTGGCCACTTCGATAGGACCGAGCGGAGAGGTAGAAGTGCCGTAAGCCACATGATAATTGGGCGAGCCGGTATCATCCACCGACCACAGGAAGTAATAGATTCCCTTGCGGTAGAACACGTAGGGAGCCTCACGATAGGCGTAGTCTTGCAGAGTTCCTCCCTGCGGTGTCAGCACGGTGACGGTCTCTTGCTTCACCGAGAGCATATCTTCGTTCAGCTCGGCACCCGCCATGTAGCCGTTGCCCCAATACAGGTATGCCTTGCCGGAGACGGGGTCGGTAAATACATCCACGTCTATTTGCTGTCCGCCACCGGTGGGCGATTGGGTGACGATGGGGTGTCCCAGGTCGGTGAACGGTCCGGTGGGCGAGTCGCTCGTAGCCACTCCTATCTGTTTGCCGCCTCCCGCCTTGGGGTTTCCGCTGTAATAGAAGTAGTAGCGATACTTGCCGTCCACCTTCTTCTCTTCGATGCAAGGTGCCCATGCGTTGCCGTTGGCCCAAGGCACTTGTTCGGACTTCAGGTCGAGGGCTACCCCTTCTTCTTTCCACGATTTCAGGTCATCCGAAGAGAATACGGTGAAGTACCATCCACCCCATCCGGGCTGTCCGTCGGTGGTGGAATAGATGTAGTATTTCTTCGTCTGCTGAGCATACAATATCTCAGGGTCAGCATGAAATCCGGGCAACACCGGATTGTCTCCCAAAACGACACTCTGCTGCGCCAGTGCGGGCGATGCCGCCAACAGCATCCATACAAGTGTCCATACGAATTGTTTTAAGGTCTTCATATTTTTAAGTTTTTGAGTTCTTTAGTTTTTAAGTTTATGAGTTTAAGCTTATGAGCTTTTGAGTTCATGAGTTGTTGAGTTCTTTAGTTTTGGGGTGGTTGACGGGAGGACAACTGCCTCGCTTATTCCTCCTCCTTCCCCTTCTCTATCCTAATCCGCGCATCCACGGCTATCACGTGCTTCTCCGTAGCCATCAGCGGATTGATGTCCATCTCCTTAATCTCGGTGGCAAAGCGTAGGAGGGTGGAGAGGCGGACGATGATTTCGGCAAACTTGTCTTCGTTCACTCCCTTCTGTCCGCGCGTGCCCTTGATTATCTTGTAGGCACGCAGGGAGCGAATCATGGAGTAGGCTTCTTCGTAGGACAACGGTGCCAGACCGGACGATACGTCCTTCAGCACCTCCACGAAGATGCCGCCCAGTCCGCAGAGCACCACGTGGCCGAACTTCTCTTCGTACTTGGCGCCGACAAACAGCTCCGTACCCTTCAGCATGGGCTGCACCATGACGGCGGTGGCTGCGGGAATCTGCATCATGCGGTCGAACTCCAGTGCCAGATGCTGCTCTGTCTTGATGTGGAGCACCACGCCGCCCACGTCCGACTTATGGACAGGGCCTACCACCTTGGCCACCACGGGGAACCCCGTGCGGCGGGCAAAGGCCAGCACCTCTTCCTTGTGGGACGACACAAATTCGTCCACTACGGGGATGCCCGCCGATCGCAGCAGGGCCTGCACATAGTGGGGCGCTATGTAGCCGTCGGTCTGTATGGAGTCGATGATGCGGCGGATGCGGGGCACGTCAACGCCGAACAGCTCTATTTCGTTGGCCGCAGGACGCGAGGTGTTCATGATGCGCGACAGCGTGGTGCCCAGCGTCACCTCGTCGGCAAAGTTCACATGGCCCTTGGCCAGGAAGTCCGACACTTCGGCTCCGGCGGTGTTGATGGAGGGCAGGATGGGGAAGATGGGTTTCTTGCAAGTCAGCATCTTCTCGTGCAGCACGTCGTACATCTCGAACATGGTCACCAAGCCCGGTGTGCCGAAGATGGCCATCACGGCGTCTATCTCGTCGAACTTGTTTTCGCAGTATTCCAAGCAGAGGCGCAGGTGCTCGGGAGTGCCCGTGGCCAGTATGTCGATGGGGTTGCCCACGGCGGCACCGGGATAAAGCTTGCTCTTCAGCTCCTCGGCTACGGGGCCTTCCAGACGGGGTACGTTCAGTCCGCCCTTGCTCAGTGCGTCGGTCAGCATCACGCCCGGCCCGCCGGCATGGGTGATGATGGCGAAGTTGCGCCCCCGCAGTTCGGGCAGGGTGAAGATGCAGCCCACGGTGGTCAGCTCCTCGCGCGAGAAGCAGCGCACGATGCCCGCCTTGCGGAACAAGGCCTCCACTGCCGAGTCGCTGCTGGCTATGGCACCCGTATGCGAGCTGGCTGCACGGCTTCCGCTCTCGCTGCTGCCTGCCTTGATGGCGGCAATGCGGCACCCCTTCTTTATCAGCGACGAGGCATGGAACAGCAGACGGTCGGGGTCGGCTATACTCTCGATATACAATAATTTGATGTGCGAATCGTGCTCGGCATCGAAATGCTCGTCCATGTATTGCAGCACGTCTTCCACGCCAATCTGCTTGGCGTTGCCCACCGACCACACGGAGCAGAACTGCAACCCCTTGGTGACGGCGCTTTCGAGGATGAACACCGCCGTGGCGCCGGAGCTGGAGATGAGGTCCACGCCTTGCGGATGCAGCTGCGGGATGGGTTGGCTGAATACGCTGTGGTGCCACGCATTCATGTAGCCGATGCAGTTGGGGCCGATGAGCGAGGCGCCGTATCGGTTGACGGTCTCCAGTATGCGCTCTTCCAGCAAGGCCCCCTCGTGGGTCTCTTCGCCAAATCCGGCGGAAAGGATGATGAAGGCGCGTACGTGCTTCTGCGCGGCAAGCACCTCCACGGCATCGGGGCAGAGGGCGGCGGGGATGGCCAGTATGGCGAGGTCGGTATCGGGTATGTCGGCCACGTCGGCAAAGGCCGTTACGCCCTGCACCAGACTTTCCTTGGGATTGACGGCACTCAGCCGGCCGGTGTAGCCACCACTGATGAGATTCTTCAAGATAGCCCCTCCGGGCTTGTGTACGTTGTTCGAAGCACCCACTACGACGATGCTTTCGGGATGTAGCAATTGACTTGTTATCATAGACAATAGGTTTCTTATGGATGCACAAATATACACTTTTTTTTCAGAAACGCTTTTACGTAAAGGGGATTTTGAGGCAGTTTCTTCCATCTATATATCCCACTTGCGGCATCTATATGGCTGACGTGCTGGATATATATGCCCAACGCGCGGGAAATATATATCCGACAGGAGGCATCTATATGGCCAATGATTTGTACCGGATTTCAGCTTGGCATTTATGTTATTAGGCTCAAATTCAATCGGAAACATAGATGTTGCTGTCTGACTTTTATTTGAATGATAGTTTAATATCTCAAATAAATCACTAATTTTGTAGTGAATCTGAGACTTGGTTCTCATGAAAAACACTCTTTTGTTACACACAGATTAATATTTCGTAAGATGAAAAGGAGCACTTTTATTTTTATAATCTGCCAGGTGTTGTTGTGCTATGTGTTGCAGGCTCAAGAAATAACCGAAGGTTATCGTATGGAAAAGAATATTTCTTATTTGCACACTGATGAAACGGATGCTTATAAGCAGGAAAGGTGTAAACTGGATATCATTTATCCTACCAATAAGGAAAGTTTTGCCACGCTTGTCTGGTTTCATGGGGGTGGCTTGGAGTTTGGTGCCAAACATTTTCCCAAGGAACTTTTAAATCAAGGATATGCAGTGGTAGCGGTGAATTATCGGTTGAGTCCGCGTGCCAGCAATCCTGCCTATACGGAAGATGCCGCCGAAGCGGTAGCCTGGGTATTTGAAAACATTCAGAAGTATGGAGGCGATCCTGCTCAAATATATCTATCCGGACACTCGGCGGGCGGATACCTTGTTCTTATGCTCGGTTTAGCCAAAGACTATTTGGGGAAGTGGGGAATTGACGCCAACAGATTGGCGGGTGTTTTCCCCATAAGCGGGCAGACCACTACGCACTATACCATCCGCAAGGAGCGTGGATTGCCTTCTGATGTCCCCATCATTGACCAATATGCTCCATCGAACAATGTACGTAAAGATGCTGTGCCTATGATGTTGATAACGGGAGACAGAGAATTGGAAATGCTGGCACGGTATGAAGAAAACGCACATTTGTATGCACTCCTTAAGGCAATGGGGGTAGAGGTGGTACTTTATGAGTTGCAGGGCTTTAATCATGGCACAGTGCTCAACCCGGCTTGCCTTCTGATTAATGAGAAGATGAAGGCACTTGCCAAGGCAAGGAAGAAGACAAATTGATTTATTTGTTAATAATGCAGGCTACACTATGGGGATATTGATTATTTCATGTTTTGGCATTGCGCTATCGTCTTTCGCTATCCTGCTTCTTTTGAAGAAAGAGCGTCTGAAAATAGCCGACCGTATCTTATGCGTATGGTTGGCAGGTTCGCTCATGCTGTTTGTATTGGATATTGTGAAGATAGAATTCGGAATCAAAGGCATGGTGTGGCCTATCTCCATTATTCTCACCCAGCTGTTTCAGTCTTTGCTTTATCTTTATTCCAAATACATTATTTTGGATGAGATTCGGTTCAATCGGATGGATTATTTTCATCTGGTCCCGGCGGCAGCGGGAATCCTCTTGCTTATTGTGATTGGGTGTATTGGCGCAGATTCGAGCGTGTATATTAGTGAAAAAACATATCTGTGGGGAATCGTCAAAAGCTTCTTGGGGGATGTCTTGATTGCTTCCGTTTGGATTTATGACACGTTGGTCATTGTCAAAATCCTTAAGTACAAGCGGAAAATGGGAGACTTTTATTCGTTTAAGTCTTCTAAGATAAGTTTGAACTGGCTGTTGTTCTTGACCATCTTCTGCTTTGTGTTCTATAACTATACAATCGTAATGGCTAGATTACAGGTAAAAGGCATTTCTGTATTCTTTTTGGATCAGTTGGGAAATCCTGTTTCCTTGCTGATTGTGGGGGTGCTCAGTTGGTTTGGATTGAAACAACAGCAACTTATTCAGGAACCGGTGAGCCAGCCTTCTTCTGTGGATATGGAAAAGGCTCCTGATGACAAGGTGCGCTATACCAAGTCGGGCTTGAAGAAAGAACAAGCCCAAGCTTATGCCAAACAACTGACAGCATATATGGAGGTAGAAAAGGTGTGGAAAGACCCGGAGTTGTCCATTGTTAAGCTGTCGGCACAAACCGGCATTCCTCGTCCGTATATCACTGAAACCCTCAATGAATATATGAAGAAAAACTTCTCTACCTTCATTAATGAATACAGGGTAGAGTATGCCAAGCAACTCATCTCGTCCAAGGAGCATATCAATTGGTCGTTTTTGGCCATTGCCTACGAGAGTGGCTTCAATTCAAAAACCGCATTCAATGTATTCTTTAAGAAATATACTCAAATGACACCTTCCGAATATGCGGCAAGCGTTCGTCAGAATATTCAATAAACACTTGTCTAATCAGTTAATAATTAGTGCCCTACAAAAATAGAACGCTCGAAATAACAAATCGGAACGTATTGATTTGATGGGAAATGGAATTGGAACATTTGTATCCAATCGATAGCCTACATTTGCTTTCGGAAACGGAAAACAGCATCCGTATCCGGAAGCAATTATTTTATTAATTCAAGTTTCGCAAGTTAATATAAAAGAAGTTCGTAGTAGCGTATAAAAAGGCA